>CAMYPV010000051.1 GCA_947293975.1 uncultured Ezakiella sp. | reverse complement strand
TGCTTCATAACACAAATAGAATAACAGTTGGTGCAGGTGGTGTTATGCTTCCTAACCATACGCCTTTTCAAGTTGTCGAAAGATACGCTTCGCTTGACATACTTTTCCCTGGACGTGTCGACATTGGAATAGGGCGTGCGCCTGGAACTGATATTGAGACTGCCAAATTAATTTATAGAAATATTTACAGACGAGAAGATTTCACAAAAGCAATAGAAGAAATGCAATTATATATGAGTGATGAAGCTTGGGACTTAAAAGTTGCACCGTATCCAGGAGCTGGTAGCAAAATTCCTATTACAATTCTAGGCTCATCAGAGACATCTGCACATATTGCAGCTGAGCTTGGTCTTCCATATTCATTTGCTGGGCATTTTGCTCCACATACAATTGGATATGCTCTTGATATATACAGAAGCGAATTTAAGCCATCAAAATATCTTGAAAGGCCTTATGTAATGCTGGGCACATCGGTTAATATTGCAAAGACAAAATCTGAAGCCGAAATATTAAAAGAACATGCAAAAAATATTTCACTGCAAATCATCAGACAAGAACGCAAAGAATTCCTAAAGCTAGATCCAGATAATGAACCTGAACTTACATCTATGGAAAAATTCGTACTAAGAACTTCAAAAGGTTTATCAATCGAGGGCGATATTGATGAAGCAAGAAGTATATGGAAACAAATTAAAGAAGAATATAATCCAGATGAAGTTATTGGTGCAAGCTATATTCCTGAAGAAGATAAGTTAATTGACAATTACAAATTTTTTGAAGATATTATTTTAAATAGTTGATTTAAAGCAAAAAGCGTGGATTTAATCCACGCTTTTAAAATTTGTGTGAGAATAAAACAAATGTTATTGCAAATAAAATTATTGCGAACAACATCATCAATAACAGTGCTGTCTTTTCGTTTTTATCTGGTTCAATTATTTTTGAAATTCTTTCACTATAATCAGGATACTTTCTTAATAATTTATACAAGCAAAATACGATAAGTGCGAATAATGCAATTGTCATCACAATTATCATTATCTTTGCATCACCAAGCATTGCTTCAATTTGTGCCATATCAGGATCTGCATCCATATCAACTCCTGCAGTATTATTTGCTACAAATCCAATAATCATTGCAATCGAATTATTAGTTGTATGTGCAATCATGCTTGGCAGCAGCGAATTTGATCTGTGCCTCATATATCCAAATGTAAGTCCCATCAACAATGGTCCAACTACATTTACCGGATTATAATGAAAAATCGAAAATAAAACTGCGGTAATTATGATTTGTTTTGCTGGTTTAAATCTATCAAAGGCTCTAAATAAAAATCCTCTAAATACAAGCTCTTCAAAAATACCAGGCAAAACTGCAAACATAAATATGCTTATTATTAGTTTGCCAAAACTATCTGGCAATGGCACTCCTATGTCTGACGGTATTTTTATAAACTTTTCTACAAATGAAAGATAAATCCCATTCAAAGAAACCATCAGTGGATACGATAAAATTGCAATGAAAAACGCTTTCCATAAAGTACCTCTAAATGGTAAGTTAAGACCAAGCGTCTCCCTTAAATCGTACTTTTTATACTTACATATTAAAACAGTTGTTAATCCCAGTATAATTGCCTCTGTAAAAAATATTCCAAAATAGACATTCAGGAATTGAGTAAGCCCACCTAATGTCAGGAATAAAATTGTCAAAAGCACAAAGACAATAGAACCGGCAACCGCTGTTGGCATTTTTTTATTTATCATATTCGTCCTCTTCTACAAATGCGAAAATATATGGTATATTTCTATAATTATTTTCATAATCAAGACCATAGCCCACAATAAATAAATCGTCAACTTCAAACCCAACGAAATCGCTGTTTACGTCTTGGGTTCTACGTGAAGGTTTATCAAGCATTGTAGCAATCTTTAAAGACTTTGGTTTTTTAATTGCAATATAGTCTTTTATAAATTTTAATGTGTGACCCGAATCAATTATATCATCAACAATCAAAACATTTTTGCCCTCGATGTTTGATCTTAAATCACTAAATATTTTTACATCTCCACTTGAAACTTTGCCCGAACCATAAGAAGCTGTTGTAATAAAATCCATCTCAACAAGCATGTCGAGCCTTCTTACAAGATCACTTGCAAACATAAAGCCCCCACGCAAAAGAGGAATTACAATAATTGGCTCCCCTTTGTAATATTCATTGATTTCTTCGGCTACTTTGTCGATTCTTTCTTGTATCTGCTCTTTTGAAAATAAAACTTTCTTTATCATAATACCCTCTTTATTTCTTCAAGTGATTTCGTTGCTGAGTCTAATAGTGATTTATAATCTCTTAATTTTTCACGCTCTTTCTCTACAACTGCCTCTGGTGCCTTATCTACAAAACCTTTATTAGAAAGCTTTTTGTCAAGTCTTTCTATTTCGGCATTGTAATCTTTGATTTTCTTTTCAAGATTTTCTTTTTCTTTATTATAATCGATAAGTTCTTTAAGCGGCATATACATTTCAAATTCAGGCAAGCTCATAAACAAATAATCGCTTGGATTTAATTTTTCATCTGTTTTGATAATGTCGGTAACTTGAATTAAAGGCATAATCATATCTTTGTTTTTGATAACATCATCAATCAATTTGTCGTTTCCTACCAAAATTAATTCAGATTTCTTGCTTGGATCGATATTTCTTGATGCCTTTGCATTTCTAACTTCTCTAATCAAGTCTTTGATCTTTTCAATTACAAAAACACTGTTGTTCTTATCGTTTAATTCAATTGCTTTTGGCCAAGACTTTACCATTATATATCCATCAGCGTTAGGAAGTGATTGATAAATCTCTTCTGTAATAAATGGCATAAATGGATGTAATAACTTCAAGCTGTTTTCAAGTACATACAATAAAACTGATTTTGTAACAGACTTTCTGTCCTCGTCATCTCCATACAAATCGCTCTTTGTAAATTCAATGTAGTAATCGCACAAATCTTCCCATATAAATGAATAAATTCTCTCTGCCGCAAGTCCAACTTCATATTTCGATAGATTTTTATCAACAGTTGTTATTGCGTCATTTAATTTTTCAAGTATCCAGAAATCTTTTGCGGTTAACTTTGATTCATCAAAATCTGTTGAATTATGAGTTCCAATATTCATTAACAAAAATCTACTTGCATTCCAAACCTTGTTTGCAAAGTTTCTTGCATTTTCGACTTTCTTTTCATCAAATCTCATATCGTTTCCTGGTGAATTACCAGTAACCATGTTAAATCTCAATGCATCTGCACCGTATTTGTCAATGATTTCTAGCGGATCAATTCCATTATCAAGAGATTTACTCATTTTACGACCTTGCAAATCACGAACAAGTCCTGTAATCAAAACATCCTTAAATGGAATTTCATCCAAGAAATATTTTGACATAAACGTCATTCTAATTACCCAGAATAAAATTATATCAAATCCCGTTATCAACAAATCTGTAGGGAAGAATTTTTTGAAATCTTCAGCATTTGTATCTGGCCAACCCAATGTTGCAAATGGCCACAATCCTGATGAGAACCATGTGTCGAGTGTGTCCGGATCTTGATGAACATGTGTGCTATTACATTTTTCACATTTTTCAACTTTTGTTTCACTTACCATTATATGACCGCAATCGTCACAGTAATAAGCAGGAATTTGATGTCCCCACCACAATTGACGTGAAATACACCAGTCGTTTAAATTTTCTAACCAATTTCTGTAAATCTTACCAAATCTATCTGGATAGAATTTTGGCTCACCCTTTTCAAATGCATCAAGAGTATCAGCAGCCAATTCCTTCATCTTAACAAACCATTGCTTGCTGATTAAAGGCTCGATTACAGTCTTACACCTACTACAATGACCCACTGCATTATCGTGTTTCTTTTCGCTTACAAGTAATCCTTCGTTCTTTAAATCATTAAGAATTGCTTTTCTTGCTTCATATCTATCCATGCCAGCATATTTGCCAGCATTTTCATTCATATGTGCAGACTCATCGATTACAGTAAGTTGTCCAAGGTTATGACGCTCTCCAACTGCAAAGTCGTTAGGGTCATGCGATGGTGTGATTTTTACAACGCCTGTTCCAAATTCCATATCAACATAACTGTCTGATATTACAGGAATTTCTTTATTTAAAAGCGGCAAAATAACTTTTTTGCCAACAATTGCTTTGTATCTTTCATCATCTGGATTAACTGCAACCGCCAAGTCACCAAGCATAGTCTCAGGTCTTGTTGTAGCAACAACGACTGCACCTGTGCCATCAGCGTATGGATATTTTATCTCCCAGATTTTACTTTCAGTATCAATATGATCAACCTCGGCATCTGAAATTGCAGTTTTACAATCAGGACACCAATTTATAATTCTATCGCCTTTATAAATAAATCCGCCGTCATACATCATTTTAAACGCAGTATATACAGCGTGACTCATATTATCGTCAAGGGTAAATTTTAATCTATCCCAATCGCAACTAAAACCTGTGCTTTTTAATTGTTCGACAATTGTACCGCCATGTTCATGCGTCCAATCCCAAGCTTCCTTTAAAAAGCCTTCACGTCCAAGCTCTTCTTTAGTTTTTCCAGATTTTCTAATTTTATTTACAACGCGAGATTCAGTTGCTATACTTGCGTGGTCTGTACCAGGCAACCATAGCGCTTGATATCCTTGCATTCTCTTTAATCTAATATAAATATCTTGTAATGTATACATAGAATGGCCTATGTGCAAATTACCCGTTACATTTGGTGGTGGCATCATAATTGTATATGGTTTACCGCCCTCATTTACAGAAGGCGAAAATAAATCGTTTTTAACCCACTCATCATAAATTCTTTTTTCAAAATCATGAGGGTTATATCTGCTGTCTAATTCTTTCATCAAAACACTTCCTTATAATGTATTGGCATAAGCCTATATACAATTATTATACACAAAAGCCCTGTAAATGTAAAGGATTAGAGATTACGCTTTCTCATGTTACACTTAGTTTTAATTAAAAATAATTTTATTATTCATAAAAAATATTTTTGTAAAAGAACTGTAATATAATATGGTCTAATATTAACTTTTATGTAACCTGTATTTTAAAACTATTGATATAATATAAGTATCCTATTGTTTTGTTTTTAGAAAATCCGCCACGTAGCGGGTTTTTTTATACATAAAATTAGCCAGCAAATTTAATTGCTGGCTTTAATATTTTTATTTAACTTCGTTAATCATCTTTTCTATGAGTTTAGCAAATGAAAAATTTCTAACTTGATCTGGACTATATTGAAAAATTCCAAAATCACTATAAAAATTTTCTATCATATCACCTTCAACGTTCTCATAAAACCAAGTATCGTTCGTGTTTTCATCAACTCTACCTTGTAACACATAAACCATTTGATTTCTTTTGCCATTTATATTTTTAACTTGATTAAAATATTTAGAAATAACCTGATCCATATGCCCACGCAAAATTGTATTCCTCGTTTGATACTTTGCATCAAGAATCAAATACTTCGTCTCTTTGCCTTCAAATTTTAGAATGAAATCTGGCGAATAATAATTTCCTGTCTTATTAAAATTTGTAAAGCTATCGCCAACGCCAGTTGTACGTATTAAATCAAGATCATTTAAAACCTTGCCCCTGTATATTAAAGGCTGAAAATATATAGTTAGAAGGACTCCATCTTTTTCGCGATAAAATGTATTAAATATAGTGCTTTCATTTTGAAAAACATTGTTTGTTGTCGGATAAAAGAATTGCTTGTCCTTAATGTCTGCGTGTCTAAAATTCATTTGCTTTGTGCAATTTAAAATTCTAGCCAAGCAATAATACTCAAATAATTTATCGAGCGAATCAATGTTAAAGAAAAACTCATGATATCTTAGATTTACACTTCTAGAATTTGTCCACCTATTCATATAAAGCCAAAAAATTGGATTTACATAGTCATCAATCTTCGATTTCAATACGAATTTTCCTTGTGGTTTAAATTTATTTCTAAGCAAGATATTTTTGATCATCACCATAAAGGTTTCTAGTCTTTTTAACTCAATATACACTCTATCAATTCTTAGTCTGTACGTAATAATTATAGGTGCGCTGTAGCCTGCTGGCAACGAGTTTTTTAATCGACGATATTTAATCTCCATATCTTTTGTGATATCTTTTATCGATTGAAACAATCTCTTTGAAGCCAAAAGAAGGTCATACAAAAACTCCATAATTTCCATGCGTTCTCTTTCTATCTTTGGATTCGATAAAGTATTACCCCCAATAAAATCCGACATAAAAATCTTGCGTCTGGCTGATGAAAGATCCTCTGAGCGATTGTACTGCCTCTCATATAATGTTCGATGTTTTTCGTACAAATTTATAATATTTAAGATATGATTATTAAATAGACCAAGCGTAATTGTGTCCTCTTCATAACTTGTATCAATTTGCCTGCTTAATCCATTTTTGCTGGCAATATAATAAATCATCTCGTCCACATTTTTTTGGTCATCAAGTGATTTCGTCGTGACCAATACTCTGTCGCTAGAATAATAAATATCGCTTTCATCTTCTAAATACAAATGCACTCTCAATCGAACACTGTCAATCATCATCAAGAACGGATATCCACGATCTTTCTCGTTTGAGCCTTTGTAAATTATTTTAAATTCGTATCGATCCTCTTCTCTTTTTAATAGCTCAAGTGTACCAACTTCTTCTTCGTCTACATAGAGCTCTCCACCTACAATTTCTTCCGCAGTATAAACTACAAAATTAATTGAATAATATCCATTTTCAAACAATACGCTATTTGCATAATCATTTATGCCGAATCCGGCTTTTAGATTTATAGAATTTTCAGTCTTATTATTTAAGCATTTTAATTGCAGATAACTGTTCATCCCATCACCTAAAAGCTAATAGATGTGTCAACTATAAACTTGTCATACTCGTCCTTGTATTTTGTCAAATTTTCCTCTAATAAAGGCATGTTTTTAGATTCTTGAATCAACGATTCAATTAATCTTTTGTTTGGATTATTCGCACTTCTTCCTGCAATCATAAATTGCATTACAGCAAGTTCTAAAGGTAAATATTTAGATTCAAATGCATTTGAGCTTATAATTGGATTTATAGATGTGATAAATCTCTTGGTTTTTTGAATAGTCCTTGCACTTAATGGGCTATCGTAACGTTTAAATATATTAATTATCGAATTTAATTTTGCCTCGTAATCAGCGCTCATATCTGCATCTATTTGAAAACTCATCAAATCAGACATTTTAATTACACCCTTTGGTTTAATATTATCCATTTCTTTTTGATAGAAATTCCTGCTATCAATTTTGGAAGAAATCGTTGCAGTCTTATCGTAATATCTTGACGACAGCGACAAACTTGTATGATCATTTTGAAGCGTCGTATATATTCTAAGATTGTCACTAATTAAAATTTCTTTTCCACCACCAAGATTTATATAATCATTGTTTCCAAGTTCATGTTCAAGAAAACTTGATAAATAATGCTCAGGCATTGACAAATTTGCATTATCAAAAAGCGCAATATACGGGTATGGACTTTCATTTGCATTTTCCAACAGATTAAGTAAACGCTTATTATTTGCCGTTAACTCGCCTGAAATTGGGTTGTAAAATCCAATCAAATCTCTTGGACTTCTGATATCTGGATCTATATTAACCTTTATAAATAATCCATTTTCTTCGTTTAATCCAAGTGCCTTTGCGAAGTTTGTGATTGTTGAAGTTTTACCAGAACCTGTTTCCCCTATGAAATTTGTTATAAAACTCATTCCGTAAAGAACAACGAGATTTGCAACCATAACTCGTGAAATATTGTGGTTAAATTCAAAGTTCATCATATAGTAAATATATTCCATGAGCTCGTCTTTAGAATTAAACTCAGCAAACTCGATTTCTTTTCTTTCTTGATTGTTGAAATTCTTCAAGCCCTTTATGGTAGAAATAAACTCATCCATACCATCTCGTCTCAACTCTTTTGCAATTGCAACCCCAACATTTTTATATTCATCTATAGATTGCTTGAGCTCATTTGTAATATCAATCTTAATCTTATCGAGCGAATCAATCTTTTGTTTGTCATTTTCTATTAACTCTTCAAGCTTTCTCTTCTCTTGATCAAGTGAATTTAAATAGCCAATATCGGCGAGTTCTTGACGCTTAATTGCAAGCTCTTCTTCGAGTTCTTTTATTTTTCGGTTAAAATTTTCTGCAAGTTCTTCATGTTCTTTTACAAGAAAATCTCTCGCACTCTGTTGGTCAACACTGAGTCTTTCTATGTCTTTTTCTAAGGCATCTTTTTTAGAATTTAACTCGGCAATTTTTTCTCTTACCTCTATAAAAATTTGAAGTCTTGATTCAATTTCGTCAAATCTATTGTCGATAATTAATCTTATAATATAATCCTGAAGTTTAGTATCATTCATCAAGAAGTTTGCAATCTTAAATAAAAAATCGCTACCCAAATCTGATTTTTTTATAATCTGCCTTACTCTTTCAATTCTCTCTTCGTTAATTTGTGGCAAATTATTATCCACAATACTATTCATAAAAGCTTTTTTTATAGAATTTACTTCAGCAGTGTTAATACTTTCTTCGCGTTCAAAAATATGCAAAATATTTTCAATTAACATCTCATCTGAAATAAAATCTATTTCGTTGGCCCCAGTTTTTGCTTGGTTAAAATTAGATTTTGTAATTAAAAATACACCGTTATCAACTTTATCTCCAACCTTAAAAATCAAATTATCAACAGAATTATTTTTGTCATATATAATATTATAATCGTATTCTTCAGTTGAAATTAATTCAACAGTAG
>CAMYPV010000050.1 GCA_947293975.1 uncultured Ezakiella sp. | reverse complement strand
CCTTAGAAAACAAATTATTACAATTTAGAAATAATAATGTTAGCATTGAGGAGTGTAATACTTTATTAGTTAAACTTAAAAATCTTGATAATTATAGGCGATTAATAATTGAAGTTGAAATTAAAATAAATAAATTACAAACTCTTAATAAAATTCACTCTGAAATATTACGAATTAATAATATTATATACGAGACTAATCTAAACATTAAACAGACTGAAAGTATTGATCAAATAAGATTACTTGTCAAAAAATTATCGAATAATTTAAATGTGATAAGCTCACTAACTACTCTTAATGAAAGATTGTTTAATACAAATGAACAATTTAAAAGTCTAGACGAATTTATAATTAAACTTGATATAAAGAACGCTATAGATATATATAATAAAATTTATGATATGAGAAGCTTGCATGAATTACTTACTAAGTTAAATTCTAATTATAAGGCATATATCAGAGAATTTAGTGCTGTTAATAATGATTATGATATTATTAACAATCAATTCAAATATTTGATAGAACAATATATTAATATGATTTCAGAGGCAAAAAAATGTCCTCTGTGTGGTTCATTGATGGATGACGAACATTTAAATAGTATAAAGAAGGAGTATGGGTATGAAATATGATGAACAAATATTAAAATTAAAAAATGATCTTGAGAGGGCACAATCAAAAAGAGATACTGCTCTTGGTAGAATGGAATCGTTAAAGCAACAAAAAGAAAAGTTAATACAAGAGATAATTGACGCAGGTTCTACACCTGAATCCTTAGAGACTGATATAAAGAATCTAGAACAAGAAATCGAAAATCTTATTAAAGAATGCCAAGATTTAATGCCTAAGGATATATAATGTCTAAAATTGATAAAATATCTGAATATATCCAAGTTAAAAACGATGAGTTATCTCTAAAAAAAATAAAGAGAGACTTTTTAATTGAAAATCAAGAACAATTACGAAAAGAAATCGATAAATTAGATAACGAAATTACTCTTAATATTGCTGCATCATTACTATTAAAAACTGCCTCTAGAAAGGCTAGGGTACATGCTATTAATACATGCGAGAATATTGTTACTGCATGTTTAAGAGAGGTATTTGTTAATGATATAAAATTTATAATTAAAGAATTTGAAGATAGAAAAACTCCACAAGTTGAGTTTTATTTAACCGATGAAACTGGTGACGAATCAAATTTAACACTACCAACAGAATCAAGGGGTGGGGGAATAGTAGATATAGTGGCATTGGGGCTTAGAATAGCAATAAATCAACTGTTATACTCCGATGATAACTTCGGTCCTCTTGTATTTGATGAGCCAGCAAAATATGTAAGTCAGGATTATATAGGCAATGTTGGGATTTTTTTAAAGAAGTTTTCTAAAGATTTTGACAGACAAATTATTATGGTAACACACGATTCTTATTTATCTAATATTGGGGATAGTGTGTTTGCTGTTGACAAGATGAATTCTAAATCTGAAATATTATCTAAATTTAATGACGACATTATCGATTTTACCATTGACAATTAGTTAAAAAAAATATACAATATATATAGAACCTGAAAAATTAAATAGAAAGGAGAGTTTTATGCCAGAAATATATTTAATCATATTACTCGTCCTTTTTTCGATAGCTTCTTTTTTCCTAGGCTATTTTATTCGTAAAAAGAATGGAGAAAAGCTAATTGGTTCTGCAGAAGAACATGCAGTTAAATTAGTTGAAGATGCTAAAAAAGAAAGTGAATCTATTCAAAAGGAAATGATTATTTCTGCTAAAGAAGAGATTCAAAGATCAAAGGAAGAACTGGATCAGGAAATTAAGGATAGACGCTCAGAAGTTACTGCTACAGAGAAAAGACTTCTAAAAAGAGAGGAAAATCTTGATAAAAAATATGATTCATTATCGAAAAAAGAGGAAAAGTTAAATAGTAGACTAAAAGATGCAGAGGATAAAAATCTGCAGGCAGAAAATTTAGTACAAAAACAATCGGAAGAACTTGAAAGAGTTGCAGGTCTTACTAAAGATGAGGCTAAAGCAGAACTTGTAAATGCATTAGAATCTGAAATTATTCAAGAAAAAGCTCTAAAAATAAGAGCTATGGATCAAGAAATTAAGGAATCTAGTGAAGAAAAATCAAAAGAAATTTTAGCAAGAGTTATGCAAAGAATCGCTTCAGATTATGTAAGTGAAACGACTGTAACAGTTGTTGATTTACCTAATGATGACATGAAAGGCAGAATTATCGGTAGAGAAGGTAGAAATATTCGCGCCTTAGAAAGCTTAACGGGGGTTGACTTAATAATAGACGATACTCCAGGTGCGGTTGTTCTATCAAGCTTTGATCCTGTTAGAAGAGAAATTGCAAGACTTTCTTTAACCAAGCTTGTACAAGATGGTAGAATTCACCCAGCAAGAATTGAAGATGTCGTTGAAAAATCTAAACAGGAAGTTAATAAAATTATTGTCGAAGAGGGTAATAGAGCAACACTAGAAACTAATGTACATGGAATTAATCCTGAATTGCAAAAATATCTTGGAAGATTAAAATATCGTACAAGTTATGGGCAAAATGTCTTAGAACACTCTATTGAAGTTGCAAATTTATGCTATCTAATTGCACAAGAGATTGGAGCAAATGCTAAAATTGCAAGACGTGGAGGTTTGTTGCATGATATTGGTAAGTCTGTTGATAGAGAACTTGAAGGTACACATGTTGAATTAGGCGTTAATCTCGCTAAGAGATATAAAGAGTCTAAAGAAGTAATTCATTGTATTGAAGCTCACCATAATGATGTTGAGCCTTCAACCGTTGAAGCTTTCATAGTACAAGTTGCAGACGCAATTTCAGCTGCAAGACCAGGATCAAGAAGAGAAACACTTGAAAGCTATGTAAAAAGACTTGAAAAACTAGAAGAAATTGCAAGTTCATTTGATGGAATCGAGTCAAGTTTTGCTATACAAGCGGGTAGAGAGGTCCGTATACTTGTAAAACCTGACCAGGTTTCTGATGACATGATGACAGTTATGGCTCATGATATTGCACAGAGAATAGAGGAAGAAATGCAATATCCTGGACAAATTAAGGTTAATGTCATTAAAGAGGTTAGAAAATCTCATCTAGCTAAGTAATTTAAACCTGTATAGTTTAATAGACTATACAGGTTTTTTATTCCAAAAATAACTATGTTTTATCTTATAAATAATGGGTATATTACATATGTAAAGACTATGATTAGTCTATATTAAAATAATTATATGGAGGATAGATATGAGAGTTTCAGAAAAATTAATCAAAGCATTAAATGATCAATATAACTTTGAACTTCAAAGTGGATATGAGTACTTGGGAATGGTACATGATTTCAAAGATAAAGATTGGGAAGGCTTTGCTCATTTTATGGATCTTCAATCAAAAGAAGAATATGAACATGCAGAAAAATTCCAAAAATTTATTGAATCAATAGATGGAAGAGTAGAGCTATACGAACTAACAAAACCAAGAAAAGAATATAGTTCAGTAAAAGAAGTTTTTGAAACAGCACTTGGTCATGAAAAACTTGTTACATCAAAAATCGAAGCATTATATGAAATGGCTTTAGAGGAAAAGAGCTATGTAGTAGTCGAATTCCTAAACTGGTTCCTAAAAGAACAAGTTGAAGAAGAAGATACAATGAGAACTATTTGCAGTCAACTAGATAAGATGGGCGATAGCTATGCTACATTGCATCTATATGATATAGAACTTGGCAGAAGAGAATAATTTGATTTAATTAAAAAGAGTGACTATTTAGATAGTCACTCTTTTTTAGTTTAAAACTAAAATTAATAGTTTTCAACAAATATTTCGAAATGATCGATTGGGTGATCGCATGCAGGGCAAACCTTTGGAGGCTCAGTTCCTTCATGTAAATATCCACAGTTATCGCATTTCCAAATGTAAACTTCACCACGTTTAAATACTTTACCTTGTTCGATATTATCAATAAGCTTTCTGTATCTGTTTTCGTGAGCTTCTTCTGCAACTGCAACCGCTTCAAAAACTCTAGCAATTTTTTCAAAACCTTCCTCACGCGCAACTCTTGCAAATTCAGGATACATTTCAGTATGTTCTTCATTTTCACCAGCGGCAGCTGCTTTTAGATTAGCAAGTGTATCGCCTAATTCAATAGGGAAGTCACCACTTATTTCAAGTTTTTCACCTTCAAGAGATTGATTTAAAAACTTATAAAATCTTTTACCATGTTGTTTTTCGTTTCTTGCTGTTTCGTTAAATATGTTTTGGATTTGAACATATCCATCCTTTTTAGCTTGTGATGCATAATATTCATATCTTGTTGCAGCTTGACATTCTCCTATGAAAGATTTAAGTAAATTTTCTGCTGTCTTTGTTCCTTTTAAATTCATGTCTCCTCCTTAAATATGTTATACATATATCTTAACATATAAAACGAGAGAAATCTATGATAATATCAATATTTAATATTAAATATTAGCAACATTGAGTAATCAACAACTAACATAATATTCTATTTAAAAAATATTATAAAATTAAGACATATACAAAATCAATAATATTAAAAATGCTTTATGAAGTTTTGAATACAAAACTCGTATTAACGGGAGCAGGACGCTTGACAAACCATAGAAGATAATATATAATAATAGATAAATAAATAACAGTACAAAATAACTATTTTGTACTGTTATAACACAGGGAGGTAAAAATGCTCGAAGCAAATGATAAATCCAGTAATAATCACATCTATAATGATATTGATGATGTTAATATTAACGATGCTAATAATCAAAACGAAAATTTTGACGATATTGTTTTGCCAATTATTTTAGAAGATTTTTTATCTTACTTAATTACTATGAAAAATCATTCTAAAAATACAATTCGTGAATATTCATATGATCTTGTTTCTTTTTTAAGATTTATGAGAATACGTAAAGAAAGATTAAAAAACATACCTTTTGACCAAGTTGACATTTCAAATGTGGACACAGGGCTTCTAAATTCGGTAGATATTAGAGATTTGGATGCATACCTAGGGTTTGCTGGCAACTACGGAAAATCGAAGGCTACGACCCGTTATCGCAAGATTGCATCTATAAGGACATTTTTTAAGTATTTACACGAGAGAATTTCTGTAATTGATGAAAATCCAGCTTTAAAATTAGAATATCCTAAAATTGATAGCAGGCTTCCTATTTATTTAACTTTAAATGAAACATATAAATTATTAAAAACTTGCGAAGATGTTCCTGATCAAAATGCTAGAGATAAATATTTAAATAAGCGTGATTATGCGATATTAATGATTTTTTTAAATTGCGGCATGCGTTTATCAGAATTAGTTTCTTTAAACATTGATAGCATTAACGAGGATAATTCTATAAATATAATTGGCAAAGGAAATAAAGAGCGACAAGTTTATTTAAATGGATCAACTTATGAGGCTGTGCAAAATTATCTAAAAATTAGGCCTCACAATGAAAAAGTTAATGATGATAACGCATTATTTATATCTAATAAGTTTAATCGTTTAAGTAAATCTGCTGTTCAAGATATGGTTAAAAAACGCGTTATTATGGCGGGTTTAGACCCTAAGAAATATTCTGTGCATAAATTAAGACATACCGCAGCAACTCTTATGTATAAATATGGTGACGTTGATATATTAACTATAAAGGAAGTTTTAGGTCATTCAAATGTTGCTACAACACAAATATATACACATCTAGACTCTGACATTATTAAACTTGCTACAGAAAAAAATCCTCTAAGTCATTTTGACCCAGAGGATAATAATTAATCTAAATTTTTAAGAGCGGATAATAATCCTATTTTGCAGTGTTCGTATGTTAGACCGCCTTGATAATAAGCAGCAAAAGGTTCGCGCATTGGAGCATCTGCACTTAATTCGATACTTGAACCATCAATAAATGAAGGACTTGCCATTATTACTTGATCTTCATATCCGGGCATATCCCATGCTGTAGGGATTGCATGAGCATCAACCGCACCTGCTTTTTGTATTGAAATTGCAAAGGTTTTGAGCTTATCTGGGTCGTTAAAAATTATACATTGTACTATATCGCTTCTTTCTTCTCCAATCTTTGGTATTATATCGTAACCTCGATTATAAAACACTCTTTGCATCAGATATGCACCTTTCATTGCTTGTTTAGTAATATGTGGTGCTAAGAATAAACCTTGAAGCGTTTGTCTAGTTGTACCAAATGATAATCCGACCTCTTTTCCAATTCCAGGTGCTGTTAGTTCATTTGAACATAGTTCCACTAAATCACTTCTCCCTACAATATATCCTCCACTTAGAGCTACTCCACCGCCTGGATTTTTGATCAATGATCCAGCTACTAAATCTGCACCTACATCGCTTGGTTCAAGAGTGTTTGTAAATTCTCCATAACAGTTATCTACAAAAACTATTAAGTCTTTATTAATAGTTTTTATTTTTTTTATTATGTCGCCTATTTCATCGATTGAAAATGCAGACCTTAATGAGTAGCCAGTTGATCTTTGTATTGCAATAACTTTAGTATTATCCTTAATTTTTTTACTAATATTTTCGATTGACATTTTATTATTCTCTAACTCAGCAAAATCAATGTCAACTCCTTTATCTTTTAATGTTCCCCTCTCATCATCGGTAAGACCTATTGCCTTCTGCATTGTATCGTACGGTAAGTCAGATGCAAATAAAAGCCCATCTCCAGAGTTTAGTATAGATTTAAGACTTAGATAGATTGCATGAGTGCCAGATGCAATACTCGGCCTTACCAGAGCATCCTCTGTATGGAATATATTCTTATATATTTGTTCAACTTTGTCGCGT
This sequence comes from uncultured Ezakiella sp., assembly GCA_947293975.1. Taxonomy (GTDB): domain Bacteria; phylum Bacillota; class Clostridia; order Tissierellales; family Peptoniphilaceae; genus Ezakiella. The sequence goes on along the minus strand of CAMYPV010000050.1, from coordinate 2,180 downwards.
CCTATATCTCCATACCCATAACCTGTTGTCCACATAAAATCAGATGAACCCAAGTATTCGTTTTGCATAGCTTTTAAGACTTTGTATTGGTTTTCAAATGCAATTTGATCTAACCTTTTGAAATCATCTTGAATTTCTAATTCCGCCTTATTTATTTCTTCTATTAATTTTATATCCATTATATTGTCAATTTGAGACATTAATATCCTCCATAATTTGTTTAATTATATCATCTATTTTGTTTTTTCCTACATCAATAAATTTAGATTTAGGGTCATTCCTAAACCAGGTTAATTGTCTTTTGGCATAATTTCTTGAATGTTGTTTAATTAATTCCTTTGCAATATCAAGATTATAATCTCCATTTTTGTATTTTACTAATTCTTTGTATCCAATTGCTTGAAGTGATTGAGAATTTGGATCTATATTAGATAACATAATATTATTAAACTCATTCAAAAGTCCATTTTCAAACATAATATCGACCCTTTTGTTTATGTCATTGTACAAATCATCTCTATCTCTTGTTAACACATAAAGATACCAATCATATTTTTTATTATCAACCCTAAATTCATTTTTTCTTTCTGAATATTTTCTATTAGTACAGAAAAAATATTCAAGCGCCCTAATATTCCTCTTATAATCATTAGTATGAAGTTTTATAAAGCTATCATAATCAACATACTTAAGCATTGATCTAATATATTCAATTCCATATTTGTCAAGTTTATCATATAAAATAGATTTTATAACAGAATCAGAATTGTTTTCTTCGAAATTTAAATTATATATTAATGAATTTATATATAATCCCGTTCCACCTACAACAATTGGAATCTTATTTTTTTTATGAATTTTATCAATTATATCAGAAGCCATAGATTGATATTCTTTTACTGAAAATTCTTTATCAGCATCAACAATATCTATCATATAGTGTTTTACAGCATGCATTTCTTCATTAGTAACTTTTGCAGTACCAATATCGAAACCTTTATAAATTTGCATGCTATCAGCAGATATTATTTCAGTATCTAATTTTTTGGCTAATTTTAATGAAAGTGCACTCTTCCCTACTCCTGTTGGACCAGTTATAATGATTAGTTTATTCATAATTAAACCTCTTTAAAAATTCATTTTCTGTTAATATTTGAAAAATCTGCCTTCCATTTGGCGCTAATTGTGGATTACTTGAACTTAATAATTCCTCAATGATATTTACTGAACTAATATTGTTAAAAAATGGCTCAGAATTAGCAGCTATAAGCGAAACTCTTTGTGTAATATTTGGAATAATATTTTTTTTGTTTATTTCAATTTCATTTACAATGTCATAAAAATCATCTCTTTTAAAATAATCACTTATAAACATCGGTATTCCGCGTAGTACAAATTTATTTTTTGTAATAGCTGTTATATCAAAACCTATAGAAATTAAAGTATCAAGATTATTTGTTATGGTATCTGAATCATAGCTATCAAACTCATAGATAATAGGTTCTAATAAACTTTGTATAGGAACATTATGCTCAAAAATATCTTTTGTATATAAGTCGTATAAATTACGAGCTGTAGCTAATCTTAAATCAGCTAGGAGTATTAAATTATTTGGTCTATTTTCAATAAGCAAATAATTTCTAAATATAACACCTATTATATTATTAAAACTTCCAATTTTTGAATCAGGGAAAATTAAATCAAAATTATATTTTGATTCGTGCATATAATTTTCATCGGATTCTTCTACTACAAGATTTGGAATTTTAATATTGAGCTCATTTTGAATGTATCCAGCATTAATAGTGCTATCATCATTACTTTTATTTTCTGCCGTGTAATTATTATATTCGTTATTATCAGCAACTATAATATTATCATTAATTTTTTGGATATCATCTGTATCAGTATAAATTTTAAAATCAATGATACTATTATCATTTTCCTCAATGAATACAAATTCATCGTCGCTGTTTAATGCATTTGATACTATGGTTTTAATATTGTTAATAATGTCTTCAGCAAAAATAATTTTTACATATTTTTTTGCAGGATGAATATTTACATCAATATCATTTTTATTTACATCTAAAAATATAAAGAAAAAAGGCTTTTTATTATTTGGTATTTTTCCAAAATATTGGCTTTCTACAGCTTTATTTAACTCTTCATTATAAACT
>CAMYPV010000049.1 GCA_947293975.1 uncultured Ezakiella sp. | reverse complement strand
GAAGATATTATTGCCGCGGCAAACATAGCTGCAGTCTTGTCAGGAAAAACTGTTAAAAGCGACATTGACTACACAACTGTTAAAAATGTAAAAAAAATAAAAAATAAAAATCCAGGTCTTGTCAATTATTATAATTACAATACAATAACCGTCGACCCGGATTCAAAAAATATGTAAGAGTCCCTTTAAGGGACTCTTTTATTATTTGTATAGAATGTGTGAATCGCAAAGAGCCTTTACTCTTTGTTTTAATTTTTCTCTATCATAGCTTGTATCAAGTGTATCAGCGATGATTTCACCAACTTCTCTCATGTCGTCTTCTTTAAAGCCACGTGTTGTCATAGCTGGTGTACCAATTCTGATTCCGCTTGTAACAAATGGAGATTCTGTTTCATTTGGAATTGTGTTTTTATTTGCAGCAATACCGATTTCATTAAGCATTTTTTCCGCTTCTTTTCCTGTAAATCCGCTTGCTTTAACATCAATTAAGATTAAGTGGTTATCTGTACCACCTGAAACTAGTCTTAAGCCTCTATTTATTAATGTTTCAGCAAGAACTTTTGCATTCTTAACAACTTGTTCTTGATAAGTTTTGAATTCAGGTTTTAAAGCTTCGCCAAATGCTACTGCTTTAGCAGCAATAACGTGCATTAGAGGACCACCTTGTGTTCCTGGGAATACTGCCTTATCAATTGCTTTTGCATATTCTTCTCTTGTTAAGATTGCGCCACCTCTTGGTCCGCGTAATGTTTTGTGAGTTGTTGTTGTAACATAATCTGCATATTCAACTGGATTTGGGTGCAAACCTGTTGCAACTAAACCAGCTATATGAGCCATATCAACCATCATTAATGCACCAACTGAATCAGCAATTTCTCTGAATTTCTTGAAATCGATAATTCTTGGATAAGCACTTGCGCCTGCAACAATTAGCTTTGGTTTTTCTTTTGAAGCGATGTCAGCAACTTTATCATAATCAATTTGTTCAGTTTTTCCATCAACACCATAAGCAGCAAATTCAAAATATTTACCACTGATGTTTACTGGTGAACCGTGTGTTAAGTGTCCACCTTCTGAAAGGTTCATACCCATAACTTTGTCACCAGGTTGTAGACATGAGAAATAAACAGCCATATTAGCATTTGCGCCTGAGTGTGGTTGAACGTTTGCGTGATCAGCACCAAACAATTTACATAGTCTGTCTCTTGCTAAATCTTCAGCAATATCAACAACTTCGCATCCGCCGTAGTATCTTTTTCCTGGATAACCTTCAGCGTATTTATTTGTCAAATAACTTCCCATTGCTTCCATAACAGCTTCTGTTACAAAGTTTTCGCTAGCAATTAACTCAATGTGTGATTGCTGACGAGCTTTCTCATCCATGATTATTTTATAAATCTCTGGATCATTTTGTTTTACATGTGAAAAATCCATTTGTACCTCCTTATACAAAACAATTGTATCATATAAAAAACTCTATTGCAAACAAATTGTAAAATTATTTAAACGGTAATATTACAATTTGATTTACACCTCTATTCTTTTTATCAATAAAATGAACAATTAGATATGAAATTATTAATCCAAAAATTCCCGATAAAAAAACTTTTGCCTCACTTAGCTTTAAAAAATATGCAGCAAATATTCCGCTAATAAATCCTAAAAATGGAATTAAATATAAAATAGCACTTGCCTTTAAACCATTTTTATCATCCATTGCTATTTCAACTAAGTCGCCTACTTTTGCATCAATGGAATTAACCGCTTTTATTCTATGTTCTATCGTTTCGCAACTAGCACCGCAAGCCTTACAATTACCTCCACACGCTGATGTACGTAACAATGTAACATAAACCATATCATTATCTAACTCTATTACTTTTCCTACTACTTGCATTAGTCCTCCATAATCATATTAATCAGTTCAGATGCGGCTCTTACTCCCATATAATTTGGCGATGGTGCAATTGTACCAACTACACCATCAACTTTTAAATTATCACCCTCATAAAAAAGACATTTTATCTTTTTGTGATATCTTTTATCTATTTCTTTTCTAAATCTTTTTGCAAGATTACAATAACTTGTCTTATCGAGCGTTGTAAACTTCAATTTACTAATATCAATTCGATTGCCAGCGCCCATTGCAGAAATAAATTTAATTTTATTCTCTATCGCATACATTGCAATCATTTTTTTGGCATTAATATCATCGCATAAATCTAAAATATAATCGCTATCTTTCAAAAGCTCATCGCAATTATTTTCATCAAGCATTTCAGGCATTGCCTCTATATATAAATCTGGATTAATCTCAGAAAATTTCTCTTTTAATACATCAACCTTCAATCTGTCAATGCTTTTGTAGTTTGAGCCGAGTTGTCTGTTTAAATTGCTTTCTTCATATCGATCAAAATCAATCAATCTTAAAAAACGCACACCAGACCTTGCAAGCATTTCTGATGCGATTCCTCCAACACCGCCAACGCCAATTATTGTTATTCTCGCATTTGATATTTTATTAAATTTTTCTTCTCCTATTAATTTAATTGTTCTGCTATTTCTTTTTGATATCAACTTTTAAACTTACCTCTTCTAACTGCTTATCGCTTATAACAGAAGGAGCATCACTCATCAAATCAGATGCAGATTGTGTTTTAGGGAATGCAATAACGTCTCTGATGTTAGGAGTTTTTGTAAATAATTGAATCCATCTATCAAGACCAAGTGCAATACCGCCATGAGGTGGAGTTCCATAGCTTAGAGCTTCTATAAAGAAGCCGAATTGTTTAAGAGCTTCTTCTTTTGTAAATCCAATTGCTTCAAACATTTTATCTTGAATGCTTGAGTTGTGAATTCTAATACTTCCTCCCCCAACTTCTTCACCATTTATGACAATGTCATATGTCTTTGACAAGCATTTTGCAGGATCTGTCAACATAATGTCTTCATCTCCGTCTTTTGGTGATGTGAATGGGTGGTGTACAGCTACATATCTTTGAGCTTCTTCATCATATTCAAATAATGGGAAGTCTACAACCCACAATACAGAATACTTATCTTCATCAAGTAGTTTACATTCTCTTGCAAGATAATTTCTCAAATTGCCAAGTGCCGCAGATGTAACGCTATATTTATCAGCAACCAACAACACCATATCACCTTTTTTGGCATCCATTGCATTGAATAATTTTTCTTTTTCTTCAGCTGAGACGAATTTATCAATAGATGAACTCATTTCATCATCATATCTAAAGTAAATTAAGCCTTTTGCTTTGAAATCTTTTACAAATTCTTCAAGCTTTTTAAATTTCTTTTTGCTAATCTTTTCATTTCCTTCAGGAACATTTATAGCTCTAATAACATTTCCCGATTCTATTGTAGATTTAAATACATTAAATTCAGAATCTTTAAAAATTTCATTTACATTCTTAAGTTCCATTCCAAATCTTAAATCTGGTTTATCAACACCGAATCTTTCCATGGCTTCACTATATTGCATTTGCTTTAATGGAAGCTCTAAATCTACACCAATAACCTCTTTAAATAATCTTTGGAACAATCTTTCGTGAACACTCATAACATCGTCCATGTCAACAAAGCTCATTTCGACGTCTACTTGTGTAAATTCTGGTTGTCTATTTGCTCTTAAATCTTCGTCCCTAAAACATTTTGCAATTTGGAAATATTTATCCATACCTGCAATCATCAATAATTGTTTATAGATTTGTGGACTTTGTGGAAGAGCATAAAACTCCCCTTCATGAATACGACTTGGAACCAAATAGTCTCTTGCCCCTTCAGGTGTGCTCTTTCCTAAAATTGGTGTTTCAATTTCATTAAATCCGTTTTCTGAATAAAAGTTTCTAATGATATTACACATCTTAGATCTTACTTTTAATATGTTTTGAAGTCTAGGTTTTCTTAAATCAAGATATTTATATTTTAGTCTCATTTCTTCAGAAACATTATCATCATCTTTAATATAAATCGGCGGAGTATTTGCTTTGTCCAAAATTCTTAATTCAACAGCTTCAACTTCAATATCACCTGTACTTAGCTCAGCGTTTTTTGAACTTCTTTCACGCACATTGCCCCTTACAGCAATTACATATTCATTTTTAAGTTCCTCTGCTTTTTCAAAAAGTTCAACATTCTCATCGTTAAAGACAATTTGTGATATTCCTGAAATATCTCTGATATCTGTAAAAATTAATTTACCTAAGTTTCTAGAGCGTTGAACCCATCCCATTAAGATGACTTCTTCACCAATGTTTTCTTTTCTAAGTGTACCCGCATAATGAGTGCGGCGTAATTTACCCATTGTTTCCATAATTTCCTCCTAATTATTTATATTAAATAAATTTTTTATTTTTTGAACAGTTTTTTCTTTTAAAACATTTAATTCACTGTAATGATCTATATAATAATCTATGTCCCTAAAACCAAATACTCTATCAACAATTCCATCGTCAGATGTAAATTTGCTAACTGCTCCCATCCCAAATGCAAGAACATCGCATTTATCATCCATACTCAAAATATTAAATATATTTAGTGAGCTAGATTTTGTGTATCCAATATTTGCATTATCGCCAATCTGACGTTTTTGTCGATACATATAATAAGGTTTATAACCTGCATTTATTAAAGACTGATTGCAATATTCAAACGCGCTATTCATATCTTTGTGCAAATCTATTTCTTCATCATTTATTTTATAATAAGAACCATTTTTAAGCGCCAAGCTATGAATAGTAATATCATCTGGCTCAAGCTTTATCAACTCATCTATTGTATATTTTACATCATCTTGCGTCTCTTTGCTAAGTCCAATAATTACATCTGTATTAATATCAAAACCATATTCCTTACAAAGTTCAAATGCATTGTAAAAATCTTCTACTTTATGAAGTCTACCAATGCTATCAAGTGTTTTTTGATGCAAGCTTTGTGGATTTACACTTATACGAGTAACTTTATTATTTTTCAATGTATCTAGCAAATTTTTATTAATCGTATCTGGTCTCCCAGCTTCAAAAGTTATCTCGCTAACATCGCCAAATTTCTCTCTAATTTTAGCAAAAATTCTGTTGATGTCATCGCTATTAAGAACAGATGGCGTACCTCCACCAATATATAATGATATAGGTTTCTTTTCATCCATATAGCCGTTATAATCATCGATTTCTTTTAATAAATAATCCACATACTCTGTAACATCATGCCTAACTTTCCCACTCATATTTATAACTGAAAAAGAACAATATTTACATCTTGTAGGACAATAAGGTATGTGAATATAAATAATGTATGAATCCCTACGTCTTTTTAAAATATCATTCTGCGTATTTAAGATTTCCTTTATAAGTTTATAATTATCTATGCTTACATGAAAATAATTTAAAAATAAATCTTCGGCACCGTCTTCACCATACTTTTCAATTATCTCCTCTAAATACCTTACTGGTCTTATGCCTGTCAAGATACCCCATGGCAAGTTTACATCATTAATTTTTTTAAATAGAAGATATATTGCAAGTTTAATAGTCGTTTCATCATCAAGTCTGTCAACATTTATTTCGATTGATTCATTATTAACTTCATTATACCACTTAGCATTTACTTTTTTATTGTCTAAAACTAATTCAAGTTTTGAGTCGGGTTTAAATAATTCAAAATCTTCATATCCAATTGCTGCTCTTAACATATTTAAGTGAGCAGGTCTAATATCAAAGCCTTTTGCAATGATATCTATCATAATAATCTTGTCAAATATGGATTATTTTCTTTTTCAAATTTAAGAGTGCTTGTAGGACCATGACCAGGACATACAATAGCACTATCTGGAAAACTAACAGCAATTTTTCTAAGAGAATCTTCAAGTTTCTGTTGATTGCCAGAATATAAATCGGTGCGTCCACAACTCATATTAAATAGTGTATCTCCAGTAAACAAATGATTGTTTCCAAAAAATACACTTCCACCTTCAGTATGACCAGGTGTGTGCATTACTTGTAATTTAATTGGTGTAAATTCTAATGTATCTCCATCATCAAAATAATAATCACATTTAACTGTTATAGGTCCAAGCAATGTAGATGTCGATAAATTATGATCGGCATTATCAAACAAATCTCTTTCATATTGAGCACCATAAACCTTTGCGCCTGTCGCTTCTCTTAGTTTATTCACTCCGCCAATATGATCAAAATGACCATGAGTTAAAACTATTGCTTCTAGGACTAGATTTTTTTCATTTAGAATTTTGACTACATCATCATGATCTCCGCCACAATCTATTACAATTGCTTTTTTATTTTCATCGAAAATGATATAGGTATTTGCACCATATATTCCTAAATTTTTTCTAATAATTTCCATATCTTCCTCCACAGTATATTATACTGTTTTTATATGTAATTTTCAAGAAGATTAGACAACTTATGTTTTATAGATTATAATATTGTTATGGAATTTTCAAAATCACAAACTCAAGCAATCAAACATTTAAATGGTCCTTGTCTTGTTCTTGCCGTCCCAGGCGCCGGAAAAACCACAATACTTATTAATCGTATTTTAAATTTGATTAATAATCATAAAGTTAGTCCGTCAAATATTTTAGCATTGACATTTTCTAAAGCAAGTGCAAATGACATGCGAAAAAGATTAAGACAGTTTTCAAAAACAAGTAATTTTAACAATATTAGGACTATTCACTCACTATGTTTTGAAATTGTCATGAAATACAGAAGAATGATCAACGCCCCATTCAATATGGTTGAGGATGAAATGTTTTCAAAATTAAGATTTGAAGCAATAAACTCCGTATATAAAGAAATATATTTTTCGAACATTGACTTGGATAATTATAAAAAAGTTTTATCTGCTATCTCAACTATTAAATGCAAAAATATAATTGAGATTAATAATCTTGTAGAGGATGAGCTTGCAGTTAAAAATCTAAAAAAATACTACGACAATTATGATCACGTATTGAAATCTAATAATCTTTTTGACTTTGATGACCTATTAATAGAGGCAAAGAAAATATTGTCTGAAGATAAGGAATTTAAAAATAATTTCAAATCACAATTTAAATACATTTTATTAGATGAAGCTCAAGACACATCAGATATTCAATGGGATATTATAAAATTATTATTAGATAGAAATCAAAATCTATTTGTAGTTGCAGATGATGATCAAAGCATATATAAATTTAGAGGTGCAAGCCCCTATATGTTAATGAAATTTGATTACGAATTCACAAACGCAAAAATAATTTATCTGCAAGTCAATTACCGTTCTTATTATGAAATAGTGAGCTCTGCAAACAGACTAATAAAAAATAATAAATTTAGATATCAAAAAGATTTAGAATCAAATAGAGGCAAAAAGTCTAAGGTAAAGGTAAATGTTCTAAAAACAAGAGTAGATCAGTATAATTCAATAATAAATGATATAAAATCCTCCAACGGAGAAAAAGCAATAATATATCGAAAAAATCTTTCGAGTGTAGGAATGATGGAGGCACTTGATAGAAATATGATCGGATTTAACCTAAGAGATCACAATACTGATTTCTTCAGATCAAGTGTCTTTAGAGATATTGTAGATATAGTATCTTTTATGCTTGAACCAAATAACTTTGATTTATACACGCGCATGTATTATAAACTTAGCGGATATGTTTCAAAAGCAGAAATTCAAGAAGCAAGATTTAATCCGCAGGAACATTCTATCGATAAAATATTGGCAATACCAAATCTACCAGAATATAAACGAGAAATACTTGAAAATCTTAAATTAAATTTACGACTTGCAGTTGCAAATTTTAAGAAGAGAGGACTTGATATTCTGCTAAACAACTGCGGTTATTTAGAGTATTTAAAAAAGTCCAAGCGAGAACAATCTCGTGGACTTGATAGTTTAATGAGAATTTTTAATACAATTGTGTATATCTCAAATGATTATAATATCGAACAATTTCTTCCAAGACTAAAATATCTTGAACAGTTAGCACTTAACGAAAATGACTCAGATGTAGTACTTCTTTCAATGCACTCATCAAAGGGGCTTGAATTTGACAATGTTTTTTTAATTGATTTAATCGAAAGCGAAATACCTGGAAACAACCTTTTAAAAGACGACCTTGAAGAAGAACGGCGCCTTTTATATGTCGGCATGACAAGAGCAAAAGAAAATCTATTTCTATACGCATATCGTGAAGATGCCAATGAAAAAGTTCGCGTTACCAGATTTTTTAACGACTTAAAATAATTATTCTTCAAAAACAGAGCCACCAATAAATTCTCTTAATATTGATGTATTTGGTACAATGTCATCGTTTTCTATTGATTTAAAATAATTAAGTGTATCAATTAAACGGTTTGCTCTAACAAAATTTTTATCATAATCAGGCACGTCTTTAAGTAGTTTTAAAGCGTGCTTTTTTATTATCGCAATTTCATAAAGCAAGCTTGTATTAATTACAACATCTGCTTCCTCTTGAAATGGAAATACGTATTTATCTTCTCCTTCTCTTACATTCTTCCACTCTGCAAGTGCAGTTGATACATTTCTACCTCTTGTCCTTACATCCCTTACCAGCCTTCTTAAAAATCTAACATCAGTCGTTGACAATCTATTTAAAGCATCAATATTCATAGTGGTTAATGCTGACAAATATATTTTAAACTTATTTCTTTCAGGAATTTCCGAACTTAAAATAGGATTTAAAGCATGTATTCCTTCTATAATTATGATATCTCTCTCACCTAATTTTATTTTCTCTCCAGTTTTTTTGCCACGACCTTCTATAAAATCAAATATAATTCTGTCTATTTCACCAGTTTCTATTAACTCCATTATATCCTCATTTAATTTTTTTATATCAACAGCGTATATTGACTCAAAGTCATAATCGCCATTAGCTTTTTTAGGAGTATGTTCTCTATCAATAAAATAATCATCTGTAGAAATTTCAACAGCATTTACTCCACGCATCTTAAAATATATTTTAAGTTTTTGAGCCGTAGTTGTTTTTCCAGAACTTG
>CAMYPV010000048.1 GCA_947293975.1 uncultured Ezakiella sp. | reverse complement strand
CAAATATATTTGCAGCACATTTATTGATTAATGATAACTCTATAAAAGAATACATCACTTTAGGTTATAATATACAGCAATAAAAATGTCATACTGAAACTGCCGTTAGACTTAATAAAGGCTTTACAAAATAATCGATTTATGTTATCATATATGAGTACCTTGGCAAGGGTCTTGGGTTAACCTCATCCTGATTCTTTGTCTTGGTGAATAACTATTAGGAGGTAAATTATGATTAAAGGTGAAATCAAAAAGAACATTATTGAATCTTACCAAACACATGCAAATGACACAGGTTCATCAGAAGTACAAATTGCTATTCTAACAGCACGTATCAATGAATTAAATGAACACTTAAAAGCAAATCCAAAAGACCATCACTCAAGACGTGGTCTATTAAAAATGGTAGGTAAGAGAAAAGGACTTATGAAATATCTAAAGAGAACAAATCTTGATGGATATCGTGAGTTAATCGAAAAACTCGAAATCAGAGGATAATTTTAACCAGCTTCGGCTGGTTTTTTATTTTGAAAAAATTTTGAATAAATATGTAAAAGCCACCAAAATGGTGGCTAAAATTTTATGCGTCTGATCTTGCAAAACCGTTTTTCATATTGCAACTTGCTGTGTACAATACTTTATCTAATAAATCAATTGTTTGAACTTTTAATTCATCAGCGATTTTGTCATTTGCTTTTTGTAAGAATTCATTTACATTAGAAACGTTGTCTTTTAAGAAATCGGCATCAGTTTTATTAATGAATTCGCTTAGTTTTGATTGACATGCTTGTTGATATCTTTCGATATGACTTGCTGTTTGTGAATAATGTGCATCTGCAAGTGCAGCAACAAGTCTGTTTGTCCAGTAGAAATCATCTGTTGTAACTGTATTTGTAGTATTCTTCAAATAGTTAGGTGTATCTAAAACATTTGCATAGAATGGAACAACAGCATTGAATACGTTAGAGCCAAGACTTAACCATTCAATTGAGCGTATAGCTTCTGGCATATATGGTCTGATTTGAACAAGTCCCATAAAGTTGTTACGGTTAATTCCGATTGGTCTAAATTTACCCTTTAGAATGCCGTCAGTATGTCTTGCGTAGCAGTCATATTCTGTTCCTTGGAAGTGATGAGATAATGCGTATTTAATATCTTCAACAGTGATTTTGCGTTCAGGAATCATCATCCATGGAATATTGTCAGACTCTGGTGTAAAATCAGCATCAATTCCATCCCAATAATATGTTGTAGGATTAAAAAATCTTTGTAGTATCCAAGCACGTGGAGTGTTGTAAGTGTGGTCTGCATCGCTGTGGCTTCCAAATGCGTCACGTGGATTTAAATTGCCATCAAATGATAAATCTAGATGATATTTTTCAATGAATTCTTTTAAATCCTTTGAACACATAAATTCTTTTTGTTCACCCAATGCGTCGTCAAGATCAAAATGGTCGAGTCCGAGTTGATTTGGCATTATTACATAGCATTCATCTGGAACACGTCTTGCAATCCAATGATGACCTCCAATTGTTTCTAGCCACCAAATTTCATCAACATCTTGGAATGCAATGCCATTCATTTCGTAAGTTCCATATTTTTCTAATAAAGAACCAAGACGAGCTACACCGTCACGAGCCGATTTAATATATGGTAATACAAGAGTAACCATATCTTCTTCTCCAATACCGCCGAAAACTTCTTTTTCTCCATCTTTTGCTGGGATATAGTATACCAGTGGATCTGCTGCTAAAACTCTTTCGTTTGTTGTTAGAGTTTCTGTTGCTGTCATCGAAACATTAAGTTCATTAACGCCACATGCACCCCATACGCCTTCGTCATCAACGGCATTAGGCATACAAGTATATCTTAATGGATTGTCTGGCAATTCAATTTCAACTTTTGAAATTACCGATTTATATTTTCTTGGTTGATCTTCAGGTTTAACTACGATAAATTTTTTAGGGTTAAACATTCCTGAAGGGGAGTCCTCATTTCTTGCTACGAGTGTTGAGCCATCGTAGCTTGCTTTTTTACCAACTAAAATTGTTGTACATGCCATAATAATTCTCCTTTCATTCTATTGATAAATTGTATCAACTATGTTTTTATTATACTCCTATATTTAAAAATTTGCAAACAAAAAGCTTGTTAGAATTAATAATCTAACAAGCTTAAATTTTATTCTGTTAATAATTTTTGCTCGACGCCTTCAACTCTTATACCATATCCTGGTTTGACACCTTCGATGTTGATTTCTATTGTGCAATTTGGATAAGTGATGGCTTGAGTTACCATTGTATGAAGTGGGGGGCTAATTATTAGAGGTCTAATAATTATATCTGTACCATCATATACTACGCGTTCACATCTCAATTGGTATCCGCCTGTGTTAAATTTTTTGCAAAAAGTAACTTTTAGTTTATTATCTTTTACAGATGAAATAAAGCCTTCGTCATTTAGTGGATTTAACGTTTCAACATTAGTATAAGATAATGATTCGCCAGCTTCAACGACTTTTGTATCGTTTATTAATTCTTTCATATATGCAACTCCTTCGGTGATATCATATGTGATATCAATATTAAATGCACTGCACAAATCTCTTAATCTAAAATAGTTGTGTCCTTTGACTGTTATGGCATTAAAATCTAGTTGTTTATTGTTAATGTCAAATTTTGCTGAACTGATGACGGCCTTTTTTACGTCGTCAATTTTTGTAAGTTCAGTGCCAATGGCTTCGTAAGGGTATGCAGTAATTGCAGAAATTTGTTTTTGTTTGTTGTTATAGATAATTTTAAAGTCTTTTTTTATGTTCTTTAGAACAAAAGAAAAATCCCTTAGTTTTATATAATTTTCGTTTTTATAAACAATAGAAGGCAGGTCGATTGTTTTTTCTCCTATATTGATTTTCTGAACAAAATTAGTTACATCTATATTTTCCTTTGCAAATATACTTGTACTAAAAAGTACTAGTAATAATGCAATGATTATATTTCTCTTAAGCTTCATAATACCTCCTTATTCTATAATGCTTTTAAATCCAAGACCCAAAACTTCATTTGCATTTTTTATCCATACAAATGCATTGGGATCAATTTCTCTAATAAATTTTTTCAAACTTACAAGACCACGTCTGTCAACAATAACAACAATAACCTTAATTTGCTCTTTTGAATAAGCACCCTCTGCATGATACAATGTACATGTTTTTACGAGATCATTATGAATAAAATTAATTATTTCTTGCGAGCGCTTTGAAACTATAGTAACTTCTTTTGATAAGTTCATACCATCTATCGTAAAGTCAATAATAATGCCGTTTATAATAACGCCAAACAATGAATATAAACCAACCCTACCACCGAATGCAACACCAGCAGCAATTGTAATTATCAAGTCAGCGTATAATACAGATTTACCTATGTCTATACCTGTAAATTTATTTATAATTTTACCGATAATATCAGTACCACCAGTGGATGCTCCTTGGTTAAATACTATGCCGATACCAACTGCAGAGATAATTACACCACAGAATAAATCGAGCATAATATCTCCGGATATAGATGCTTGATTTGGGAAAATCCACTCGAAAATTTTTACAGTACCTGATGTGCCAAGACTTGCAATTATAGTTTTTACGCCAAAATCTCTACCAATTAAAATAAATGAAATTATAAACAAAATCACATTTACAGCTATCATAATAGAACCAACATCAAAAGGTATAAAATGAGATAAAACGATACCAATACCGTTTGCTCCACCTGCTGCAATATTATTTGGCATTAAGAAAAAATACATGCCAATACCAACTAAAAGAATTCCAATAGTAATAATTACATATGATTTAATTTGATCAGAAACTTTGTTTTTCATAAATCCCTCCTAAGCTATATTGTATCAGATTTATTATAAAATTAAAAGATAATTGATAAAAATTTTTTTGTTGTCTATAAAATTTAATTGGGTATAGTAATTAGAGAGGAGTGATGTTATGAAATTGGTTGTATTAGATGGATATGCTTCTAATCCTGGAGATTTATCTTGGGATAAATTTAATGAATTTGGTCATGTAGAGGTATATGAAAGAACAAAACCAGAAGATGTTAAAGAATTAATTAAAGATGCTGATGCAGTATTTACAAATAAGGTAAGATTAAATAAAGAAAATCTTGAAGGTTCAAATGTTAAATACATTGGAGTAATAGCAACAGGATTTGATATCGTTGATATAAATTTTTGTAAAGAACACAGTATAGTTGTTACAAATGTTCCTGATTATTCCTCGAATGCAGTTTGCCAAATGGTATTTGCTCATTTATTAAATTATACAAACAGAGTTGATAAATACGCTTCAAAAATTCGTGAAGGGGAATGGCAAAATAGCAAAGATTTTTGTTTTTACTTGAATACTATTCATGATTTGGCAGGCAAAACATTTGGAATATATGGTTATGGAAACATTGGACACATGGTTGAAAAAGTCGCTGAAGCTTTTGGCATGAATGTAATTGTGTGCGAACACAATAACAATGTCGGAGGGAAAATTAAATCTGTTGACGAGTTTTTAAACAAGTCCGATATAATAAGCTTACACGCTCCGCTTAATGATTCATCAAGGAATTTTGTTAATAAAGACAATATAAATAAAATGAAAGATGGAGTTATAATTGTAAATACAGCAAGAGGTCCTCTTGTAAATGAAGAAGATTTAAAAGTTGCTCTTCAAAGTGGGAAGGTTCAAGCGTATTTGACAGATGTTTTAAGCAAAGAACCAATGTCAAAGCCTCATCCACTTGAAGGCCGTGACGATGTGTTTATGACTCCACATATTGCATGGGCAAGCTATGAATCAAGAGTTAGGTTAATGGATATACTATATGAAAATTATAAGAAATTTTTACAAGGAGAAAGTCAAAACGTGGTCTCAAGATGATAGATAGAATATATTTTTGGGGAGACAATTTAATAAAAGATGATTTTTTTGAAGAAAATTCAGCGATTATAGTTCCGCCTAAGTCGAATTATGTAGATTTATCAAAAAATACTTACGAGATTGGTGATAGCATAGTAGAATTATTTGATAAATATGATATAATATATCTTGATCTTAGAAATATAACAATTACAGATATCGGCATGGGAATATTAACAAGGCTTGGCTGTAAATTTTATGATCAATATAATGAAGAGCTAGATGCTTGTGGCACAAATCTTTATTATATTAATAAGATTAAATATAAAAACATTTTTTCGCCCGAAAAGAAATTGAGGTTAATATTATCTAGTCCAAGAAAGTCGTGTTCAAACGCAATGTGTGGACTTAAATATACAAACAGTATGTTTGAAGGTGAACTGCTGGCAAGGTCTGTTCATAATCTAAAGGCAAGATTAGACAAAGATGGATTTGACATAAATAGCGACTTAAAGGCATTGGATTCAGGTGGCATTAGTTCATTGATGGCATCTGTTTTAAGAGATAGAGATGTTTTATATTTATTTAACGAAGAAATCGACCCTGAAATTCTCGGGGAAGAAATAAATTACAGAATAATTGGAGGTAAAGATGGTAAATCAAGATTATAAGGAAATGGCACTTAAAGTGCATGAAGACAACAAAGGTAAAATTGCAGTACATTCAAAATACCCATTAAAAGAAAAGGATGACCTTGCGTTATTGTATACACCTGGAGTTGCGGAACCTTGTAAAAAAATAGCTGAAAACAAAGATGATGTTTATAAATATACAGCAAAAGGCAATTTGGTTGCTGTTGTTACAGATGGATCAGCTGTTTTAGGTCTTGGAAATATTGGTGCAGAGGCAGGAATGCCTGTTATGGAAGGTAAGGCAATTTTATTTAAACATTTTGGTGATGTTGACGCATTTCCAATATTGATCGATTCAAATGATGTTGATACAATTGTTGAAACTGTAAAACATATTTCACCAACATTTGGAGGCATTAATCTTGAAGACATTGGAGCTCCAAGATGCTTTGAAATAGAAAGAAGATTAGATGAAGAACTTGATATCCCTGTCTTCCACGATGATCAACACGGAACAGCAATCGTTGTAACAGCTGGTATTATAAATGCATTAAAACTTGTAGATAAAAAACCGGAAAATGTTAAAGCTGTTATAAATGGATGCGGAGCAGCTGGCGTAGCAATTTTAAAAATGCTCGAGAATCTAGGTGTAAAAAATATTTTAATACTTGATTCAAAGGGGATTGTTTATAGAGGAAATCCAAACAACAATTGGCTTAAAAAAGAAATTGCAGAAATATCAAATCCTGATAATATTCAAGGCGATTTAAAAGACGCGATTAAAGACGCAGATATTTTTATCGGTGTAAGTGTAGCTGGAGCATTGACAGAAGAAATGGTAAAGACAATGAACGAAAAGTCAATCATTTTTGCAATGGCTAATCCGATTCCAGAAATTTTTCCTGAAGATGCAAAAAGAGCAGGGGCTTATGTAGTTGGAACTGGTAGAAGCGATTTTCCAAATCAAATTAACAATCTATTATGTTTCCCAGGATTATTCAGAGGAGCATTAGATGCAAGAGCCACAAAAATTACAGAAGAAATGAAAATGGCAGCAGCACATGCAATTGCAGATATTGTTGGAGATAAATTATCACCTGATTTTGTTATTCCAGATCCAATGGATATGGAAGTTCCAAAAAAAGTTGCAGAAGCAGTTATGAAAGCTGTTAAATAAAAAATAGCCAAGACAATGTCTTGGCTATTTTTGTACATAAAAACGCAGGAATAAATCCTGCGTCAATTATAATAATTCGTTTATACGATCAATTAATCGATCTATATTTTCTTCTTTTGTTGCCCAAGATGTGCATATTCTATAACAAGTGTGTTCATCATCAACTACATAGTTATATTCAAAGGCAAATTCATCTTTAAGAGCTTCGACGAATGTGTTTGGTAATATTGCAAATTGTTGATTGGTTTTTGAATCTATTGTGAATTTAATTCCTTTAGCTTCAAGTGCCGTTCTAACTTTAATTGCAAGTCTGTTTGCATTTCTGCAAATATCAAAATACAAATTGTCTTCAAATAATGCTAAGAACTGAGCACCTAACAAGCGACCTTTTGCAAGTAATTGCCCAGCTTGTTTTACGCTGTGAACGAAATGAGGCTTAAAATAATCATTCATCAATATCAGTGCCTCTCCACATAGTGCGCCACATTTTGTACCGCCTATATAAAAAGCATCGCAGTTATCTGCAATTGTTTTTAAATCCAGGTCGTTTCCTTCGGATGTAAGGCCATAACCAAGTCTTGCGCCATCAACATATAAATAAAGTCCCAATTCTTTGCACTTGTTGTACATATCGACGAGTTCTTTTTTTGTATACATAGTTCCAATTTCTGTTGGTATGGTTATATAAACGATTTTTGGTTCAACAACATGACTTTCTGGTTCACGAGCAAGTGCCTTTACAACATCTTCGACTTCATTTGGTCGGATTTTTCCATCATCGCTCATAATTTCCATTACCTTATGTCCACGAGCTTCGACAGCGCCGGTTTCGTGTACATTGATGTGAGCAGTATGAGGACCTATTACGGCTTCATATGGTTTAAGTACGTGGCTAATGAAGGCTACATTTGTAGGAGTTCCACTAACCATAAAATGAATTACAGCATCAGGATGATTGATTGTTTTTTGAATTAATTTTTTTGCTTGAATGCTATAGTTGTCGTTGCCATAACCAAATTCTTGAGTGTCATTTGTCTGGATAATTCGCTCAAGGACTTTTGGATGTGCACCTTCATTGTAATCACAGTTTAAATAAATCATTTTACTCCTTATTCGACGTTTATGTCACCGAAGCTTGTATTTAAATGAACATATAAGGTTTTTTTGAAATTCGTATTGGTATAAACTTTTCTATTGCGTTTGTTGCCGTCCATTAACAAAAATCTATCAGAGAAATTCAAATCTCCTACAGGTGCATCAACTGATGCATCAACTTCGATATCTGCCGGAATACCAGCAAGGTCAACATCTATATCTCCCATAGAAGTTGAGCAGCGAACAGAATTTTTAATATCGATTGGATCACTTATGCTTATGTCACCCAAGGATGTTTGAGTGTCAATAGTTTCTGATTCGATACTATCAAGCTCGATGTCCCCGCGAGATGTAAGAAGGGTAATGCAATTTGAAAATGTATCGCTAACGTTAATATCGCCGTTAGATGTGACTGCATTAATGGTACTTAGATTAATATTATCAATGTCAATATCACCATTTGCAGTTGTCAAATTTAAATCGTTTAAATTAATGTCAGAAAAATCAATGTCTCCATTTAACGTTGAAACAGTTACATAATTATATTTTTCGGACTCTGGAAGTGTTAGCTCCAATTTAAAATGTGGATTTAAATTATTGATACGAAAATTTCTTCTATTAGCTTCGCCTTTTTCATCCAATTCGGATACAGTTAAGTATTCGCTATCAAAGTTTATGTCGAAACGTTTTTCGAGTTCACTCTCTTCGGAATAATTTAAAGTATATACCTTTAGTATTGGATTGTCAACATTATCGGAGCTTATAATTATATCTCCATTTAAAAGATTTATATCAATATCATGAAAGCCATTTGTAATTTTGTCTTTTAAGATATATGATTTTGTGAAATTGTTTTGTTTATTTTTGGACCCGAGATTTACTTCGACGCTTCCAGAATTTGCAGCAGCAGTCACAGCTGATTCAACTGTATTTTTTACAAAGTTGGAAATCATATTTCCAAAATTAAAACGCTTATTTTCTTTTTTAGGAATTTCTTTTTCTTCGAGTTGTTCAAAAAGCTTCATTGCTTCTTCGCTTGTAATTTTTTGTTCTTCAAGCATTTTTAAAATTAATTCTTTTTCTTTTTTCATGATTTCAATCCTTTCAATTTAGACATGGCATCATCAAAATCAATCTCACCAGATTCGAGTTTTTTTAGTATGCTCATTTTTGTTTCTACTTCTTGCTTTTCAGTTTTTGTAGTAGCGTTAACACCATTTAAAACGTCTGCAATATCACCCAATCTACTTCTAAGAGTGGGGTAACTAAGATTATAAATATCCTCTAGCTCTTTAAGGTTTCCGCGATTTTTTAAAAAAGTAACTGCAAAATCCAATTGCTCTGGACTGAGCAAACTTAATGCACTGATTTGGAAATCGCCTTCTATGACGGCACCACAATTTGTACATTCTGCTTTTTTAATTTCCATCTTTGCGGAACAGTACGGACATGTTAATGATTTTATCATTTCAATCACCTCTCTTTTCTAAAATATAACATACAATTTTTTATTTGTCAATATTTTTTAAATAAAACTTATAAAAAAAGAAAATGAAATTAAATGATTATAAAAAAACAATGATTGAAATG
>CAMYPV010000047.1 GCA_947293975.1 uncultured Ezakiella sp. | reverse complement strand
GCAGACATAACTTCTTTTAAATTTTTTCTAAATATATTCATAGCTCACCTCTTCTTACAAGCAATCGAGTATAATTCCAAGTAAAAACGCAGCCAAGATTATAAATCCCGGGTGCAATTTATTAAATTTTTCTCTAATAATAAAAATAATAACAATAATCGCTCCCACAATTTTAAAGTCGATTGTGTTTGATGAAAAAATCGAAATAATAATTGGTATTACAGCCGCAATTATAAAGCCAATACTCATAGGCTTTAGATAATCCATAATCGCCTTTACATATATGCTTTCCTTGTATTTTTTAATAATTCTTGCAATAAATAAAACAATAATAACAGATGGCAAAACCAAGCTAAGTGTAGCAATAATTCCGCCCAAATATCCGCCCGCTTTTATGCCGACAAATGTCGCCATATTAATTCCAATAGCGCCCGGTGTTGACTCGCTCACTCCAATCATTGTGAGTAGCTCGTCATAACTAAAATAAGCATATTTTTCGCCCATTTCCATCAGAAATGGAATTGTGGCAAGGCCACCGCCGACTGCAAATAGTCCTGTTTTAAAAAACTCAATCAATAAAATTAAAAAACTATGCATTTAGCTTCACCCCAATGCACGAAACAATCGAAGCTCCAATTACAATTAATGGTAAACTGACGCCCATCATTGCAAGAGCCGTGCTTACAATCAAAAGTATAACAGCTTTTACTGTGCTTAATTGTTTTTTTGCCATATTAAACACAGTGTGAAAAATAAGTGCAATTGCTGTGATTTTAACAAGCGTCGATGCCATCAAAAATCTTTCGCCCAAAATGTCTATAAGATTAAAAATAATTGAGATAATTATTATGCTTGGCGTAATAAATCCAAGTGTTGCAACTATTCCGCCAATTACACCGCCCACTTTATATCCCACAAATGTCGCAGTGTTTACTGCAATAATTCCAGGCGTTGCTTGACCAATTGCATAGTACTCGAGCAATTCATCTTCTGTCGCCCAATTTTTGTTCTCATAAACTTCGCGCGTCAAAATCGGAATCATTGCATATCCGCCGCCAAAAGTCGTGATGCCAATTTTAAAAAAAGTTAAAAATAAATCAATCATAAGCTTCATGTATAACTGCATTAACAAGTGAATCCATCGCGTCAATAATATTTTCGTTGTCAAATTTTATAAGACTGAGCTCAGTGCATGCAAGCAAAATTTTTGCACCTGATTTTAATTTTTCATCAATCATTGCCTTAAATTCTTTAAAATTATCTATATCAGGAATTACACCAGATTTTATATCATAAATCGTCTTCATCGAGAGATTTTTTTCATCTTCTGTGAGTTCAACAAGATTTTTGTTTGCGTCCTTAATTGCCTTTCGATATATGCCAGTCTTATAGGTGCCGTTTGTTGCAAGCACGCATATATTATCTCCCGCATCTTTTACCGCCAATTCAACCATATTTAAAATCTTCTTGTCGGTCATCTCGTTAAAATTTTTCATAAAATAATGGCTTGTGTTACAAGGAATTGCAAAAAAATCTGCGCCCCAACTCTCGCCCAATTTAAAATGACTCTCAAATCTTTTTAAAAGCTCAGCGTCGTCTCCAGATAAAATTGCCTGAGTTCTGTCGGGCATCAGATTGTCTGAAATCAAAAGAGTTTCGATATGCTCTTGATCTGAATTTGCCGGAGATTTTTCAATAATTCGTCTATTAAATTCACATGAAGCAAGAGGGCCCATGCCCCCTATAATGCATAATTTCTTCATCTTTCAATTTCCTTCGTCGTTCTGAGTGAAACCCACTTGCCTTCGTGCAAAACTTTTCGGACGCTGCCCACAAAATCAAAGCGAGTCATAAAAAGTTCGCGTCCACAATTTCTGCATCTTAGCTTAATGTCGACGCCAGTCTTTAAAATCTCCCACTCATTTTTGCCACAAGCATGTGGTTTTTTCATTGTAACAATATCACCAATGTAATATTTTAACATTATTTATCAATCCTTACATCTAAACTATTGTGAATAATTCCAATGCCAGCTTTTGAGAGTTCATCGATTGCGAGTTTTCTCATCATACGCTCAATTCTCCACTGCTCGCCAGGGATAGTCTTACATAAAGCTGTTATCACAACGCCTTCTGTTTTAAAGTCGGTAATGCCAATAACATTTATCGGCTCAATAACTGCGTGATCATCGTTGATTTTTTCAAATTCACGCTTCAAAATTTCAAGCGCCAAATTATAATCATCATCGTATGATAAAGGCAAATTTAAAATCGCACGCTGAATGTTTTTGTTTCTATTTGTAACAACTCTTATCTCGCCATTTGGAATGACGTGAAGTTCGCCATTAAAATCTCTAATCGTCGTTGTGCGAAGCCCCATTCTCTCGACCTCGCCATCCTTGCCGGCAACTGTTATATAATCTCCAATTACAAAACTGTCTTCAAGCATCAAAAATATACCGCTGATAACATCTTCTACAAGAGATTTTGCACCAAAGCTGATTGCAATACCTCCAATACCTGCAGTTGTGATGATGGCAGATGTGTTGACACCAAACATCTTAAGCACACTAAGCGCCCACGTAAAGATAATTACCGCATTAAAAAAACTTTTTAAAATGCTCGCGACCGATTTTAGTCGTTTTGCATCAACAGTTCTTAATTTTGTTAATCTAGATTTTACAAGTCTATTTGCAACAAAGCTGACGAGCCTTGTTAATATAAGTGCAATGATTAAATACACAAATGTGTAAAAAATCTTGCCTTGAATATTTAAGCCGCCAGCTTCATTATAAAAATATAGTTTTATAAACTCTATCATATTCTAATCAGATGTCCTGCATCTGCCATTTTTTCGTAAATGTCATACATATTTGTAATGCCACCTACTTGAACATCTTCCTTTAGTTTATAAAAATCGAGACATAATCCGCAAGCATTTACCTGTACACCTTTATCAACAAGCGCCTTCAAATCTGCCAAACATTCAGAGCCTGAGCAAACAAGTTTTACAGCTGAGTTAAATAGTAAAATATGTTTTGGCTTGTGAACAGCTTCTGTTAAAGTGTAGATAAATGATTTGATTAAAATCTTACCCAACTCTTCATCAGCACCCATGTGATCTTGCGATATTGCAACAACAATATTATCGCTATTAGAATTTGAAGCGCCTGAGCCCTTCACGATTTTTACCGAATAATAATTTTCGATATTCTTTACAGTTGCAGATGCTCCTAAGCTTTCTGCAAGTTTTTTTAGATTGTTAACTGCAACTTCGTTATCAACCAAAGTCTCAACTTCATTAACATCCTTATCCAATTCTTTTTTTGTGCGAATTACTGGTTCTGGACATAAAAGTCCTCTTGCGTCAATCATCTTATACCTCCTTATAAATTAAAAAACCATTTCTAAACTCAACCACGATATGACCATCGTAGTGAATTTTTTCTATATCTCTTTCCGTTTTAACGGATTTGATAACTCCATTGTCGCCGATAATGTTAAACTCTCGGCCCCCGTATATTATTACCCTATTGCCAACTCTAAAAACATGGTCAAGACCGTTTGAAGGCTGTTTGGTAATCGTATTTAAACTGTCGTCTAATATCGAAAGCTCTCCGTCGCTAATTAACAAATAATTTTTGTCAAGCTGCTCCATCGCATAAAAATCATCATAAACCTTACGCGAAACAACCTCGTCGCCTTTTATAAGTATAACCTCTTTGTCCGTTACAATTATGTCGCCCTTTGAATTTGAAAATAATTTTATAGGCACATAACCTTCAAGCTCAAACAATGATTCGATTTCTTTTTTTGTGTTTATCTTTGTAAGAAGCGTTGTCAGTCCCGATTCTGTGCGTCGCAAACTCAAAACTTTAAATCCATCTTTAAGCTGAGTCAAAGAAATCGATGCGTCCTTTGACAAAAAGCTCAGATATGGATCTAAGTTTTCATCAAAAATAATCGTCTCGAAGTTCAAGCCATCATCTGTAAAAAACACAATCTTATCATCAACTGTCTTTAAACCGTTGACATTGTTGACAGGCTCCGAATCCATTATCAAATGATTTTCAGTGTCAATTATATCCATCTCGCCATTAGCTTGATCAATTAAAAACACAAAGTCCTTTGCGCCCATCAAACTGTAGCCGTCATTTTTCAGCACGCGTTGATAAAGCTCTTCGCCATTAAAGTCAATTGCGGTCATCCTGTCGCCAGAGAGCATAAAAATCTTTCCATCATAAATATATGAATAATTTTTATTTGGCGCTTCTACATATTCAAAAATCGGTTCATCGCTTTTTGTTGAATGCTTTTGATTGTAAAGACTAATGATGTGATCACTGTTAATGTACAAAAAAGCAGCTGTTATAATCAAAAAAGCAAAAATTCCATAAACAATTAAACGGCCAAGCCTCATAAAATAACCTTACCCCATATAATAGCATTTTCATTTTCGCTAGGAATAAATTCGATTTCGTATTTATCACTAGGAATTATTATAGCAAACTCATCCTGCTTTAAGCTCAAACTCTTGCCGAAAGATTCGATTTTTAGTTCTTCGCCAAGATTGTAGCAAAACAAAATCTTGTCAGCCAAAAAATCGTCTTTAACAATCAATTTATCCTTAAACTTAACAACCTCAAGCTTACCGTCCAAATCTTCAGAAAGCATCATGTTAAAAACCACGCCCTCACTTAAAGCCTCCACATCGTCCGAGCCTTTAAATCTAAAAGTGCTTTGCTTTCTAATTAGCATCTTTGAATTGTTGTAATTAAGTGCAAAATTGTTTGAAATAGGCACAAGAAAACGCCTAAAGCCATTATTTTTATCAAAACCTTCCTCAGTTTTATCGATTTTTAAACGAGAAAGTCTAATTTTAAAATCATCCGAGAGACTAGCACCGACAGGAAAAATAAAAAACTCATCACTATAACCCCAATCATGCTTAACTCTCTTAAAATTATCTATTTTAAACAGATTCATAATATCCTCCAACCATTATTTTATCACAACTAAGACTCTTTATCAACACAGAAATTGCAATTTTTGCAATAAAAAACCCCATCAAAAATGATGAGGTATATGTAGGTGCGGTTCGCCTTCGAACAGTCGCAACCGTGCGCATAGTGGCACTTGGCTCCATAAGGATGGCTATTTGTCACACGCAAGAAACGCTTATCGCTGCTTCATTCCTGACCTGACGAGGTTCGGCGCTCTTCAACGTTGCAAATAGGTCCAATATATCAACACCAAGATACCATTACCGCCTCCGACCACAAAAGCCCTCTGACGACTTTAGACTCTGCTATAGCGGATTGCAGATTACAAGGAACCGCTACTCCCCCATCTTGCACCATGGCGGAGAGAGAGGGATTCGAACCCTCGATACGTTTTAGCGTATACTCGCTTTCCAGGCGGGCGCCTTCAACCACTCGGCCATCTCTCCATAGACTTCAATTATAAATGATTTTCATTTTTTTGTCAAATGAAATTTACGCTGTGGTTTGTAAAAACACATTTCTAATGTTATAATTTAAACATAATCTATAGAAAGGAAGTGTCAAAATGACAATTATGGCTTAATAGCCTTCAAACGAGGGCACAGATCAAAAACACATGCGGAATTTGTGTCCAACAAATCCGCCTTATAACTTAAAATAAGGAGGAAATATGTTACAAGTAAATAATTTAAGTATAAGAAACCTAAGGGATTTAAAAGTTTTGGTAAGCGATTTATCGTTTTTAGTAAAAGCTGGCGACAAAATCGCAATCATTGGTGAGGAAGGAGCTGGCAAGAGTTCGATTTTAAAGTGCATCTTAAACGATCCGTCCATCCACGATTATTTGGAAATGACAGGTTCAATAAAAAATTCATTTGTCACTGGATATCTGCCGCAAAATTTGGATGCTTATTACGATTTAAGCATTGATGAATTTTTGGGTCAAATAAACTATCAAATCTTCTATGAACTCTTGGACGAATTGAATTTGAACGAAGAATTTATTAATCGGCAAATCAAAATCAAAGATTTATCAGGCGGAGAGAAAATTAAGCTCGCACTCTTAAAAGTTTTAATGAACGAGCCGGATTTATTATTGCTCGATGAACCTTCAAACGATTTAGACTTAGAAACTGTTTATTGGTTGGAAGATTTTATCAAAAATTCAGATCTTGCAATTTTATACATTTCTCACGATACTGAACTTTTAAAAGCAACCGCAGAAGGCATTGTAAATCTTGGCAAAAAATCTGTTTTTATGCCTATATCATACGAGGATTTTATTGACAGAAAAAATCGTAAGTACGAAAGAGATTTAAGAATTGCCAACAAGCAAAGAGCAGATTACAAAAATAAAATGGAAAAGCTGCAGCAAATTTACCAAAGAGTCGACCACGAACTAAATGTCATCAGTCGAGCCGACCCTGCTGGCGGAAGAATTTTGGCAAAGAAAATGCACGCTGTCAAATCAACAAAGAGACGTTTTGAAAGAGAGGCTGAAAATTTTGTTGAAATTCCAGAAGTTGAGGATAGCATCTTAATAAAATTCTCTAACTATGAGCCGCTGCCTCCAAGCAAGTCTGTAATAAATCTTGTCGACTACGAATTAAAAATTGATGATCATTTTTTAGCAAAGAATATCAATTTAAATTTTTATGGACAGGATAAAATTGGTATAATCGGCAAAAACGGCGTCGGTAAAACAACTCTTTTTCGTGCGCTAATAGATATGCTTAAAAATCGTACCGATATTAATCTTGGCGTTATGACTCAAGATTACCGAGAAATTTTGGATTACAATAAAAAAGCCTACGAATTTCTATCGGTAGACGGGACCAAGTACGAGCGGACAAAGATTATGACTTATCTATCAAGCGTCAAATTTTCAAGAGATGAAATCAATCGTAAGATAGGCGATTTAAGTCCAGGACAGAGAGCGAAAATAATTTTAACCAAACTCGATTTAACTGGTGCAAATGTTTTGCTTTTAGACGAACCTACGCGAAATTTTTCCCCGCTTTCAATTGATGAACTAAACAATGTTTTCGCAAATTTCAGCGGAGCAATCTTTGCAATATCACACGACAGATCATTTTTAACAAATGTATGTGATAAAATCTACGAATTAAATCCCGACGGACTTAAAGAATTATAAATAAAAAATGCGAGAGTACAAGAACTCTCGCTTTTTGTGTGCATTAAAAAAACATTTTCATACATATAATAAAAAATTAAATTAATCTCATAAATCCTAAGCATCCAACTTCTGAATATTCTTTAAAGCCTACCGATTTGTAGAATGCAATCATCTCTTGTGTACTATCAGTTGCCAACTCAATTTGTCTAACATGAGGATATAAATCAAGCATGGCTTTAATTAATGCTGTGCCAATTCCTTGCCCTTGTTTTTGTGGGAATACCAAAATATCCTGTATAAAAACAATTGTAAATCCATCTCCCACTGCACGTATTATTCCTAATAATTCATCCCCATCGTATGCGGCAAGTGTTTTAAGAGATCTCTTATAGCCTTCTTCTAAGGCATGCATATTATCTGTATACGCCGTCCATCCAACCTCTGTATAAAGCTTTTTTATCTCGTCATATTTGAATTCTGTGTATTCTTTTATGTGCATTCTTAACTCCACTAATATTGTCAAGCTCTTAAAATCAATTTTCTGTTAGCATTTTCCCTGCTACTATTTTTAAAGCTTTTAGATAAAATTCCAGTTCTTTATCATCAAAATCAAAGCAATCGCTGTGATGTGGTCCTTTTAAGTCAGCGCCCAAAAGCAAATGAATTCCCTTGCCACCGTGCGCCTTTACATAATTTAGATATGTCGTGACATCTTCACTTGCACCAAAATCAGGTAGCTTTGTAGTATTTATATTGTTTTTGTTCAAATCGTCAGAAATTTCATTCACAAGTTTGAAATCGTCCTCGATATAGCTCTCAGCTCTACCTTTTAATTTCATTTTAAAACTGCCGTCTCTTGCACTTGCAACACTGATTGCAATTCGCTCTACGTTTTTAATCATCTCGTCCAGCAAATAGCTTTGTGTTGCGCGCATATCAATGCCAAGCGTGCAATTTTTCATCACTATGTTGTCAGCCTCGCCGCCGTGAATTTGTCCGACATTAAAGACCTTTCTACCACGGCTATCGTTTTGAAGCTCAGTTGCCAACGCGTTAAAAGCAATTGCCATATTAAAAGCACTCGCACCAATTTGTGGGCTGTTGCATGCGTGTGCAGAGCGTCCTGAAAATTCCACGTCCATTTTTACTGACGCCATAAAATTCGTGCTGCCAACTCCAATTGTTCCTTTTTCTTGACCCAAGCCAATGTGAAATCCAATCGCAGACTTGCAATCGCTTAAAATAAAATCCAGATCCATGCTTATTGCACCAAGCACGCCTTCCTCTGCTGGTTGAAACAACACCTTGCCAGAAATATTATTCTCCATAAAATATTCAACCATCGCAATGCCAAGTGTAATATGTCCGTCGTGTCCACATGCGTGCATATTTTTTGAAGAGCTAAAGCCCTCTTTAAATGGAATATGCTCTTTGTTTTTGGACTCGCTAACTGGCAAACCGTCAATGTCTGCACGCACAAAAATATATGGCCCATCTCCAACAACTGCAAGCACACCTGTCTTCCCGCTTTCTAAATCGCTTTCTAAAATATCTTTGTCATCAGTGTAGCCTGCGTCTTTGTAAATATTTCTGCCATAAAAAAATTTGCAATTCATATTTTCTAAAATTTTTATAATTTCTCTTGTTGTCTTGATCTCTTCAAAGCCAATCTCTGGGAATTGGTGAAAATATCTTCTTGTTTTTATTAAATCAATCATATATACCTCTAAAAAATTTTGAGCTTATTAAAGTCAAATATCCACACACATTATACCACAATTTTATGTATAAAAAAACGACCCCGAAGGGCCGTTTGAAAAATCTTATTTAACTTTTTTTAAAATTTCTTTAGCTTTTTCGCCAGCTTTTTCGCCAACTTTTTTAGCAGCTTCTTTTAAATTTTCAACAGTTTCTTTAGCTTTTTCTTCAGCTTTGTCTTTCATTTCAGCAGCTTTGTCTTTCATTTCTTCCATTTTCTTTTCAAGTGGAGCAACTTCTTCAAGTTTAACTTCAACTTTGTCTGCTTCTTCAACAACTACAAATGTAAAATCTTTGTGTTCAGCTTTTGCTGTTCCTTCATAAGTTACAACAACTTTGTCGTCTTTCTTTTCTTCTGTAACTTTTGTTAGAGTGATGTTTTTAACTGCACCAGCTTCTTTGTTTTCAGCAATTTTTTCTGTAATAGCTTTAACAAGTTTTTCTTGTTCTTCAGCTTTTAATTCTTTCTTTTCTGAAAGATTTACAAAAGGTTCTACAACTTCTTCTTTAGCTTCTTCTTTCTTTTCTTCTTTAGCTTCAGCTTTTTTGTCTTCAGCTTTTTCTTCTGTTGCTTCTGCTTTCTTGCTTGTTAATTCGATAGCTTTTGTTTCTTTGTTGTAATTTACACCAAATCCTACAAGTTCACCAAGTTGTCTTAGTTGTAGGTAGTTGTTTTGGTTGATTAGAGCTGTTTCAACAGCTTTTTCTTCGCCATTGAACATGAAATTTTGTTCAGAAATTACAGCAACTTGTTTACCTTTTGCAAGTGG
This sequence comes from uncultured Ezakiella sp., assembly GCA_947293975.1. Taxonomy (GTDB): domain Bacteria; phylum Bacillota; class Clostridia; order Tissierellales; family Peptoniphilaceae; genus Ezakiella. The sequence goes on along the minus strand of CAMYPV010000047.1, from coordinate 317 downwards.
TGTTAAATCTTTTTCTTGTTTTTCGTAAGCTTCACCTGTTTTGATTACAACTTGTTTCTTTTCTTTGTCAAAATCTACATTGTACTTAGCATCTGTTGCAGCTAAAATTGCAGCTACGTCACGTAGTTTAACATAGTTTCTTTGATTGATTAAGTATGCACCTAATTCAATTTTTACACCGTCAAGTAGAACTTCTTGGAAAGTTACTTCAGCTTCTGCCTTAACAGCTTCTTTCTTAACTTCTTCTTTTTTGTCTTCAGCTTTAACTTCTTCTTTTTTGTCTTCAGCTTTAACTTCTTCTTTTTTGTCTTCAGCTT
>CAMYPV010000046.1 GCA_947293975.1 uncultured Ezakiella sp. | reverse complement strand
ACTTCTCCATCTGCTTTTGCTTTTAGGGCTTCGTAAATTACATCGAGTCCAAAGCTCATGCCGACTGCTGGATATTCGTTGCCGTCTTCGATAAATGACGTGATGATATTATCGTATCTTCCGCCGCCGCCAAGCGAAACATTTATTTCGTGACCATTTATGACACGATCTTTCAAGAAAATTTCCCATACACTTGATGTATAGATGTCGATACCTCTTGCAAGAAATGGTTTATAAACCATTGAATTTTTTGCTTCGGTTGTTTCTGTCAATTCGTGCAATTCGTCCAGCTCTTTAAAGCCTTCTTTTAATATTTCGTAATTGCTATTGCCGAAATTTGCTTTTAGTTCATCATAATTCATGCTAAAAACTGCGTAGAGTTTTTCAAAATTTTCGTCTGTAAAGCCAAGCTTTTTAAATTCTTCGCAGAGTTCTTTCTTGTTCATCTTTTCGAATTTATCAACAAGCATTATACATTTTCTTAAATTGTCGCCGTCCATTTCGCCAAGTGTTTCCAAAATTAATCCTGACAAAACTTTCCTATTGTTATAGACAATTTCGACTTCAAGACCTAAGTCCTTGTATGCGTTGTGTGTTAAATTCATAAATTCAGCTTCTTGAAGCATTGATTTTATACCAACAGCGTCTACATCGCATTGTGTAAACTCTCGATTTCTGCCCAATTTTACTGGGCCGTCACGATAAACTTTTCCGATTTCGTGGCGTTTAAATGGCATTGTGATGCTTCTGTTTGAGCTGATTAATTTTGTCAAACAAATTGTAAGGTCATAACGTAGACCAAGTTCACGCTTGCCTTGATCGCTTAGTTGATAAATTTCATTTAAAATATCTGCATCAGCAGAGTATTTGCTCTTTAAAAGATCAAGCATACATAAAATTGGAGTTTCCGCTGCTGGAAACCCATATTTTACAAAGTTTTTTCTAAGTGTATCTTTTATAAATTCTCTTATAATTTGCTCGTGTGGCAAATAATCATAAGTTCCTTTTACTGTTTCAAATTCTTTCGCCATTATTCCACCCTATCTGTTGTTGTTCCAAGTTCCCAATACTTGTTGTTGTTATATTCAAACTCCTTCACAATATCAAGACCCACCTTTCTTGTGTGAGCGTTGAAACTGCGTGGATTAATTTGATTTACAAATGTTAAAAGATATTTAAATCTTGGCTTCATTGTCTTTAATGAAAAGAAAAATAATTTTTCAAATGCACCAGAATTCCTATATTCTTTTAAAATACAAATCGGCCCATACTGATAAGAGTTTTCCACCGTCATGGTTTCGCCCTTGTATTTATCATTATGAAGCTCATCGATCATATAAGAAAACAAAGGCCATGCCTTCCAATAATGCCACGAAGCTGCAAGCGCGTAGCCTATAATTTTGCCATCATCTGTCAAAACGCTTACGCCATTTTCATCTTCGATTAAACTTTGCCACTGCTCTTTTGTAAGTGCTGTTGTTACAAAGCCATCTGGTTTATCTTCAGGGCTTATAGTGTCAACATGAAATTTCTTTTGAAGTTTTAATAATTCATCAATATCATTTGATTTTGCATGTCTTGTATCCATAATTTCTCCTATGAGAATAACATTGCACAACCAACGCATGATGTGCATGCAATGAAAATAATAGAGCTTAAAATAATTCCTATTATGGAAGTAATTGAACCTGCTCTTGCGAGTCCATTTCCTGGTTGCACTTTAAAGCTTTCTTTTGCGCACACTATTCCGCCAATTCCAAATAGAATTCCAACAATACTCAAAAGGCTAATAATGCCAAAAATAATTGAAAGAATTCCAAAAATTAACGATAATATTCCCATGGTGTTATTTTCGTTATACATAAAATCACCTCTTAAAATTATATTAACATTTATTTACTTGTTTTTCAAGTAAAAAACCGTGCAAAATGCACGGCTAAAATTTTATTTATTTATCTTGTTTTACATCGTCAAGCACATTTACAACTTCTCCCACAACAATTATCGCAGGGCTTTCGATGTCGTAATCTTTTTCGACAATTGAAATCAAATCGGTCTTGATAACTTTTTCGTTTGGCATGCTTGCAGACGATATGAGCGCTGCAGGATAATTTTTATCAAAACCAGACTCGATTAACTGCTGTGCAATACCCTTGCGATCGCGTCTTCCCATCAAAAATACAATAGTGCCGCCCAACTCGTAGAGAGTTTTAAAATCAATGTGATCAGCCGAACGCTCCACGCTGTGAGCAGTTAAAACCGTAAAACTCCTTGCAACTTTTCTATGAGTAATAGGTATATTGTTTAAACCAAGTGCTGCGATTGATGATGAAATTCCAGGAATTACCTCTGTCATTATGCCACGTTCATTTAAGTATATTATTTCCTCGCCGCCACGACCAAATACAAATGGGTCTCCACCCTTTAATCTAACGACGTATTTGTTCTCGCTCGCTTTTTTGTAAAGTATCTCGCAAATTTCTTCCTGTGGCACAAAATGTCCGCCACCAACTTTTCCTGCGAAAATTTTCTCGGCTTTCTCGTTTAATTTTAGAAAATCATCGCTTATATATTTATCGTACACAATTACATCTGCCGACTCAATTGCACGTAGTCCACGCACAGTTATCAAGTCAACCGCTCCTGGGCCTGCGCCCACAAGTGTAACCCAACCTTTTTTATCTTCCATATCAAACTCCTTAAAAAATTTGTCAGTTATATTATAACACAAATTTTTAAAAATTTTGCGTTATAAATTTTATCTATAACAAATCGTTTGTTATTAATTTTTCTTATAACAAGATTAGTTTGTGTATCTATGGGTATTAAAGTTGTGTTAAGAGAGCTTAACATCATATTATTTAGGAGGAGAAAATGAATAATAAATTTTTAAAATTATTTAGTGTTCTAATTGCAGCATTATTTGTTTTAACTGGAATTGTTGGCTGTTCAAAGCCTGCAGAAAAAGCTCCAGAAGAAAAACCAGCTACAACAGAACAAACAGAAGAAAAGAAAGACGAACCAAAAGAAGATGCTAAAGAAGAAAAAGCAAACTTTGAAGGTCGTACATTAAACGTTGTTGCAACAAGCGACAAATATGTAAAACTTTTTGACAAATTCACAGAAGCAACAGGTGCAAAGGTTGAATTTTTGTCAATGTCATCAGGTGAAGTTATCAACCGTACAAAAGCTGAAGGCAAACCAATGGCTGACCTATGGTTCGGCGGCGGACTAGACGCATTTATGGCTGCAAAAACTGATGGACTACTAGAAAATTACATTTCACCAAATGCATCAGATGTTGACCCAGCATACAAAGACGCTGACGGTGCATGGATTGCAAAAGGCTTAACAGTTGCAGGTTTTCTTGTAAACCACAAAATTCTTGAAGAAAAAGGTCTTGAAATTCCAAAAACATGGGCAGAAATTGCTGATCCAAAATACAAAGACGAAGTAATTATGAGTAACCCTGCAATTTCAGGTACAAACTACGCTGTAGTTAAAGGTCTTTTAGATTTATTTGGAGATAAGGGTTGGGATTATATTGAAAAATTAAATGCAAACATTCAATTCTACGGCAAACGTGGCAAAGACCCACAAGAAAAAACAGCTGCTGGAGAATTTGCAATCGGCATCATCCCTGTTGACAACGGCGCTTTTAAAGTTGCAAAAGAACAAGATCTTACAGTTATTTACCCAGAAGATGGTATTCCATGGGTTCCAGAAGGAGTTGCAATCTTTAAAGGTTCAGACAATGTTGACGTTGCAAAGGCATTCATCGACTTCATGTTAACAACAGAAGCTCAAGAAATGATTGCAGAACTTGACGGCAAAGATTCAGCACAAATTATTAAACCAGGTGTTAAAGGTCTTGACCTAGGTCTTCCACAAGACAAACTAATCAAACAAGATCTATCAACTTTCGGTAGCGAAAGAGAAAATATTCTTAACAAATTCTTAGAAATTTCAAAAGGTAAAACAGAATAATTATAGCGTTTTCGCTATGGAGGTAATTATGAAAAAGAGAACAGTATACCAAATTTTAGATTATTTAATTATAACTTTTTTGGTGCTTTCTGTTCTCTTTTTTATTTTGCTTCCATTTGTTTTTGTTTTTAAAGAAGCAATTGTAAGCAACAAGTCACTTGATTTTTCTCAAATCATTTCGTTATTTAAAAACAATTCAAAAACCATCACAAACACTTTAAAGATGGGTGTACTTACAACAGTTTTCTCGCTTATATCAAGTCTTGCAACTGCAATTATGATATATCTGTCGGGAAAGCGTGTTCAAAAATTACTTTTATTAATACTTAGCATCACTCTCATCAGCCCGCCATTTGTAACCAGCCTTAGCTTTATAAATCTCTTTGGCAGACGAGGCGCAATAACATATCATCTGTTAAAACTTTCTATAAATCCATACGGTATGTGGGGCATTGTAATGATGCAGACAATTAGCGATTTAAGCTTAAACTCTCTCATATTATATAGCTTTATGAAATCGCTTGATCAAGACATAATAAATTCCGCCAGAAATTTAGGCGCAAAGACAAATAATATTATAATGGACATCATCATTCCAAGTTCAAAATCTGCAATCACAGCTGTTATACTGTTGTCGTTTTTCCGCTCAATTGCAGATTTCGGTACGCCTGCAATCATAGGTGGCAATTTTAATGTGCTTGCAATCGAGAGCTATTTCGCAGTTATTGCCGAGGGTAATCTTACCAAGGCAAGCGCAATAAATATTTTACTGTTAATACCGTCTCTCATTATATTTTTAATCTACCGCAAAGACATCTCTGGCATATCCGCATCATCAGGCATCAGCGTTAACAGCGAGATAAATATAAAGAGAAGTGGCTCAGTGTTTTATATTCTGCTCTCAATTGCGGCGTTCTTTTTGGCTGCGATAATAATTTTGTACTCAGCTATATTCATCTCGGCATTTACAAAATTCGACATGGGCAATATGTATTTCACACTTGAAAACTTTATCGAAACCAAACCATATATCACAGGCACAGCCATTAGATCTGTCATATACTCGCTCATATCTGCTGTCGGCGGCAGCATTTTAGGACTGTTAATCGGTTATTATTTAAAAATTCGCAAACTGCGTATTATGAAATACGTTGACTTTTGTGCAAATTTACCATATATAATTCCTGGCACATTCTTCGGACTTGGATATATTTTGTTTTTCAAAAATCCACCACTTGTGCTTACAGGCACAGCCGCAATCGTCGTCCTAAATGTTTTGTTTAAGCAGCTTCCATTTTCGTCACGCATGGGTGTGGCGGCGATGGACTCCATCAATCCTGACACGCTTAATTCAATCAGAGACTTGGGTGGCACGCGTTTTGATGAAATCAAAGATGCAATCATTCCACTCTCGCGCGATGCGCTTAGCGTTAGCTTTGTAAATGCTTTTACAACAACAATGACAACTATCGGATCAATAATATTTTTAATCTATCCAGGTCAAAAAGTTTTAACACTTGTAATGTTTGATGTAATTCAATCTGCAAAATACAATGTAGGATCGGTAATCGCTGTGTTTATAATTATAATTTGCTTAACGATAAATGGACTCTATCGTCTTTATATGAGGAGGAAAAATGTTTTTAGAAGTTAAAAATCTCACAAAAAAATATGGCGACAAATACGCCGTAAAAAATGTTAGCTTTGAAATTCCCGCTGGAAAGTTGATGTGCTTTTTGGGTCCATCTGGCTGCGGCAAATCTACAATTCTAAAAGCAATTGGAGGTTTCATTAATATCGAAGGCGAAATAAATCTTGCCGGCAAAAACATTACAAACCTCCCACCTGAAGAACGAGAAGTCTCAACAGTATTTCAGTCATTCGGACTATTTCCACACATGACTGTGCTTGAAAATGTCGTGTACGGATTAAAGTTTAGAAATTTCGACAAAAAAATTCGAAGCAAAATGGGCATAGAAATCATTGAAAAAGTCGGGCTGAAGGGATATGAAAATCGAAAACCGCACGAACTTTCCGGCGGCGAAAAGCAACGCGTTGCGCTTGCCCGAAGCCTTGTAATCGAGCCTAAGTTATTACTTTTGGATGAACCACTCTCAAGTCTTGACGCAAAACTACAAGTCGAGATGCGTTCTGAGATCAAACGCTTTCAGCACGAGTTTGGCATCACGACAATCTTTGTAACACACAATCAAAAAGAAGCATTTGAAATTTCCGACACCATAATGCTTCTAAACAAAGGCGAAATCATGCAAATTGGAACTGCCGAGGATATTTACAATCATCCACAAAACGATTTTGTGCTGGATTTTATTGGCGAATCTTCAATTGTAAACGATGGCTACCTCCGCCCCGAAGACATTATAATTTCTGATGATGGCGAGCCTGCAAAAATCGTTGACTATGTTTATCAAGGCGAGATTTCAAAGATTAAATTGGATTACAAAAATCAAATCATAGACACGATTATTTTAAATCGAGATAACAATTACAAATTAAATGACATTGTAAAAATAAAAATTAAAAGGAGGAAATTATGAGAATACTTCACGTTTTGCAACAACTTCCAATGAAGACAGGAAGCGGAGTTTATTATACAAATTTAATTGACGAATTAGAAAAGCATGGCAACGAAAATATTATGCTTTACGCCAACCAAGGTGAATTTGATTTTCCAAAATCAGAACTGCGTTTCGAGGTGGAATTTAATTCAGATGCTCTACCCTTCCCAATTATGGGAATGAGTGACATCATGCCATACGAGTCCACGCTTTTTAGCGAGGCAAGTGATGAAATGCTTGATAAAATGCTTGATGAATTTCGCAATAAATTAATTTATATAAAAGAAAATTTAAACCCTGATATAATCATAAGTCACCATTTGTTTTTGGTAACAAATCTTGTAAAGGAAGTTTTTGCCGACAAAAAAGTTTTTGCATTTTGTCACGGGACAGATTTAAGACAAATTGGTCAGCACGAAAAATTTAAAGCTATGCTTCCAAATATAAAAAAACTTGAAAGAATTTTTACCGTTTCTCCTGGAGAGGCTGAAAAAATCATAGATATTTTTGGCATAAATCCTGACAAAATAACATTAATAGGCGGCGGATTTAATCAAAATCTGTTTAACACCAATTACACACGCGAGGCTCACGATCGCCTAAAGATTATGTTTGCCGGAAAAATTTCAGAATCCAAAGGCGTATTTGCACTTGCAGGCGCTCTTCCATACATCGAGCAAAAATTTAGTGACATCGATATGCACATCGTCGGACACGCAAGCGACGAGCAATTAAAACTCTTAAACGAAAACGCAAAGCACTCAAAAAATCTGTATGTCTACAATTCACAAACTCAGGAAACAATGGCTGAAAAATTAAAGCAGGCAGATATTTTTGTGCTGCCATCATATTATGAAGCACTTGGTCTAATTGCAATCGAAGCACTCGCATGCGGCAAGCTTGCAGTTACAAGTGATATCGAAGGGCTAAAAAATCAACTCGGCTCAAAGGTAAATAATTCTGGCGTAATATTATACACAGAACTCCCGCGCATATACGACTTGGACAAGCCTGTTCAAGAGGACGTGCCGGCATACGAAAAACGTCTTGCAGAAAATATTATTAAGCAAATCGAAAAAGTAAAAGCTGGCTATACAATTCCAAACGACATTCAAGATGAAATCGACAAAAACTCGTGGTCAAGTCTTGGCGAAAAAGTACTTCAATATTTAAATTAAATTTAAAACTAAATATCAATTAAAAGCTTTATTTCCTTTCTTAAATTTGATATAATGAATTCATATTTAAGAAAGGAATTTTTATGTTAAAATCACGTAGAATCCAGCCAGCAAAATATGTTGTGCTTGGTTTTTTATTCATAATATTAGTTGGGTCGATATTATTAAGCACGCCACTTGCAACCAATTCTCACAAGAGCGTTGGATTTTTAGATGCGCTGTTTACTGCGACATCAGCAGTGTGCGTAACTGGGCTTGTGGTTGTTGATACAGCCACGACTTGGTCGATATTTGGCAGAGGCGTAATAATGACTCTGATACAAATTGGTGGACTTGGCTTTATGTCAATTGCGACTCTGCTACCACTTATATTGAACAAGAAGATTGACTTAAAAGATCGTCTCATACTAAAAGAACAACTCAATCAAAATAAACTGCATGGCATAGTAATGTTATTAATAAGAGTTTTTAAACTTACATTAATAATCGAAATAACAGGTGCAATCGTGCTTGCATTTAAATTTGTACCAATGTTTGGACTAACAAAAGGAATTGGATACGCAGTGTTTCACTCGGTATCTGCCTTTTGTAACGCCGGCTTTGATTTGTTAGGCTCAAAATACGGTGAATTTTCATCGTTAATTGGAATCAACGATTCATATTTTGTGTTAATGACAATCTCCATCTTGATTATACTTGGAGGTATCGGCTTTCCGGTAATGATAAACCTAGTCAACCATCGCCTAACAAAAGAACGTTTAAGCCTAAACACAAAAATCGTTCTGATAACAACAGCTGCTCTATTAATTGTTGGTACAATTCTGTTTTTTGCACTCGAGTACACAAATGTAGACTCAATTGGAAACAAAGGTTTTTTTCAGAAAATCTTGAACTCATTTTTCCAATCAACAACCACGCGTACCGCCGGTTTTTCTAGCCTAGATTTCACAAAATTTAGAGAGCAAACACTTTTTATGATGATGATACTTATGTTTATAGGTGCATCACCAGCCTCAACAGGTGGCGGTATAAAAACAGTCACATTTGCAATCTTAATTATGAATATGCACGCAACCATCAAAGACAATTCAGAGGTAAATATTTACGGACGCAGAATATCTGAACAAACAATCAAAAAAGCACTTGCGATTTTTATGATTGCAATGATATTTTTCGTACTCGGCACATTAATACTCGTCACATTTGAACCAGAATTCGATCTGATTGCATCCGCATTTGAATGTGCGTCTGCAATTGCAACTGTCGGCTGTTCAATTGGTGGCAGCCAAAATTTATCAATCATCGGCAAATTATTGATATCGCTATATATGTTTGCAGGACGCGTGGGAATGATCACAATGTTCATCTCACTCTCCAGAAAAACATTTTCAAACACTTCAAATATCAGACATCCTGAAGAAAACGTTTTAATTGGATAGGAGGAATTATGTTAAACGACTCAAAACAATATTTAGTAATCGGATGTGGAAGATTTGGCACAGCCGTCGCAACCACACTTGAAGAACTTGGCAATCAAGTAATGGCAATTGACATCGACGAAGATGCTGTGCAAAGAATATCCGACAAAGTAACATACAGTGCAATCGTCGACGTAACAGATGAGCACGCACTAATAGACCTTGGCATTGCAAACTTTGACGCCGTTATAATAGGTATCGGTTCAGATTTTCGTGCCGCAATTATGTCGATACTCGTGTCAAAAGAAATGGGTGTAAAACATGTCGTATGTAAAGTTGCGGATGAAATTCAATCAAAAGTTATGTTAAAGCTGGGTGCCGACAACACAATAATGCCCGAGCGTGACGCCGGAAAACGCCTTGCACACAGCCTTATGTCAAGAAATGTACTTGATCAAATGGTGCTTAGTGACGAAATTTCCATTTATGAAATCAACTTGCCTTCAAAATGGGCAGGCAAAAGCATCGGCCAATTGGATTTACGTAAACAATACAACATAAACGTCATCGCAATCAAAAGAGACGGCAAAACCATATTAACCATTCAACCGAGTAGGGTTTTTGAAGAGGGGGATGTGGTTATACTGGCTGGAGATAACGAGATCATCAAGCACATTTGATTTGCCGTTAATTTCGCGACCTTCTTGTGAAAAAATTTTTTAGTCCTCGATGTACACTCTAGTACACCTGCGTCCTAAAAAATTTATTTCACTTCGAATCTCATCGAAATTCCCAGGCAAATTATGTCAATGGAATAAGTATCGGGAAAAGAAAGTTTTATTTTTGATCTCATTCGCAAAATTTCTGCGACTCACGCCTTTTTCATCAAATTTTCCTCACAAATTACATTATGTAAATTAGTATTGAGA
>CAMYPV010000045.1 GCA_947293975.1 uncultured Ezakiella sp. | reverse complement strand
CTCCAAAAGTGGTCTTAAATATCTAAAGAAGAATGTTAAGAGCAGTGTTCTGATGTGAGCGCCGTCGACGTCAGCATCGGTCATGATGATGATTTTTCCGTATCTTAATTTTGAAATATCAAAATCGTCGCCAATACCAGTTCCAAAAGCTGTGATCATTGATTTAATTTCTTCGTATCCAAGCACCTTGTCAAGTCTTGCCTTCTCAACGTTCATAATCTTACCACGAAGTGGAAGAATTGCTTGGAAATGTTTGTCGCGGCCTTGCTTTGCTGAACCACCAGCTGAGTCCCCTTCGACGATGAATATCTCTGTGATTGTGTTGTCGTTTGACTGACAGTCTGCAAGTTTACCAGGAAGCGTTGCCGAATCCAAAACAGATCTTGACCTTGAAATCTCCCTTGCCTTTCTTGCGGCCTCTCTTGCACGTTGACTCTTTACAGCCTTATCGATGATTGTCTTTGCAATTCTCGGATTTTCCTCAAAGAATGTCGCTAAACATTCGCCCACAACGCTGTTTACAATCGAGCTAGTATCAGAGTTACCAAGCTTTGCCTTGGTTTGCCCTTCAAATTGCGGCTGCGCAAGCTTAACGCTAATAACAGCTGTGAGTCCTTCTCTGACGTCGTCGCCCGAAAGATTTTGATCTTTTTCTTTTAACAAACTGTATTTGCGTGCGTAGTCGTTGATTGTTCTTGTAAGTGCAGTTCTAAAGCCAGATAGATGCGAACCACCTTCTGGAGTGTGAATATTATTTGCAAATGTCACAACATTTTCGCTGTAAGCATCTGTGTACTGCATCGCAATTTCAACTTCTTGATTGTCACGACTTTCGTCAAAGTAAATAATTTCTTTAAAAATAGGTTCTTTTGAACGATTCAAATACTCGACCATCTCTTTGATACCGCCGTCATACTTGAACACCTTATCTTTTTCTTGACCTTCGCGTTCATCTTTTAATTCGATTCTGACGGATTTATTTAAAAACGCCATCTCTCTTAGACGAGTTTCCAATGTGTCAAAATCAAATACAACTGTATCAAAAATATCAGCATCTGGCTTGAAGCTAATCATTGTGCCTGTGCCTTCACATTTGCCAACGATTTCAAGTTCGCTAATTGCCTTGCCTCTTGCAAAATGCTGTTCGTAAATATTTCCATTTCTCTTAACAGTCGCAACAAGCCACTCACTAAGTGCGTTTACAACACTGACCCCAACACCGTGAAGTCCGCCCGAAACCTTGTATGCGTCGTTGTTAAATTTACCGCCAGCGTGCAAAATTGTAAGTACAGTCTCAACTGTACTCTTGCCAGTTTTTGGGTGAATTTCAACTGGAATACCACTACCATTATCTTCGATAGTTGCACTGCCGTCATCGTTTATTGTAACTTTTATGGTGTCGCAAACACCTGCAAGCGCTTCGTCAATCGAGTTGTCCACAACCTCGTATATAAGGTGGTGAAGCCCACGTTCAGATGTTGAACCAATATACATACCAGGTCTTAAACGAACTGGCTCAAGCCCTTCAAGAACCTGAATATTTTTTGCACCATATTCTCTATTATTGTTCATAAATCCCTCTTTCTTAAATAATTATTGTAATACTTTCATTTTTTATATATGTCGATTTAAAATCGTTGTTTTTAAAATTTTATAAGATGTTAACGCTTGTGATAATGCTCTCGTATTTCACATCGCTGTGGCATCATATATATTTCATTTCGTTGTTTTTTATTTCTATGACCGAATCTGCACTTATCAATTTTGTTGATGTTACAAATGCTGTTAAGCCCTGAATTTTATTTACAAGATTTGAATTTCTAATCTCGTCAAACTCGTATAACAAATCGTCCAACAAAATTATCGACTCTTTGTTTGACAATCTTTTTAATATATCCAAGTTCGCAAGCTTCATCGACACGACTATTGCGCGCTTTTGCCCGCGGCTTGCTGTGATTTTTGCAAGCTCGTCGTTAAAATTTATTATTAAATCGTCCTTGTGCGCGCCCCACGAACTGTGCTTTCTATTAATATCATCAATCAAATGCTCGTCTCTAAATTTGTGCAAATCCGCTTTGTCGTATGAATAATCTATGCTAAAATCCACACTCCAATCAGGCTCGATGTCGTAAATATGCCTCTTTGTTCGCTTTTTAATTAGATCCAAATATCTATTTCTTTCAAGGTCTATCTCTTTTATAAGCCTTATATAATCTTCGTCAAGTGCGTCCAAGAAGCGCTTTGGATTGGGATAGAATTTTAAATAATTGTTTCTCATCTTCAAAAGATTGTTGTAATCTCGCAAGTTTTTTTCATAGCTAAGGCTCACGTCCGAAATCAGATCGTCCAAAAACTTTCGCCTCAAACTCGGACTTCCGTCAATCAAAAACGTATCGTAAGGCTCAAACACGACTGTGTTGTGCGTCTTAAAGCTGCGCATTCTCGTTACGCGCTTTTTGTTTGCCTCTCTAATCACGCCGTCTCTTCTTAGATACACGATTTTTTCAAGCTCTCGCACTCCCTCGGTAAAATTTGCGCTGACGCCGCCCAGCTCCTCGCCGTGACGAATTAAAGCGTCGTAATTATCCTTAAACAATCCACCTGTTAAAATCAGATGTAGTCCTTCCAAAAAACTGGTTTTGCCCACGCCATTTTCGCCATAAATCAGGTTTAACCCCGGTTTTATGTCGATTGATGCATTTTTAAAATTTCTAAAATTATAAAATAAAATATTTTTTAAATCCATAATTAAATTATAGATACAGTAATCTCTTCGCCGTTAAATTCGATGACATCGCCATCAAAAAGTTTTTTCGAAACGCGCGTTTCAATCTCGCCATTTAATTTAACTGCGCCATCTTTTATGAGATGCTTTGCTTCGCCGCCCGAATACACGAGGTTTGCAAGCTTTAACGCGTTTTTAAGTTCTGTGTTTTCTCTAATTTCTAATCTCAATTTGACAACCTCACTGGCAGTAAAATATATTTAAGCCCCTTTTCGCTTGTGCCATAAACAGAGAGCGGGCTAAAATTGTTTTCAAACACAAGACGCACAGTCTTATCTTCAAAAAGTGAAACGCCTTCTTTTAAATAACGAGGGTTGAAGCCAATTACAAGGTCTTCACCGCGTTTTTCAATTTCCATATCGTCGTTTGTTTCGCCGAGAGTTCCGGTGGATCTTAGATTCATATTGCCCTCTTTTATGTCAAGGCGAACCATGTTTAAATTGCCCTTTGCAACGATCATCGACCTGTCAAGACAGCTTTTGAAAATGTCTTTGTCAAGCACAACCTCTGTTGGCCCATGCTCTTTGACAAGGCTTTGATAATCGAAAAAGTCTCCGTCAAACAAACGCGTATACACAGCAGTCTCGTCAAACAAAATCATCAAGTGATTGCTTGCGCGCTTTATAAGCACATCGTCTTCGTCTTTGATCAGCTTTTCAACTTCGTAAAGTGAATTAGACGGCACGATAAACTCGCTTTCTTGATCTGAATTTACACTCCTATCAACAATCGTAACCCTGTAACCGTCAAGGCTAACCGCAGTTAGATTGCCCGGCACAACTTTAAATTTGATGCCTGTGTAAATCATTCTGTTTTCGTCAATAGAGACGCTTGTCCTTGTTTTTGCAATTATATCTTTTAAAACTTCTCCTTTTATAGAGAAAGAAAAATCATCTCTTACTGTTGGGAAATCTGGAAAATCTTTTGGACTAAGTGCTTGGAAACTCAAACTGCTGCGTCCAGAGACAACTTTTACAGTCTGATTTTCATCAATACTTAATTCAAGCATATCATCTGATCTTAATTTTGAAACAAGATCATAGATAATATTAGAATTAATAACATAGTGACCGTCTTCTTTGATATCACATTTTAAAGCAGTTTTAACACTTATTTTTAAATCAGTTGAATAAAGTGTCAAAGTGTCATTTTCAGTAACAAATAAAATTCCTTCTAACAACGAAGACTGTGAGCCCTTGCTTACACCACGCTGTGCAATTCGAATGGCTCTACTTAGGTCGCCAACTCTAATTATAAAATGCATTTTCTCCTCCTTTTTGAATCGATTTTTGCTCTTAATAATATTATAATAAATAGTAATAGTAGTAGGTCTGTGAATTCTGTGAAAAACTAATCAAACATTACATTCACATCGCCTTTTGTCTGTTTATAAAATGTGGATATCTCTTAACAAGAACGATGACTCTCTCTTTTGATATCGCGAGTAAACTTGTCAATGGTGCGTTTTAAATTTGGGTCTTTCTTTGTGGATTCTCTTAATTTTCGACACGCATAAATGACCGATGTATGATCTTTTCCAAAATATGCACCAATATTTGGATAACTAAGTTCGGTAAGTTCTCTTATTATATACATTGCAATATGCCTTGCAAGTGAAACATCGCTATTTCTACCAGAACCTACAATGTCTTTGACTTCGAGATTGAATTTTTTCGCCACGTATTTTAATACATTTTGCGGATCAATCGTCGTGTTTAACTTGCTTTGAAGCTTCATATCAGCCAAAACCGAATCCACAATCATGCTGTATGATTTCAAATCATCTTGTTTGATATTTAAAATCGTCGCATTTGCATTTGTACGTCTAAGAGCGCTTTCAAGTTCTCTTATATTATTGGTAACATTTTCTGCAATCTTCCACATAATTTCAGTCGGCACAGTGTACTTGTTAAATGCTTGAGCCTTTTCAAGAATTGCAAATCTCGTAACCTTGTCAGGCATTTTTATATCCGCAACAATACCCGATTCAAAGCGGCTTACAAGCCTTTCTTCGATTGGCTTGATGTCTTTTGGCAAACGATCGGACGCCATAACAATCTGCGCACCCTTTGCCATAAGCGCGTTAAATGTGTGGAAAAATTCTTCCTGCACAAAATCCTTGTTCTCCAAAAACTGAATGTCGTCAATCAATAAAACGTCGAGATTTCTGTATTTGTTCTTAAAACTCGCCTTCATATCGGGGTTTTTTGTGCTTTTAATCGAAAAAATAAGTTCGTTTGTAAACGCCTCTGTACTTACATAATGCACGCGCTTTGTGTTGTCTCTTTCTAAAACACGATGTCCAATTGCTTGCATCAAGTGAGTTTTACCGATGCCGCTCTTGCCGTATATAAAAAACGGATTAAAAACTTCGCCCGGATTGTTGCTAATTGCCCACGCAGTTGCATGTGCAAGATTGTTTGCATCGCATGTGACGAAATTCTCAAAAGTGTATTTAGGATCAAGTATCGGCCTTTGTACAGGCAGATAATCATAAAGTTCCGGAATCAGCTCGTCAGCGTCGGCTGTGTATTTATCTTCGTCTTCGGGAGGCACAATTACAAGAGTCATATTTGTAACCTTGCTCATCGCCTTTTCAAGATGATCGATAAAACGCCTGTTGATAACATTTAGAGTAAAACGATTTGGCGAAAGTACTATTAAATTGTCTCCTTTAATGCAAAGTGGTCTGAGTACGCGAATAAATGCGTTGAAATCAGTGCGTGACATGAAGTATTCGCCCTGAATTTTGTTAAGCACCTCAGCCCAAAGTTCTAAACTTGTCATAAATCCTCTTTTCACAGGCTGTTAAAAACTTATGCACATTGTACAAAAAGTTTTTAACAGGCACGAATATTATAAAGTTAAAAACATTGAAAATTACAATGATTTAGCCTTTAAAAAATTTCAAAAAATCATTTCTAACAGTTGAAAACATCTAATCTGTTAGTCTTTTCACAAAATGGGTTAAATTATTCACAATTTCACAAAAAAACGCTGTGAAAAACCCTTTGAATTTTATTAATTAACAGATGTTTTCCACAATAATTATAACATAAAATCCAATTCTATGCAAAACTATTTAAACCCACTCTTATGTGTACAATTATAACATATACGAAGTTATAATTCAAATATACGAATTACTTGTAATTAAATGATAATTATTATATAATAGAAAAAAATAAGGAGGTTTTCAATATGACACTCGACAAAAATCAAGTTAAAAAAATTCTTAACGACAATGGCTATAAATTTACTGACCCACGTAAGGAAATTTATCAATTATTTAACACGTCCAAAAGCCATTACACAATTCAAGAGGCCATCAAAGCGTTAAACAAAAAACCAACAGATCATATTGGAACTGCAACTATATACAGAAATATTTTGATTTTTAACAAGCTTGGCATTCTTGACAAAGTCGTTTTGAAAGACAATGTTGTAAGATATGAAATTAAAAATATCGTTCGCGATCATAATCATATGATTTGCACAAATTGCGGCAAAATCATCGAAACCAAGAGAAAGGAAATCAAAGAGCTTGAAAAGTTGGCAGAAGCTGAAGATTTTTTGGTTGAGGATTATGAACTTAACTTTTATGGAATATGTAAGGATTGCAGAAAGGGTAAATGATGCTTTTAAAACTGTTTTTAAAATTTTTTAAAATAGGAATTTTTAGTTTTGGAGGTGGCTATGCAATGCTACCTCTTTTTAAAAGTGAATTTATTTTGCCTGGAATTATCACCAAAGAGATTTTTTACGACATAATCACAATCTCCGAGATGACGCCGGGGAGCTTTTCGGTTAATGCTGCCACATTTATCGGAAACGAAAAGATTGGCGTAACCGGAGCAATTTTAAGTACATTTGGGGTTGCGCTTCCAAGCGTTTTGATTTTGATTTCTTTGATGAGTATTATTAAAAAATACGAAAACTCTCCTGTTAAAGAAAAAATTCTTTCATCGCTGCAGCCGGCTGTTTTTGGATTTATTTTGTCGGCAATCATCATGCTCTTTAGGCCAAGTATTACGGATTACACGCAGGCGGCATTGTATTTGATAAGCATTTTGCTCATTTATTCTAACAAAATTCACCCCATATTGGTAATTTTTATAATGGGCTTTATAAGGATGATATTATGAGATATTTAAAATTATTTTTGACATTTTTTAAAATAGGTTGCATCAGTTTTGGCGGCGGCTACGGTATGATACTCGTTATGAAGCAGGAGCTTATCAAAAAGGATTTGATCAAGGAAGACGACTTTATGGAATCGCTCGTAATTGCACAGAGCGCGCCGGGGCCTCTTGCGGTCAATTTGTCGGTGGTGTCTGCAAAGCACATCGCCGGTAATTTGGGCGTGATCATTGCGACTTTTGGCGTAATACTGCCAAGCTTCATCGTAATAATGTTGTTGTCTACGATTTTTAGTAAAATCAAAGACGACGAGCGCGTCATAAAGTTTATGCAAGGCACAAAGCCTGCAGTCCTTGCGCTTATCACGATGAGCTTTTACGACTTGTTTAAAAGGAGCGAAAAAAATCTTATAAACATAGCATTAATTGCAATCACCGTTGTTCTTACAGTGTTTTTTAAAGTTCACCCTATTATAATACTAATTGCAATCGGCACAATCGGATATTTCTTAAAACAAAAATAACGCCCACGAGGGCGTTTTTTGATGCGAATTATTTGATTAAAGCCTGCGCTTCTTTGAAGCAAGGATGTTTTGAGTCGTGCAATATGTCAAAGATTACAAGCTCCAGATTAACAACCCTTGCGCCCATGTGCCTTAAAAGTTGCAGAGCGTTTTCGCTGTTAAAATCAGACCTTGATGTAACCGCGTCCGAGAGCAAAAACACATTGTAGCCTGCATCCATTAGGTCGCGCGCCGTTTGAAACACGCATACATGCGTCTCTTGACCTGAAATAATAATATTTTTCTTGCTCGATGAATCGATGCTTGATTTAATCATTTCGTTTGCGTAGCACGAAAACTCGGTCTTGTCCAAAGCCTTGTCGCTTTCGGATTTAAATTCGTCAATCAAATCGCCAAGCCCTCTCTTGTACTGAGTTGTAAACAAATGCTCAACGCCAAGAAGTTTGCAAAAGTCAAAAGCTTTTTTGGAATTTTTTACAACAGCCTCGCAATTCGACATTGCAGGCATCAATTTTTCCTGAAAATCTACAAATAAAAATAGCGAATTATCCGCAGTTAAATGAAACATAAAATCCCTCCTTACCTAAATCATACAACAAAAATCTTCAGGCTGCAATAGTGGTTTGACTTAAATTTCGCGTGATGTTAAAATTAAATCAGAATATTTTACAGGAGTTAATATGTCTAATTTAAAAACTTATAATTACAAAAAGCCGCCGCATTTCAATTTGTACGATATTATGGAAAGCGGGCAGGTGTTTATGTATTTTGAACATGAAAACGGCTATATTATACAGACCAAAAACAAGCGCGCCTACATCGAGGAAGTGCCTGATGAAATCATTATAAAAACTGATCACGACCCCGAAATTTTCCTTCATTATTTGGATTATAACTACGATTACAAGAGAGATTTTGAGCTTTTGAGTGAGATGGGTTTTCCAAAGGATGTGCTTGAGTTTTCAGACGGCATTAGATTGTTAAATCAAGATTTTGAGGAGATTATTTTTTCGTTTATAATCAGTCAAAACAACAATATCAAGCGTATCAAAAAAATTATCACATCTCTTAGAGAAAAAGTCGGCAAAGTCCTAGAAGACAGTTTTGGCTCGTATTATTCATTCCCGTCAAGCGCTGAGATCAACACGCTTACAGTTGAGGAGCTACGTGAAATGGGTACGGGTTACCGCGACAAATACATCAAAGGCACTGCGGAATTTCTTGTAAATCATCCGAATTATCTTTCAGAGGTGAACGTGCTCGAGACGAAGGACGCACATCAAAGGCTACTTGAACTGCCTGGAGTGGGGCCAAAGGTGGCGGACTGCATAATTTTGTACGGACTCGGCAAGCGCGACGTTTTTCCGCTCGACACGTGGATGGAAAAAGTTTTTTTGGAACGCTTTTATCAAGAGAAAAACCGCGTCAAAATGGCGAATGCTGCAACAAAATCCTACGGAAATTTGGCAGGACTTGCGCAGCAATTGTATTTTTATCATATAAGAAAGAGGTAAATATGAATTTAAAATCTGCAATCTACGGACTCGTGGTTGGCGACGCGCTCGGCGTGCCGTTTGAATTTAAACGCAGAAACAGCTTTACATGCACCGATATGGTCGGATACGGGACCTATAATTTGCCGGCAGGCACTTTTTCAGACGATTCGAGCTTGACGCTTGCAACGGCGACTGCAATTAAAGACAGTCATGGCAAAATTGACCTGGATCTAATGCGCGTGTACTTTGAAGACTGGCTATTTGACGGCAGATTTACGTCAGACGGCAAAACTTTTGATGTGGGAAACACAACGCAAAACGCACTCGAAGAGGGCAAGGGCATGACCGACATCAGAGACAACGGAAACGGCTCGCTCATGCGCATAATCCCCGTTGCATTCACAGACGCAGACGACGAGACCATCAGAAAAGTCTCGGCAATTACGCACGCGCACCCAATCGCAATGGACGCATGCGTGGAATATGTAAAAATTGCGCGCGAAATCCTCGCCGGAAAAACTTACACAAATGACGAAATCAAAAATCAGGACATATCGAAGATAAAATCGGGCGGATACGTCGTTGATACGCTAAATGCGTCGCTTTGGTGCATACTAAACACCGACAATTACAAAGATGCAGTATTAAAGGCGGTAAACTTGGGGCAAGACACCGACACAACCGCCGCCGTCACAGGAGCGCTCGCCGGCATAATCTACGGCTACGACAGTATTCCTCGCGAATGGATAGAAAAAATTAGAAACAAAGAAATTATAGACGCATCATTATTTTAAGGAGGCAAAATGAAATTAATCGCATACAAAAAATGCTCAACATGTAGAGCAGTTGAAAAAATGTTGGAAGAAAAAAACATCCCATACGAATACAGGGATATCAAGGAAGACAATCCAAGTGAAGCTGAAATCAAAAAATGGCACGAACAATCAAAGCTCGACATCAAAAAATTCTTCAACACAAGTGGCATGAGTTATCGTGAAGAAAATTTGAAGGACAAATTACCAACAATGACAACAGAAGAAAAATATAAATTGCTCGCAAAAGACGGCATGCTCGTCAAACGACCAATCCTCATAACCGACGACAAAATCTACGTCGGACCAGAAGTAAAACGCGCAATAGAAGCAATGTAATGTCGCCCGCG
>CAMYPV010000044.1 GCA_947293975.1 uncultured Ezakiella sp. | reverse complement strand
GCATTAATCCAAGAAGAAATTTTAAATCAAAGACTTGAAGGAATAAAAAATGAAGCAGATGTGTATGTTACACCAGCTTTCCCAAAATTAATATATGTACTTGATGAACACAATGTTTATGAAGATTCAAAATATTATTATTTAACAAAACTTGCTGCAAAATGCACAGCAAAAAGAATGTATCCTGATTATATTTCTGCAAAAAAGATGAAAGAACTATATCAAGGAAATGTATTCAGTCCAATGGGATGCAGAAGCTTCTTGTCTCCATGGAAAAATGAAAATGGCGAGTATGTATTTGATGGACGCTTCAATATGGGCGTGGTATCTTTAAACTTGCCTCAAATTGGAATTTTATCAGCAGGCGACGAAGAAAAATTCTGGCAAATTTTGGAAAAGAGATTAGAGCTTGTTAAAAAAGCATTGATGTTTAGATATCAGTTGCTAGAAAATGTTACAAGTGATGTAAGTCCTATTCACTGGCAATATGGTGCAATAGCAAGACTTAAAAAAGGTGAAAAGGTTACCAAACTTCTTCAAAACGGATTTGCCACAATTTCAATGGGATATATTGGCTTGTACGAAGCAACAAAGCTCGTAACAGGAGAATCGCACACAAAGAGAAAAGACTTTGCACTCCGCGTAATGAAAAGATTAAGAAAAGCTGTTGATGATTGGAAGGAAGAAACAGGACTTGGATTCGCACTTTATGGAACACCCGCAGAAAGCTTGACAAATAGATTTTGCAAAATCGATAGAAGTAGATTTGGCGAAATTAAAGATATTACTGATAAGGGATACTACACGAATTCATATCACGTTGATGTTCGTGAAAACATTTCTGTATTTGATAAATTCGATTTTGAATCTGAATTTCAAGAGCTTTCAACAGGCGGCATGATTAGCTATGCTGAAATTCCAAATATGACAAACAATATCGAAGCAGTTGCAACGCTTGTTAGATATATCTATGATCACATCACATACGCTGAGTTTAATACAAAGAGTGACTATTGTCATGTATGTGGTTTTGATGGGGAAATAAAATTAAATGAAAAAAATGAGTGGGAATGTCCAAATTGCCACAATCACGACAAAACAAAATTAACAGTTATCAGGAGAACTTGCGGATATCTTGGTGAAAACTTCTGGAACGAAGGAAGAACCAAAGAAATCGGGGCAAGGGTACTTCATATATAATGAAATATGCACAATTAAGAAAATATGATGTAGCAAATGGCGAAGGCATACGTTCAACTATATTTGTAACGGGATGCACGCACGGATGCAAGGGTTGCTTTAATCGCGAGTATTGGGATTTTACCTACGGCCAAGACTGGAATGATGAAGCAACTCGCACCATCATATCTTATCTTAAAGATCCAGCTGTAAGTGGACTAACATTGCTTGGAGGAGAACCGATGCAAAATTTAGAGCTTACAGATGTTATCAGGGATATAAAAAAAGAAGTTCAAAAAAACATCTGGATATATTCTGGATATACTTACGAGATGATAATTTCTGATCCAAAAAAATTAGAATTATTAAAAGAATGCGACATACTGGTTGATGGATTATTTGTAGAAAAGCTAAAAAATCTAAAATTAAAATTTCGCGGCAGCGAAAATCAACGCATAATCGATATAAAAAAATCTTTGGATAGTGGAGAAGTTATCATCTATGAACCAAAATAAAATTAAAGAATATTTTGAAGAATATAAAAAGATAAATCCAAATGCAGTTTTTGGAGAGGCATTTCAATTTGGCGTTGATCCAGATAAACTGGTGGCATTAGTTATGAGTGGAGAAAAGACTCTGACTTGCAGTTTGAAAGAATTATACGAAGAGGATGATGCGCTACCAGTTGTTAGTGATAATGTGTACGATGTAGTTTTAAATAGCAAAGACGAGCCATCTTGCATTATAAAAGTAAACAAAGTATATGAAATGAAATTCGCAGATGTTGATGAAAAAATCGCTTATAAGGAAGGCGAAGGCGACAAGAGCCTAGCATATTGGAGAAAATCGCATAGAGATTTTTTTGAACATGAATTAAAACAAATCGCAAAAGAATTCGATGAAGATTTGATAATCGTAATCGAAGAATTTGACCTCATATATAAATAAAGAGCTGTGAAAGAGAATAATCTTTCGCAGCTCTATTTTTTTGACGAATGCGAAGTTTAAAGTAGTGAACACTACGTTTAGCGTATATATTCATATTTTTTGTTTATTATATACAATATGCGGGTAGTATTTGTATTAGATGATAATTGAAGGGAGAAATTTATGATTAGAAAAATAGATAATACTACTCAGGGTTTTGAGACGAGAGATGGCGCAGGTGTTAGACTTGTTAGAGTTTTAGGAAATGGAACAAAAGATATTTATGATCCGATTTTAATGCTGGATTCATTTGACACAGATAATTATGATGATTATAAGGGTGGTTTTCCTGAGCATCCACATAGAGGAATAGAAACCATTAGCTATTTGAAATACGGTAGAATGCTTCATAGAGATAATATGGGCTTTGAAGATGAAATTTCAGATGGTCAGGTGCAATGGATGACAGCAGGGTCTGGTATATTGCACGAGGAAAGATTGCCGGAATCAAAGAGAATGTTAGGTGTTCAATTATGGTTAAATCTTCCACAAAAACTTAAAATGACAAAGCCGCATTATCAAGCACTCAAAGATTTGCCAAGGGTCGAGAAGGATGGCTTTAATGTAGATATTATTTCGGGAGAATACGAAGGCGTTAAGGGGTACAAAGCACCAAATCATCCGCTCACATATTATGTAGTTGAGTTTAGCAATGAAAGCGAATTTGAACTTGATGTAAATAAAGATGATGTTGCTATTTTATTTACATTGCTTGGCGATATAAATGTTGAAGGTGAGGAGATTAAAGAAAAAACTGCTGCAACTTTAACAAGTGGTGATAAAATTAAATTTACTGGTAAAAATGGAGACATAGTTTTGGTTTTAATTTCAACTAGAATTGATGAAAAAGTTGCTTGGGGTGGACCAATTGTAATGAATACAATGGATGAAATTTACCTCGCGTTTAAAGAACTTAGAGAAGGCACATTTATTAAATAAAATTTTAATCCAATTTGTTTGAGTAACTGCAGATAGATTGGATTTTTTTGTACAAAAAATACCAGCGCGTGCTGGTATTAGTCGAATTTTAATTGGTTTTTGTTTTCCGCTTGCTTTTGTTGTTCTTCTCTGAAGCAGCTTCTGCAGAGGGGTTTGTATATGTCATTTGAGCCGAGTAACATTCTGTCGCTATTGTCGATTGTACGATGACTTACCCACGCGTCGCTACCACATTTTGAGCATACGGCGTGATGCTTTGTAACATAATCGCTTATTGCAAATACTCTTTCGGTTACTTCAAATGGCGTGCCTAGATAGTCCATGTCTAGCCCTGCAACTACTATTGTTAGACCGCGCGATAAAAACTCATTAAGCAAATTTATAAATTCGTCTTTGTAATTACTTAAAAATTGTATCTCATCAATTGCAACTACATCTGGTTGATTTACTTCGACGAGTCTCTTTAGATCGTCCATATTTTCAAATATTTCCGCACTTATACCAAGTTTGTCATGCGTTACGATGTCAGTTTTTGAATATCTGCTATCTGTACTTGGCTTTGTTGCAAGAACTTTGTAGCCTGCAATCGAAAAGCGATTTACCTCTCTAAAAAGGGCCGATGTTTTACCGGAAAACATTGACCCGCAGTGTAAAATTAATCTTCCTTTATATTGGTGCATTAATAACTCCTTTAAAACATATTTTCAAATATATAATTTATATTGTAAAATATATTGTCAAAAATTTCTAATGTATAGTCTTTTCCATTTAATAGCCAACTATAGGCTGGGAAATTTTTGATGTTTTCATAATTGCCTACTTCTTTTGCAAAAAATAATTTTCCAAAATCTGCTGACTCATTTAAGCTAAATGAAACAATTCCAATGACAAGAGCGAGTAGTGTAATGGACGCCAAAACAATTAAAAAAGTTTTTTTCATTATTTGTACCTCCTAATAAAATGCGACTGATATGAATAAAATAGTGCTGTTAATTGTGCAAACCATTTTATTAAATAGCATAATCCAATGATGACAAATATTGATAATCCAATTGCACCAATGCCCAAAGAAATGCTTGTTAGCATTGATAAGGCAAGTCTATATCCATTTATATATAAAGTTTGATACATTATCAATAATACTCCCGTACCAATTGTAGCAATTGGAATTAAATACATTGCAAATAGTGTAATAAATCCTGCAATTGTAAGTGGGACTGCAGCTAAGTTGATCAAAAATACGAGTAAAAGCGATCCAAAAATTGCTCCGAGGCTTCTTTTTTCGTTGCCTTTGTCTTCGCCAGTGTTAACTGTCTGTGTAACTACATTTGGCGTGATATTTAATTTTTGACGAAGATCTGTTGCAAGATTTACTGGATTTCCAAGTGTTTTTGTTATCTCTGCATCATTTTCTCCACGTGCTGTCGCTTCTAATACATAATTTTTGTATGATTTTAAAATTATATTTATGGTTTCTTGAGGGACAGTTTCTGCACGAAGAGATTTTTCTAAATTATTTAAAAATTCTGAATTCATAATATCTCCTTAGTTATTTGTGCTGAGTGGCGGTTCAATAAATGTTGCCTCTGAAACTTGTGCAACTGGAATTGGCTTTACATCATCAAAAGCTTTTTCAAGACTCATAATGTAATCAAGACTTGATCTTACAGTTCTTTTTGCATAATCAATTCCTGATGGAGTCAGGATTAGGCTTTTGTTTTCGTCGCCAGTTTCTTCTAAAAATCTTTTTCTTTTTAACTTAATAATTTCTGCAACCATATCCGATGATGATATATCGTATGATTTTATATCATTATAAATATGGTATTCGTTTGAACTCTTATCTTGATTTTTTAAAAGATAGTTCAAGATAAGCGTTTCTGTATAATTTATATTCATATTACCTCCCGCTTAATAAATTATCTATATGTGCACCAGGCACTTCAATTTCAATTTTACTATTGTATTTTATACCCAAAACCAATCCTATACAAATCAAATTTGCAAGTTGAAATGTACCGCCGTGCGATACGAATGGAAGTGGTATACCAGTAATTGGCATTAAATTCATATTCATTCCTATGTTTTCCCAGATGTGTATAAAAAATAGTGCAACAACTCCGGATATTACTATGCGTGAGAAATAATCAGAGTTTTTTGCAATTACAATCATTCTAATAATTAACAGCGCATAGAGTAGTATCAATAAAAATCCACCCATAAAACCAAGTTCTTCGCCAATAACTGCAAATATAAAGTCTGAATGTTTAATTGGAATATAGTTGGAATTGTTTTGAACGCCTTCAAAAAGTCCGCGCCCCCAAAATTTGCCGCTGCCGATTGAAATTTTACCCATATATGCTTGTAGGCCGCTACCTAGTAAATCGCGTTCTGGTTCTAAAAAGTCGAAGATACGATTTCTTGCGTAATCAGGCAGTCTAAACCAAAATACTGGAACTGCAACTACGAGTGCAGCGAGTGCCGACAAAATATATTTGTATCCAATGCCACCGATAAAAAACATTACTGCAAGCATTCCTATCATAACAAGTGCAGTACCATTATCTGGCTGCATCAAAACGAGTGCAACAGGCAGCATGGAAAGTGCAATTAAAAATAATAAAACTGGCAGTCGATTAAATCTTTCCTTAAAGCGTTCCATAAAACTTGCAATCGACATTATAAGACCAACTTTTACAAATTCTGAAGGCTGAAAAGTATAGCCAGCAATTGTGACCCAGCTTTTTGAGATATATTGCGACTCACCTTTTAATAATGTGTAGACAAGTAATCCGATTGAAATTGCATAGATTATAAAATCCATTTTTTTATAAACAACTGGAGGCGTAAACATGAGTAATATCATTGTAATTACACCCAGTAATGTTGCAAAAAATTGTCCTCTTACATAGACCATTTGTGATTCGTAAGAATTTGTTGCAGATTTTAAAATAACAAGCCCGTAAGCAACTAAGAGCATTGTTATTAATATCAAAATATAATCGACCCTCTGAAAAGGTCGCTTTTTGTTAAAAAACATTTTATCACCAACTTTATTATACCATATTTTTACAAAATGTGGTAATATAATCTTATGAGAAACAACACAGAGGTCATTAAGTTATTAAAATCAATGGGGCTTAGTCCGATTACAATCGTGGATGCTAATAAATATATAAAACCACATAGCTACGAGAGTATGGAGAAATATTATTCAGAGGCAATGAAGAGCTTTGAATGTTTAGATGCTGGAAGCATTATAGTATTGTCGATACCTTACAAGCATGATAATCGTGATGGAGTTATGTCTATGGGGTCGATGTCAAAAGATTACCATAAAATTTTTGATGAAATTGCTTTGACGATTAGAGAAAAAAATATAATAGGAAATTTTAATCATTACGCAGATACGGGGCCTTTGTTTGACAGAAGTGTTGCATTAATTTCTGGACTTGGCTTTAAGGGCAAGAATGAATTTGTAATCAACAAATACTGTGGAAGTTATTTTTATATTGCATATTTAATTACCGAAGATAGATTTGACGAGTACAATGAGAAAATTGATTATGATTGCGGAGATTGCGATAGATGTATGCGAGCCTGTCCAACTGGTGCGATAAATGAAAGTGCATTTAAGCCAGAGCGATGTTTGAGTCACATTACACAGGCGGTTGAAATTGATGAGGAGTTTTTTCCATATATAAAGACATTGTACGGCTGCGATATTTGTCAGAGGGTTTGTCCGTACAATAAAAACACTCCCAACGGATTGGATGTGTTTAAGCCTAATGAAGCTATCGATTATGAAAAGTTGTTTTTATATTCGAACAAGGATTACAAGACTATTTTTGGTGACAAGGCATTTTTTTGGCGCAAGCGAAATATTATAAAGAGAAATGCGATCATACGCGCGGCAAATTTAAAAGATAAAACGATTGAAAAATATATAGAAGCAGAAATTAAAAAAGCAAATGATTATTTACAGCCGGCGATTAAATATTATTTTTCAAAAATAAATAATTAAATTTTTAAAAACATCAAAAACATTAAAATGACTTGAAATTTTGTGCGCTATAGTATAAACTTAAATATATAATATATATACAAGGAGGTATTTATGTCAGTTCACGAACTACAATTTTTGAAAGACGAAATTGAACAATTGAAAAAAGATGGTGTGTATAGAAAATTACCTATTTTAGAAGGTCCGGACGAAGCAGGAATCATTCTTAATGGTAAAAAGGTTATCAACCTTTCAAGCAATAACTATTTGGGTTTTGCAAACCATCCACGTTTAAAAGATGGTGCTAAAAAGATGATTGACAAATACGGCGCAGGTTCAGGTGCTGTTAGAACAATTATCGGAAATATGGACATCCATGAAGAATTGGAAAAACTTCTTGCAGAATTTAAAAGAGAAGAAGCAGCGTTTATTTATCAATCAGGCTTTAACTGTAATGCAGGTACAATTCAAGCGATTACAGGCAAAGGTGATTTGATCATTTCAGACGAATTAAATCACGCGTCAATTATTGACGGAACAAGATTATCAAAGGCAGATAGAGCTATTTACAAACACTCAGATATGGATTCATTGGAAGCTGTTCTTAAAGAAAAAAGAGGAGATGCTAAAAATGTTTTGATTATTACTGATGGTGTTTTCTCAATGGATGGAGACATTGCTCCACTTCCAGACATTGTAAATCTAGCTGAAAAATATGAATGTATGACATACGTTGATGACGCTCACGGTTCAGGTGTTCTTGGTGAAAGCGGAAGAGGTACAGTTGACCACTTTAACTTGCACGGAAGAGTTGACTTCTCAATCGGTACACTTTCAAAAGCAATTGGTGTTATCGGAGGATATGTTGCAGGTTCAAAGACTATGTATGAATGGTTAATTCACAGAGCAAGACCAGTATTATTCTCAACATCATTAATGCCAGCAGCAGTTGGAGCTATTACAGAATCAATTAAGATGCTAATGGAATCAACAGAATACACAGATAGATTGTGGGACAATGCTAAATACTTCAAAGAAAAATTAGGTGCACTTGGTTTTAATACAGGTCATTCAGAAACACCTATTACTCCAGTTATTATTGGCGATGAAGCAAAGACAATGGAATTTTCAAGAAAGCTTCTTGAAAACGGCGTTTTCGTTTCAGGAATTGTTTTCCCAACAGTACCAAAGGGAACAGGCCGTGTAAGATGTATGGTTACAGCAGGACATACAAAAGATCAACTCGATCAAGCTGTTGAAGCATTCAAGAAAACTGGCGAACAAATGGGATTATTATAAAATAAATTTTAAGCGCAGAGTTATGCTCTGCGTTTTTTGTTTGAAAAAAATTCAATTTCAATTTATAATATGACTTACAAGGAGGGCTTATGAAAATTTTAGTTATAGAAGACGAAGTTGAATTAAATGATGCCATTGCTGAGGGGCTTAGACTTTCTGGTTATACGGTCGACAGCGCGTATGACGGTGAAGAGGGCGAGGAGCTTCAATATATCAATGATTATGATTTGATTGTGCTTGATATAAATCTACCAAAGATGGATGGATTTGAGGTTTTGAAAAAAATTAGAGAACGAGACAAATCTGTAAACGTAATCATGTTAACGGCACGTGGAGATGTTGAGGACAGAGTTACTGGGCTTGATTTAGGGGCAAATGATTATATTGTAAAACCTTTTTATACAGAGGAGTTGGAGGCTCGAATCAGAAGTCTTTTAAGGCGAAGAACTATTGTTGAATCATCGATTATAGAGATTAAAGATTTTAAATTTGACACAGAAAATCGTAGAGTGTATGTAAAGGGCGAGCCACTTAAACTTACTCCAAAAGAGTTTCAAATCTTGGAGTATTTGGTTTTAAATCGTGGACGATATATTACGATTGAGGAAATTATCGAACATGTGTGGGATGATGAACTCGATATGTTTTCAAACTCCGCTCGAGTGCATATAACTTCTCTTAGAAAAAAATTAAAAAATGCGCTTGGATTTGATTTGATCGAAAATAAAATTGGAAGGGGATATATGATAGATGAAGAAAAATAGCATGGCTTTTAAGCTTGTAATTGCAGTTGTGCTTATATTTATAATAATGATTATAGTTACAAACGTTGCGATGAACAAAGCATATCAGTATTCCGCATTAAAATTGACCAAGCAGTTTGAAATGAATTTAGAAAAATCAGGCGCACTTGAAAATGTTGTGATAGTTTTTAATGATGCATATAATACATCAATATTTGATTTTAAGTGGCTGTCAATTATTGTAATTGGAATTATGTCGTTGATTGGTGGCGGAATATTTTATTTACTAATAAATAGAATGCTAAAGCCGCTTGATAAATTGACCATGGCGATAAAAAATATTGATGTTGAAAATATACACGAAAACACAAAGGCAATTGAATCTATAAAAGGCTCCACAGAAATAACCGATTTGACGCACGCGTTTAATCAAGCTATTGATAAGATTTACAAAAACTACAAAGAGAAAAAAGAATTTAGTCAAAATGTTGCACATGAATTAAAGACTCCAGTTGCAATTATAAGGGCAAAGCTCGAGCTTGAAAAGAAAAACAAGGCTGATGATCCATTCATACAGTCGCTTGACAAAAATGTTGATAGACTTCAACAGCTTATTGATAGTATGCTAATTCTTAGCGACAGCAAGTCTATAGAATTTATTGATACTGATATAAAGGCTGTTGTGGATGAGTTGGCACTTGATTTTGAAAATATTTATAATGACAAAGTAAACTTCAACATTGATGGAGAGCTTAATATAAAGACTGACGTGATGCTTGTGCAGCGTGCAATTTACAACTTGATGGATAATGCAATTAAATATAGCATTGGCGATGAGGCTATCGAGATTATAATGGATGATGAAAAAAAGACATTTGAGATTAGAAATAAAGGCAACAATATTGACGAAGAGGAACTGACGAAAATTTTTGATATTTTTTACAGATCAGACAAATCCAGAAGCAGGGAGACGGGTGGATATGGCATTGGCCTTGCGATTGTAAAGAATGTTTTAAATAAATTAAATGCAAATATTGTTGCAAAAAATATTGAAGGCGGAATGAGTTTTAAAATTTATTTTTAAAACTCTTTTTTCTTTATATCATCTTTATATCTCAAATGTTAAAATCATTTTGTGAGGTGAGTTATGAAAAACAAAATAAAACTCGCAAGAGGAATTACGCTTGTTGTTGGAATATTATTTATAGCATACGGCGTGATGAGAGGCGAGAGTGATTCAGTATTATCAAAGGCAATTAGAATTTGCTTGGAGTGCGTAGGGATAGGTTAATATGAATAAGTTAATTACATTTATAAAAAACAGAACATTCGTGCAATTTATTGCAGCATTACTTACAAATATACATCTGCCAAACTTTATAAAAGGAACAATATACACTGGCGGTGCAAAAAGAGTTTGTGTTCCTGGACTTAATTGCTATTCATGCCCAGGCTCGACTGGCGCTTGCCCAATAGGTGCGTTTCAGGCGGTTGTAGGTGCAAAACAGTACAGTTTTTCGTA
>CAMYPV010000043.1 GCA_947293975.1 uncultured Ezakiella sp. | reverse complement strand
TTCATCTATTGCATTTTCTTTTTCTATTTTCCTAACTATCTTGCCTTTTTTAAACATATTCACATGGTCTTTGGTCAGTGCAATTCCTATATCTGCTTGTCTTGCTTCTCCTGGTCCGTTTACATGGCACCCCATAATGGCAACATCCAATTTTCCGTTAATCTTCGGCATATTATCGCTAAATTTATCGACCATTTTTATCATCTCACCATTTGTTCTTGCGCATGTTGGACAGGATATAAGATTGATGCCTTTTGAATTTAAATTGAGAGATTTTAAAATATTTTGTCCAGCAATAACCTCTTTATATGGTTCGTCTGTCAAACTTATTCTAATAGTATCTCCAATTCCTTCATGCAATAATATTCCTATGCCAATCGCCGACTTTACAACGCCTGTATTATATGGCCCCGCTTCTGTTATTCCCAAGTGTAGTGGATAATTTTTCAATTTAGAAAAGTTTTCATAAGCAGCTACAGCCGTAAAAATATCTGATGATTTTATTGATACTTTTAGATTCGTAAAATCCAATTCTTCGAGTGTTTCTACTTCTTCAATTGCACTTGCAACTAATGATTTAGCATTTACACCATTATATCTATCAATAATTTCCTGTGAAATAGATCCTGAATTTACACCTATGCGAATTGGTATTTGCAATTCTTTTAAAAACTCGACTAATTCTTTTAATTTTTCTCTGTCTTTCATATTGCCTGGGTTTGTACGAATGCAATCCGCGCCATTTTCAGCCGCCCACATTGCAAGCCTGTAGTCATATTGTATATCAGCAATAAAAGGAACGTGAATTTGTTTTTTAATTTCCTTTATTGCTAAAGCGTCCTCTTTTGTATTTATGGCAGCTCTTACTATATCTAATCCATATTTTTCACACTCTAAAATTTGTTTAACCGTAGCATTTATATCAGATGTAATTGTATTTGTCATTGTCTGAACAGATATAGGTGCATCTCCACCTACATAGACATTACCAACCTTAATTTGTTTTGTTGATCGTCTTTTATATTCACTAAAATCTTGAAAAGTCATTAATTAAACTCCTTATAAACACATATAAAACAAATGATATACCTATAATAGTAATGATATTTTTTACCTTGTCACTTAGCTCTTTACCAATAACACTCTCGATTAATGTTATCAAAATATGTCCGCCATCTAATGGAACTATAGGGATTAAATTAAAAACAGCCAAAGAGATTGATATATTTACTACAATCATCATAATCATATTTAATGTAATGCCGCTAATATTACCAACAGTGGCAACAAAACCTACTACTCCCATCAGGTTTTTAACATCATTTGAAAATATGTTTTTAATCGCTTTTATAATTTCCTTAATAAACGATTTAACTGTTACAAATGAAAGCTTTATCGACATTATAAAGTCTTTTTTTACACCAAAATAAATCCCAATCTTACCATCATGGGTCTTTATATGTTTTACAATCTCTTTACCATCACTAATTATAGTTAAATCAAACTCACCACTTTTATAATAAGAATTTGACAAAAGTTCGTTTGCAGTTCTAACTCTATCATCATTAATTTTAATTATTTCATCCCCTGGTTTTATACCAGAACTTACTGCAACAGAATTTTCCATTACATTTTCCACAACCGTTGACGGATATCCATTAATTTGAAACATTAAAATCAACAAAATAATAGCAGTAATAAGATTCATCAGTACACCACTAGATAGTATAATGATTTTTTTGAAATTTGATGTCTTTTCAAAATCAACCTCATCTATTGAATATCTATACTCAACATCATCATTTTGTTCTTCGTCAGATTGATCAAACCTACAAAATCCACCTAGTGGAAGAGCTCTAATGCTAAACAAAGTTTTATTCCCTTGTCTTTTGTATAGTTTAGGGCCTACACCAATTGCGAATTCATAAACTTTAACATCACAAATTCTAGCTGCAATAAAATGTCCAAACTCATGTATAGTTATAACCGCAAGTAAGATTAAAAATGCGTATATAAAACTCATTTAAAAAAATACTCCAAAAACAAAAATAACAAATATTAAACTATCAAACCTATCGAGCAATCCTCCGTGTCCTGGTAATAGATTGCTAAAATCTTTTACATTTAATGCCCTTTTGATAGCAGATGCGAACAAATCACCAATTTCAGCTGCAATTGCACATACAAAAAATATACAAATCATTCTTAAATCGATTTTAAATTTAAATATCAAGCAGCCAAGTGTCGGAAGCAAAACACCACCTAGTAAACCAAAGATTGCCCCTTCAATCGTCTTGTTAGGACTAATTTTAGGCATAAGTTTATGTTTACCAAGCAAGCTGCCCCCAAGATATGCGCATACATCTGCACCAACTGTAATCAAACATATCATCATGAAAATATCCCTGTTTTCAGGATTGTATTGATAAAAAGAATTCCCAAGCACTAGTATATAAATATATATAAAGGCTGATGACATTATATTTTCTATCTTATTTTCAGAAGAATCAAATATAAAGTGAGCCATCATAAGTATTAAAAGAATTGCCCCAAAGCTAATGCTTGTAAAGTAATATATCGAATTTATAAAAGATAATACAACAGTTGCAATCATATAATAGATATATGGTCTAATTCCATTTTGATTAAATACAGATTTTAGCTCTAAAAGTATACCGACCATTATAATTGATGTCGCAACAGTTGTCACTTTACTGCCTAATAAAAATATTATAACAAAAAATGCTGTTATAAATGTGCTTGTTATCGCTCGTTGTTTAAATGTACTCATTATTTAAGTCCCCCAAAATTTCTCTTTCTATGATTAAATTCTTCAACACAATTATCTAAATCTTCCCACGTTATGTCTGGCCAATAATAATCTCTAAAAATAAATTCAGAATAAGCAGCTTGCATCAACATAAAGTTAGAAAGTCTAATTTCACCACCTGTTCTCAAAATGAAATCAGGATCTTCCATGCCAGAAGTAAATAAATTATTTCTGATCAATTCCTCATCAATAGACTCTGAGTCAATTCCTGATTCAACAATTTTTCTGGTAGCAAAAATAACATCTTGCCATGCAGAATAATTAATTGCAAAATTTACAATAATGCCTGTATTGTTTTTAGTTAAATCAATCGCATACATCAACTTATCTCGACATTTGTCAGGAAGTTCTTTTAAACTACCAAAAACATTAATCTTTGCATTTTTCTCATGCAAATGCATAAGCTCCTTATCTATATATTCTATCAAGAGATTCATCAAAAAATTTACTTCAAGTTTCGGTCGCTTCCAATTTTCAGTTGAAAACGCATACAATGTAATTATATCAACACCACGCTTATCAGCCCATTCAATTGATTCAATAACTTTTTGCATGCCTTTTCGATGACCCATCGCTCGTGGCAAACCACGTTTCGTAGCCCACCTGCCATTGCCATCCATAATAATTGCAATATGCAAAACACATCACCTTCTTTACATATAAAATAATATCATATAAAAGCTAAAAATACAAAATTCACTTTATCCTATAAAAGCAATTATTGCACTAAAAAAGCACAACTGCTATAAACAATTGTGCTTAAAATTTAGATTTCTAAAAGCTCGTTCTCTTTTTCTTTTGTTAATTTATCGATATTCTCGATATATTTGTCTGTAAGTTTTTGAGCTTTTTCTTCAGCTTTTGCTTTTTCGTCTTCTGTGATAGCCTTATCTTTTTCAAGATTTTTAATTTTATCCATCAGATCGCGGCGAATATTTCTTACATTCACCTTAGCTTCTTCAGATGATTTGCCTACTACTTTTATAAGCTCTTTACGTCTTTCTTCTGTCAATTGTGGAATTGCTAATCTTACAACCTTACCATCATTTGATGGATTCAATCCTAAGTCTGAAGCTAGGATTGCCTTTTCAATTGCCGAAATAACATTTGCATCCCACGGTTGAATTACAATTAATCTTGGTTCAGGCGCTGAAATATTTGAGAGTTGTTTAATTGGTGTCATAACTCCATAGTAATCAACATCAATTCTGTCAAGCAATGTAGGATTTGCCCTACCTGCTCTAATGGCTGCAAGATCTTCTTGATAAACTGATTCTGACTTAGCCATTCTGTCTTCAGCATCTTTAAATACTTCGTTAATCATCTTTCCTCCTTACAATGGTTCCAATTTTTTCGCCTTTCAAAGCTCTAGTAATATTTTCTGTATCATCGATTCCAAATACTAATAGCGGAATATTATTATCCATACATAATGATGTTGCTGTAGTATCAAGAATTTTTAAATTCAATCTTAAAATATCACTATATGTCAATTCATCGAATTTTGTAGCATCTGGATTAATTTTTGGATCTTCTGAATAAACTCCATCAACACCCTTTTTAGCTACGAGAATTGTCGAAGCACCAATCTCAGCCGCTCTCAAAGCAGCTGTAGTATCAGTTGAGAAATATGGGTTACCAGTACCTGCTGCAAAAATAACTACTCTACCTTTTTCAAGATGTCTAATAGCTCTGCGCATTATATAAGGTTCTGCAACTTCTTGCATGTGAATGGATGTTTGAACTCTCGTTACAACCCCCTTTTTCTCAAGTGAAGATTGCAATGCAAGTGCATTCATAACTGTGCCTAACATTCCCATATAATCAGATGTTGCACGTTCAATCGTGTCTGCATCACGGCCTCTCCAAAAGTTTCCACCGCCAACGACAATGGATATTTGAATATCTTCAGTCTTTGCAGCTTTGATAGCATCAGCAAGCTTACCGACAAAATTCATGTCGATTCCGCTTTCCTTGCCCCCTGCCATCGATTCTCCAGATAATTTTAACACTACTCTACGATTTTGTGACATAAAAGCTCCTAAACGTTCATTTGTTTTGCAACTTCGTCAGCGAAATTTTCTTCTCTTTTTTCTAGACCTTCACCAACTTCATATCTAGTAAAACGTCTAACTTTAATGTTTTCACCAATTTGAGTAATTAGGTCATTTAATAGATCTTGGACTGACTTGTCTGGATCTTTAATGAAAGGTTGATCCATCAAGCAAACTTCTTTATAGTATTTTTCGATTCTACCATCAACCATTTTATGTGCAATGTTTTCTGGTTTACCTTCGTTAACAGCTTGTTGAGTTAAAACTTCTCTTTCGTGATTAATAACTTCTGCTGGAACATCTTCTTTTGTAACATATAGAGGATTGCTTGCAGCGATTTGCATAGCTAAGTCTTTTACAAAAGCCTTAAACGCTTCATTTTTAGCAGCGAAGTCTGTTTCTGTATTAACTTCAACAAGAACACCAATTCTACCGCCGTGGATATAACTTTCAACTATACCTTCTGCAGCAATTCTTGATGATTTCTTAGCAACTTTTGACAAGCCTTTTTCTCTTAGGTAATCAATTGCTTTTTCGATATTACCATCACATTCTTTAAGTGCATTTCTGCAATCCATCATACCTACGCCAGTTTTTTCTCTTAATTCTTTAACCATGCTTGCTGTAATTTCCATAATATCACTCCTATTCGATTATTATAATTAGTTTTCTTCTTTTGAACTATTTAATTCTGCTTCCATTGAATCTTGGTCAATATCTTCAGATTCTTCTTCGTATGGAGAACTATATTGTTCACCTTGTTTTGCTTCAATAACTGCATTTGCAATTGTTTCTGTGATAAGTTTAACGCTTCTGATAGCATCATCATTAGCTGGAATTGGAATATCAACTTCTTCTGGGTCACAGTTTGTATCAACAACACCAATAACTGGAATACCTAGAGTTCTAGCTTCTCTAACTGCAATGTATTCTTTCTTAGGATCAATTACAAATAAGCATTGTGGTAGACCTGGGAAGTTTTTAATACCACCCATGAATTTTTCTAGTCTTTCAATTTCATGGCGAAGTTCAATAACTTCTTTTTTAGGAAGAGCATTGAAAGTTCCATCTTCTTCCATTCCTTCAAGTTCAGCCAATCTATCAATTGATTTTTTAATTGTTTGATAGTTTGTCATCATACCACCTAACCATCTTTGGTTAACATATGGCATTTCACAACGTTTTGCTTCTGATTCAATAGCTTCTTGTGCTTGTGTTTTTGTACCAACAAACATAACTCTTCCGCCATCTTCTACAATTGATTTAATAAATGAGTAAGCTTGTTCAACTTGCTTAACTGTCTTTTGTAAATCAATAATGTATATTCCATTTCTCTCTGTGAAGATGAATTCAGCCATCTTAGGGTTCCATCTTCTTGTTTGGTGTCCAAAGTGAACACCTGCTTCTAATAAACTTTTCATAGTAATTACGCTCATTTTATACCTCCGGTTTTTTAATTCTTCCGCACTGTTCAACTGCAAGCCTAACCATAAGGCAACCGAACTTGCATCTCAATGCGTGTGTAATCACATATGTATTGTAACATAAGAAATAGATTAAATCAAGTGTTTTGGTATACTTAATCATATATTTTGCAATAAAAAATACTGCTAAAAATTATCTTCTTATCTTCAGCAGTATTTATCATTTCTTATTAAGTTTTTTCAAGTTTTATATTAAATTTATATGTTTAATACAGTTCTTAAAATCATACCAGTAACAATTCCTGCTACAAATAAAAACATATATTTAATGTATTTTTTCTCATTTCTATCTTTTACCATGATGGACCTGCTTGACAATGCCATTTTCCACTATAAGAGCTCTTATAACATCTTTGGTTATCCTCTGCTCTTATTACTTTATCGTTAGAATCAACATATATTTTGGCTATTCTCCTATCAGCAGAAACCCATCGTATAACTTCAGATACCCAATATCCAGCAGAGTGTCCTGTCTCATAAATAATTACTCCATCTATTAAATAACCTACAACAATGCCAGCAACAAAAATTAATACACTTGATGCAACCATTAATTCTATTTCATTTTTATTGAATTCACTTATTTTTAAATTTCCACTTTCTAGATAATCTAGTTTATGAATTTTTTTAATTAATTCATGTTTAGTCTTTGCTTCTTTAATTCCTATGCTATTTTCCGTTTTTGCATTGACAATTGTAAAGTTAAATACAATTAAAAATGCCAGTATCATTGATACAAATTTTTTCATTATAAGATTTCTCCTTTAACTATAAATATTATGATATTACTTAACATCCTATCTTATATAATATAAAACCTCCTATTCTAAAAATATTAGATATCAAATAAATCATTTTAAGATAAGACCATTTGATCTTACTACTAAAAGTATATATTAACTTAATCAATAAATAATCAAGATTGGTATGATTAAATATTTTATTAAAATAGGACATACACACAAATAATCATGAAATTACTAAGAAGTCATATTAAATTAGCAATAATCATTATTCCTCAACTCCTTCTAAATTCAGATGTCTTAGTATATAGAGATAATCTATTAGCATATATGCTAGTGCTACATAAAGTGCCACTACATTTACATTCGCCAAGATATATCTATATACAATAACTATGAATAATGGTCTGTAAAAACTATAAAAATTTATCTTGCCAACAATAATTTTATATGAATCATATAGAATAAATCCTGCTAGAACTATAATAAATACAATGTTTTCCATATCAAATACTCCTTATCATTGGAATCTGCATACTCTGTACAGCTCCGCCTTCATCCTCGTTTTTTAAAATTAATTTTCCACCTAAGCTTTCCACATATGAATTTACAAAATACAATCCAATTCCATACCCCTTACCAGTTGTTCTTCCGTAGTTATCAGTATAAAAAATTTCTTTTGCCTTTTTAATTGACTCATTATTAAATCCAATTCCATCATCAATTACCTCAATAATTATTGAGTCATGTTCGAGTTTTATCTGAACTTCAATTTTCTCTTTTTTATGTTCATAAGCATTATTTAAAAGATGAGCAAATGATTTTTGTAATTTATTGATATTTGCTATGATATAAGCATCATCATCATTTATAGCACTATAATATTGTATTCCTTCTTCCATTAGATCAGAATATAATTCAATATTCTTTTTAATATTTACTAGTAAATCAGTTATTTTAATTTTTTCTCTCTTGTCATTTTTATAAAAACTTGAAGTTACATCCATAAGATTATCAATATAATCAGAAATTTTATTTGCTTCTTGCTCAATTCTACATAACCTTTCTGCATCTTTATCTACTAATTTCTTTGTGCTTTTCAACAAATTTATATTAGCATTTATTATAGTAATCGGCGTTTTCATATCATGACTAATATAAGATAAACTTGAATTGATAAAGCTTTCTTTTTCTGAAATTTTTCTATTCTTATCCATTAATGTTTCTTGAATCATCCTAAATTCTAATGTATTCATACCATCTTTAAAATAATCATACTTAATTCCATGTATTATATTTTCTAAGTCTTTGATTATTATATTATCTACCTTATCATAAAATCTATACGAGTAAAATACAATCGTCAAAATAAAAATCCCGAACGTGCGTTCAACGGATGTTTTAAATTCCATAGGAAAAATCCCATTGCTGTACTTAGTATACAAATTTATAATTACCAAAGAAATTATTATTGTACAAAATATCTTAAACAAATATTGCAATAAGTATATAGATATAACTTGTCTTATTTTTCTTTCCATCTATATCCCACTCCCCATTTATTTTCTATTGGATCATCAGCGTTTATCTCTAAAATTTTCTGTCTAATATTATATATATGCGAAACTATTGTACGCTCTGTAACCTCATCACTTTGTGTCGGAAGCATAGAAATCATCTTTGCTTTAGATAAAAATAAATCTTTATTTGTGTATAGTAATTTTAAAATTTCCAGTTCAAAATTTGTAAAAATTGCTGTCTCACCATTTCTATAAATTGACCCTGAATTTAAATCATATTCTGTATCTTTAAATATAATTTTTTCCCCTTTCTGCTTTCTTAAATGTGAATTTATTCTTGCAACTAGAATATCAGGGTCAAATGGCTTTGTAATGTAATCATCAGCTCCAAGTCCAAACCCCATTAATTGATCCTCTTTTGCATTTTTTGCTGTTAATATTAATATTGCTCTATCCACATCATCTCGTACAATCTTCAGAAAATCTAATCCATTCATATCGCCCAACATTAAGTCTAAAATTATTAAATTGTATTTATTTAATATCATGTAATCATCTATTTCATCTAGATCATAAAAATAATCAACTTCAAATCCTCTAAGTTCAAGTAAATCCTTTAAAGTTTCAACTAATAAAACATTATCTTCTATAATCAAAATTTTCATTATTTCACCACCTTATTCATATTATACCTTAAATCAATCAATAAATAGTAAAGAAAAAATGCAGCCATCGAGCTGCATTAAATTATTTTTCTATTTTTTCACTGTAATTACATTCACTACATTTGATTTGTTTATATTTGGAATAATTTTTCTCGGTTAACATTCCTCCGCATTTAGGGCATTTTTCTTTTATTGGCAAATCGTATGTTGCAAAGTCACAGTCTGGATATCTATTACATCCATAAAACACGCGTCCATATTTGCTTTTCTTTTTGACCATGTCGCCTTTTTTGCATTTAGGACATTTTACTCCAACTTTATCTTCGATGCTCTTTGTGTTTTTACATTCAGGAAATCCTGGGCATGCCAAAAATTTTCCAAACTTACTATGCTTATACACCATCATTCTTCCGCATAGTTCACACTTTACATCTGACACTTCATCAACAAGTTCAACTTCTTTGATATTTTTTTGCGCTTTTTCTAGGTCAACATCAAATTTTTTATAAAAATCTTTTAGTGCTTGTTTCCAATCTATGTCGCCATCACTAACATCATCCAACACATCTTCCATTTCTGCTGTAAATTTTACATTTATTACTGATGGGAAATTTTCTTTTAAAATTTCATTTACAATTTCGCCAAGATCTGTGGGCATAATCGATTTTTGTTCAATTTTTATATACAGTCTTTTTAGTAGCGTTGATATTGTAGGTGCATAGGTACTTGGTCTACCAATTCCATCCTCTTCAAGCGTTTTAATCAAGCTTGCTTCGGTGTATCTTGCAGGTGGTTTTGTAAAATTTTGTTCAGGTATAATTTTATCTGGATTAACTTCGTTTCCAACTTTGAATTTGTCAAAATTTACTTCCTTAAATCCTGATTCAATTCCACTAACACGCATATATCCATCAAAGATTACCGCTTGAGCTTCAGATTTAAATATATAAATACCATTTTCAATATCAATAGTTTTTTTCAAAATCTTTGCATCTGCCATTTGCGAGCTGACAAATCTGTTCCATATTAATCTATACAATTTAAATTCATCATCAGATAAATAATCCCTGATTGATTGTGGAGTTCTATTAACATCTGTTGGTCTAATAGCCTCGTGAGCATCTTGTGTGCCTTTCTTTTTGTTGTTGTAATGCTTTGGACCTGAATAATACTCTGAGCCATATTCTTGATTGATAAATCCACCAGCAGATTTTATTGCTTCGTCGCTTAAACGATATGAGTCAGTTCTCATATATGTTATAAGTCCGACCTCAGAGCCAGTGCCAACTCTCTTACCTTCATATAAGCTTTGGGCAATTTGCATTGTTCTTGATGATTTGAAACCTAATTTTCTATTTGCATCTTGTTGTAGTAATGATGTTGTATATGGTGGATTTGGTTTTTTAGATCTTTTGGATTCCTTATTATC
>CAMYPV010000042.1 GCA_947293975.1 uncultured Ezakiella sp. | reverse complement strand
ACAGAGAGTTCGTCAATGCCAATTTCCAAGAAAAAGTCAAGCAAACTTATATCTGCACCCAATGCGCCGCAAATACCTACGTCTATATTGTTTTTGTGTGCAGCTTCGGCAGTCATTTTAATAAGTCTCTTGACCGCTTCGTGATGGCTGTCGAGATACTCTGCAATGTCAGAATTTGTTCTATCAACTGCAAGAGTATAGCTTACAAGATCATTCGTTCCAATTGAGAAAAAGTCGACTTGCTTTCCAAGCTCATCAGCAGTAATTGCAGCGGCTGGCGTTTCAATCATTATGCCAAGCTCAACCTTTCCATATTCAACGCCACTTGATTTAAGTTCACATTTGCACTTTTCAATTAATGCTTTCGTCTTATTTATTTCATCAACAGAAATTATCATCGGAAGCATTATTTTTAAAGGACCAAAATGTGCCGCTCTAAGCAATGCTCTTAGTTGAATTTTAAATAACTCTGGTTTCTTTAGAGAAATTCTAATTGCACGCAATCCCATTTGCGGATTATCCTCATCATCCAAGTCGAGATAATCCACCTGCTTGTCAGCACCAATGTCCATTGTTCTTATAATAACTGGCTTTCCATTCATATAGTTAACAGCGTTTTTATATGCTCTAAACTGCTCCTCTTCATCCGGAGCATTTTTTCTGCCCAAGAATAAAAACTCTGATCTAAAGAGACCTACACCCTCTGCGCCATTATCAAATGCCGCTTCAGCTTCAATATCGCTGCCAATATTTGCATAAATGCCTATGCGCTTGCCAGACTTTGTAATTGCAGGTTCATCTTTGTATTTGTTAAGTTCTTGTGAACGTTTGCCAATTTCCTTCATCTTTAGCTTATATTCTTCAATAACTTCATCGGTCGGATCAATAATAAAAATTCCATCACGACCATCAATTATTCCAAGTTTGTTGTCACATGCCTCAATATCTCCAATTTGCACAGATATAAGTGCAGGAATTTTTAAATTATTTGCCAAAATCGTGGTGTGCGATGTTTCAGATCCACGAATTGTGACTATACCCTTGATGTTTTGAAAATCCATCTCAAGAGTTTCCGAGGGATACAATTCATCCGACAATAAAATATATTCGCCGCTAAGTTCTGTGCCTTCCTTGCCCTCAAGAATTCTAATTACGCGCATAAGCACATCTTCAATATCATTTGCTCTGGCCCTAAAATATTCGTCTTCCATTGAATAAAAAATTTCTTTTAAATCTTCCTTTGCTTTAAACACAGAGTATTCCGCACTATAATCTTGCTCGATATATGAGTCAATCGTGTTTATAAGTTCAGGGTCTTCAAGCATCATTTGATGAGCAGAAAAAATTTCAGCCTCATCTCCGTCTATTTTAGATTTTAATGCTTCAAGCTTCTCATTTGCCTTTGCAAGTGCAATTTTAACTCGCTTTGATTCATGAGATTTATCAGAAGTTTTTTCAGCTTTAATATCATCGTCTCTATCCATCACATGAATCTTTGCAATCGCAATTCCATTTGAAACACCTTTTGCTTCAATTTTTAACATCTCTTAACCCCCTTAATATAAACAGATTCTAAATTATAGTCTTCGTCAAGAACCAAGAAGTTCGCATAATAATTTTCCTTAATTTCGCCCATATCCGAAAGCCCGACACGTCTTGCTGGTATAACGCTCGCAGATTTTATAGCCATTTCTGGATCAACGCCCATTTTAATTGCAGTCTTCATACAATCGAACAAATTTGTTGCAGAACCTGCAATATTTCCTTTGTCGACAAGCCTTGCTGTGTTTCCTTTTACTTCTACATCTTGTCCACCAAGATCATAAATTCCATCAGACAATCCTGTTGCGCGCATAGAATCAGAAATTAAAACAATCCTATCACCCATAATGTCAAAACTAAATCTTACAACAGCAGGGTGAATATGCACGCCATCTGTAATCAATTCAACCGTCTTAGCCTTCTCGTAACTCGCAATAATTGGCCCCGGATTTCTGTGATGAATTCCATTCATGGCGTTATACATATGAGTCAAATGTGAAAATCCACATTCATAGGCTTTAATTGCCGTATCATAATCGCAATCTGTATGAGCAATGCTAATAATATATTCGTCGCCAAGCTCTCTTGCGTATTCATAAGCACCCTCAACTTCAGGCGCAACGCTGATTATTTTTAATAACCCGCCCGATAAATTGTCGAGCCTTCTTGTCATGTCAGCATTTGGTTTTAAAATATACTTAGGATTTTGCGCACCGATTTTATTGTGAGCAATAAAAGGACCTTCCATATGAATCCCCACAACCTGTGCATAGCTATTGTCATACGCCCTTATGCTTGCAAAAATCCCCGATAAAATATCTTCGGTGTAAGTCATCGTTGTAGGCATAAACTGAGTGATGCCACAATTCATCATATATTTTGCAAATTTATTAATACTCTCAATTTTTCCATCACAAGTATCGGCATTCATTGCGCCGTGCGTGTGAATATCTGTAAGACCTGGAATTATAATTTTATTTGTAAGATCAATTGCATCGTTCGATTTAAAATCGCCAAACGTTTTAAATCTCTCGCCCTGTATTTCAAAATCTATATTTTTAAAACTGTCGTTATAAAAAACTTTTCCGCCAAAAAATTTCATCAGAATCCTCCTTAAATTTATTATACCACAATTATAAATTCTAATAAAGAAATTTTATCAAATCTCTTTCAATTAAAAAAATGCTATGGTATAATGTAATCAGTGATACGAATCACAGATGTAATTATAAGGAGGATAATATGAAATATTTACAAAAACTAGGTCGCTCATTAATGCAACCAGTAGCAGTATTACCACTCGCAGCAATCTTGCTCGGACTTGGTTATGCAATCGACCCAAGTGGATGGGGAACATCAAATGCACTTGCAGCATTTTTAATCAAATCTGGCGGTGCAATT
Source organism: uncultured Ezakiella sp. (assembly GCA_947293975.1). GTDB lineage: Bacteria > Bacillota > Clostridia > Tissierellales > Peptoniphilaceae > Ezakiella. Next base: position 8,147 of record CAMYPV010000042.1, on the reverse strand, counting down.
ATAGACAACTTACCAATCATATTTGCAGTTGGTGTTGCATACGGAATGAGTAAAGACTCAAACGGTGCAGCAGCATTGTCAGGATTAGTTGCATTCTTAACAATCACAACATTACTAAGTGAAGGCACGGTAACAATGTTAAGAAACGGCGAAGCTCCACTAGCAGCTGAAGGATTTGGCAAAATCAGCAACACATTTATCGGTATCTTATCCGGTGTGGTTGCAGCAGAGGTTTATAACAAATTCTCAAACAAAAAATTACCAGACGCATTGGCATTCTTCTCAGGACGTAGAATGACCCCAATCGTAACATCATTTGTAATGATTGCAGTTTCAGGCGTGTTCTATTATGTATGGCCAATGATTTACTCAGTACTAGTATCATTCGGCGAATGGATGGTTGGACTTGGACCTTGGGGTGCAGGTATTTACGGATTCTTCAATAGATTATTAATCCCAACAGGTCTTCACCACGCATTAAACTCAGTATTCTGGTTTGACATTGCAGGAATAAACGACATTCACAATTTCTTGGGCGGTGCAGAAGCATTAAAAACTGGAGCAGCTGTTAAAGGTGTAACAGGTATGTATCAAGCAGGATTTTTCCCAATTATGATGTTCGGTTTACCAGGCGCAGCACTTGCAATTATTAAAACTGCAAAACCAGAACGCAGAAAAGAAGTTAGCGCATTAATGATGGCAGGAATTTTGGCAACAGTTGTAACAGGACTTACAGAGCCAATAGAATTCTCATTTATGTTCCTAGCACCAGGACTATATCTATTGCACGCAATTTTATCAGGTATATCACTAACAATTGCAGCATTATTACAATCAACAGCAGGATTTGGATTTAGTGCAGGTCTAATCGACTACTTACTAAGTCTTAAAAACCCAGTTGCAAACAAACCATTACTATTAATGGCAATGGGCGTTGTAACATTCTTCGTATATTACTTCCTATTCAAAGTCTTAATTGAAAAATTCAATCTAAAAACACCAGGCAGAAATGACGAAGCAACAGAAACTGAAGGCAAAGAATTTGCAGCAGATACTGACTACAAAAAAATGGCAGAAACAATTTTAGCAGGTGTTGGCGGCAAAGAAAATGTAGAAACTCTACACTATTGCATCACAAGACTTAGATTCGAATTAAAAGACGAAACAAAAGTAAATGAAAATCAAATCAAATCAACTGGAATTTCAGGAATTGTAAGACCAAGCAAGAACGCATTACAAGTAATCGTAGGAACACAAGTACAATTTGTATACGACGCAATGATGGAGTTGATGAATAAATAATGTTTGGACTATTTAAAAAGAAAATCGAAATCGCAAGCCCAATGACAGGAGACGTTGTCGACATAACAAAAACAAGCGACCAAGTCTTCTCAGGAAAAATGGTTGGCGACGGCGTAACAATAATCCCAACAGACGGAGAAGTTGTTGCACCGATTGATGCAGAAGTAACACAAATTTTTGACACAGGCCACGCCGTAGGACTAAAATCTGGCGATATAGAAATTTTAATTCACATTGGATTAGACACAGTTGAATTAAATGGACAGGGCTTTCAAAAGATTGCAAAAGTTGGTGATCAGGTAAAAAAAGGCGACCCATTAATAATTGCCGACCTTGACTTAATCAAATCACTTGGAAAACCAATCGAAACGCCACTAATAATTGTAAATGATGGCGGAAAAACAATTCACAAAAATTTAACGCACGCAATTAAAGGCGAAACCATTGTAATGGAATTAAAGTAAACAAAAACACAATCCCTATCACAAAACGATAAGGATTGTGTTTTTTATTGCCAAAATACATATTAAAACGCCGTAACATGAATCAAAACCGCGTCTTCAACAACTGTCATCGTATCGTCACCACAACCAAACGCGAATTCTTACGCTCATACGTGCATGTAACAAGTGCAATTATATTATCATCCTCTTTAAGCTCATATCCCTCATCATACACTGCGTTTTTCTTAATCAGATTAAAAAAACTTTTGCGTTTATCAAAATCCATATAATCTTTTGGATTTATATACTCTTCACCCGAAATAATTCCAGCAAGAACTGCACGCGTCTTAAATTTTTTGCCCTCAACATAAAAATTAAAACCAGTTTTTGTGGGCGAATTCTTATAATCAAACAACGAACCAAACATAGTCCTGTTGCTCATCTCATGCCCATAAATCAAAACCAGCGGATCATCAATCGACACATTCCTATAATCCATAAAAATTCCACCTGCAACATTCCTCTCGCCATTTGCTGCGGTGTATAAATATTTGTAATTATCCTTACAATGCATAACCGGATAATCAATGCTACCCTCTTCTGATTTTATCCATGCAAAAATATCGGCATTAATAGATTTCAAATAATCAAAATCAATCGATTCCTCTTTGTTTTCATTTTTAATCACAAGAGCCTTGTCTTCGATAAAATTATAAATCTCAATTGATTTTTTCTGATCGGATTTAGTTTTTGAATATGAATACAATTGATACGCAAAAAACACACCGACCACAATAATTAAAATATTTAATATCCACTTAAACTTTCTCATATCAAACTCCAATAATTACATAGATTTAACTGCATTTATTTTATCATTTGCAAAAACTAAATGCAAATCAAAAAAGGCCTGCAAAACTGCAAGCCTTTTTTGTAAATGCTCAATCTTAAGCATCATATTAATAAGTGATTGTCATCAATTATTTTTTGAATAATTTTCTTCTCATAAGCACAAGTGCTAACAAGAGTAATCCACTCATCCATAATGTCACAACGTTTTCACGCACGCCTGTCTTTGGAATATTAATTTTTCCGCCACCATTTGGTTCTTCTGGGGTTTCAGGAACCTCTGGGGTTGGTGGTTCGTTAGGCTTGTCCGGTGGAGTGTTTGGCTCTTCCGGTGGATTTTTTGGTTCTTCCGGTGGATTGTGCGGTGGATTTTCTGGTGGATTGCCAGGTTTCTCAGGCTTTTCAGTATTCTTTGCCTTAAGCACAAAACCTAACTGATCTTTACCGTTGTCGAGAATTTCAAACTTAACATTGTATCCGCTCGCATCGTTTTCAACAAGTTCGTACTTATAATTTGTAACCGTCTCAGTAACATTACCATCTTTATCAACTGTTATTGTCTTATTGAATAATGGTAAATTGCTCTTCATATCAGTAAAATTATTCTTTTCATTAACAACAAGTTGTAATGGCTTGCCATCTTTATCAAGAACTTTTACCTTTATAATATTACCATTTGCATCCTTAATAGGTTTGCCATCTTTATCAGTTTGATATTGATAGATGTCAAAAGTCATCTCAGGTCTATTCTTCTTGATCTCTTCACCGTTAGCATCAAAGAACTCTTTGAATAGTCTAATGAAACGATTCTTTTTAAGATATACAGTAACAGTGTTTGATTCTTCAACCTTGTTTTCAAATGCCAAATCTTTATTTGGATCCAATAAGCCCTTTAAATTAAAGAACTTATCAGCATCTCCAAGCTCATGTTCCTTGCCATCTGTACCAATATAGAAAACTTTACCATCCTTAATCTTTGCATCAAGTTCTGGAATCATCATTGGTATGTCAAAATATTTAATAGCACCATTATCAAAACTTCCTTTTAAGATAACGCTCGTTACATCTGACATTTTAACCTCATTTGCTTCTATCGCAGCCTTAAGACTAGCTTCAGTGTACTTAGTATCACCAATCTTGTAAATAACTTCATACTTATCTTTATCAAGATCGCTTGTGATATAATCTCTCAACACTGGTCTTAATCCGCCAACTTTTACATCAGCAAAGATGTCTTTGATATTTATTTCTGACTCTTTATGAGCTTCGCCAGGTACTTGAACAATGTTATTATCGTTCTTGTATTCGATTCTGTAGTTAAACTTGTCGCCAAATTTAAGTTCAGCATTACCTTTAAACCATCCGCCAGCTTTCTCTTCATCAATGATATTATTTTTTTCATCTAAAAGTTGTAGATATTTATTGACTTTACCGTGCTTATCCTTATAGATATTTACAGTAGTATCGCCAAAGTAGAACTTAGCATTGTCGCCAAAAGCTGCATGATTTGTGTAATTTGTACCATATACACCGTCGTTAAAGTCTTTAAACTTCTTTTTGTCTACGACTAAGTTTTTAAGTTCAAATTTAAATTGACCTGTTGAGCCATGTGGCGCTTCAAAATTAGGAAGCCAAGCAAGAACTGCTTGTACTTTTTGTCCGTCTTTTATCTTGCCACTTGCCTTTGCTTCAGCTATCGCCTTATCCAAAACAGCTTTTCTCGGATCATTTTCTCCAAGAGTTTTTGCATAAGCTAATATATCATCTGTGTGGAAGTATTCAATTTTTGATTTCCAATCATTGAACTTTTTATCATTTTCAAATTCATTATTAGCTCCATTTGCCATTAGCTTCTTACTATCTGCTGTGAATATTAATTTTGTTGTTCCTTCTTTTAATTTGAAAACTTCAGGTAAAAAGTCGATTATCAATGAATTTTTGTATTCATAGTAACCATTGTCTTTAAAGTTTTTATCCTCAATTTCTTTTCTTTCTTTATCAGCTTTTGCTTTGGCTTTTTCTTCCGGAGTCATTTCGCTCTCGTCCTTCTTAGGTTTCAAAGCATCAGCAATTTCTCTTTGCTCTTTAGTCATCTTATCGACTGTTACGTCGATGGTAAAATCAATTTCTTTTTCTTTCTCATCTGAAATGTCAATTGGATCTTTTTTAGATGATTTATCAGTATGAGGATGTTCCTCGTCAGGACCTTTATTAGTTGAGTCATAAGATAATTCGAAGAAATCTTCTGTGCTAAATAAAGCACCAAATTTGCCTTCTTCTTGATCTGAACCTGGTAATAAATCTTTTCCTGCTTCTTCGATACAGAAGCCAATGCCTGGGTAGCAGTTCTTTCTCTTCCAATCCTTTACACTTGGGAATAGACCTTCCTTAGCATCGTCTTTGTCAAGCTTATAATTTGCCTTGTTAGCAAATCTGCTTCTATCGTAGCCTTGCTTTGACATATAGTATGCAGCGATGTCGATTGCCTTATCTTGAAGCGTTTTGTATTCATCTTTGCTTTCGAATTTACCTGTACCAAATTGTTTAGTAAATCTTTGTTTAATTGATTCATGCTTATCGCCTTCGCCGATATACCATGGATTGATAGCAAAGCCATTATGATTTTTAAGGCTTTGATTGTTAACAGCTAAGTCCTTGTAATCAAGGTCACTGCCTTTAACAACAGTGTACTTTTCCATGCCGACTTTCTTTTTATTTTTATCGATTGTTACAAGTTCTTTGATCTCGATTTCTTTTCTTTCAATCTTATCATTAACTATCCTATAAGCTTCTTCCATGACTTTTCCGAAGCTTTCTTCTGACTTAAACCAATTATTTCTGTCAAAAGTTAATTTTGCCTTTCCTTCTCCTTGATCGATACCGTTATTTAAAATATTTTCAATCTCTTGCTTTACATACATATCTTTATTTGTAAGCAAGCTTCCATATTCATCTGTATAAGGTATATCAAGTTCAGGAACAATAACTGATGTGATGCCAATTTTTCTAGAATTTAGTGGAGATAGTGGTCCGCCAATAGTTATGCCTGGCTTTAGACCAATGCGTATTGAGTTAAAACGCATATCATCATTCTTGTAAGCGCCTTTATTTGTGTCAAGATATTTTAATTCAAGCTTTTTAATCTCATCAGATAAAGTCTTTTTAATCTCATTAAGCTTATTAGCTTTTTCTGTATCATCACTAATTTTGTCAACTTCAGTCATTAGTTCTTCAAACTTCTTTGTTAAGATTCCATAACAATTAGTTTCTGTTGTATGAAGCTCTTTAATTAAGTCTTTAAATGAATTTTTTAGCTTAGTTGTAGAACTTGCATTTAGATCATCTGCGCCGTTTATAACTGTGTTCATCTTATCTTGATATTCTTTTTGTGCAGGACTATAGAATTTGTAGTTATTATTCTCATCATCTTTGTTATAAGAATTATTTTTCTTATAAAAAGCATCCATAACTTTAATTCTTACTTGTCCCTTGGCTTTATCGCGAGTGATTTTAAACTCAATACCATTTATTTTTATTGTAGTTTCATTATTATCGCCAAGTTCTTTGATAATTTGTTCACCAGTTAGTTTAAAATTATCTCCGAGCGGAACGAAACGCCCTTCAACAAAGTTTGGATTAACACCAAAACGAATGTCTTTGATTTGATCTAAGAAGAAATATTCCTTCTTGCCTTCGAATTTAGCATTATCTAAAGCAGTTTTTGCTTTATCTAATTTTATCTTTGCTGCTTCTTTTCCTGCTTGATCTGCATTGTCAAAAACTTTCTTAGCATCTTCATAAGCTTTTTGAGCATCTTCATAAGCCTTTTTATATCCATTCCATTTTTCCTCTGTATCATTAACTATGATCTCATCATAAACTAATCTGTTGTCCATGTTGTGGTCTTCGATAACGATTTCAGAGTCTTTATTGTCTGGGAACAATGCTCCTTCATCATTTTTGAAGCTTAGCTCCCAAAGGATTGAACGATCAATATCAATAGCATTTCCTTCTTTATCTGTGATAGCTAATCTCTTATCATTTGTCAAAGCAAATTTAGCGCCATCTTTTAGTCTATTTAACTCATTTTTAAATTTAGCCAAAAGCTCAAGTTTTTCCTTATTATCTTTTTTAAGATTTTCATAAGTTTTTTTCTTATCTTTTTTATCAGCTTCACTTGTAGCTTCGTTGAAAGCTTTTTCAGCTTTATTAACTTCATCTTCTACATTTAATAAATCAGCGATAATTTTATCTCTGTCTCTATCGCCTGCATTTCTGTAGAAAATATTAAAGAAATGAAGATTAACCTTTGGATCTGCTTTCAAAACCTCTGGACCCTTTTTATTAAATTTAGTCGATACGATATTTTCATTCTTTAGTGTAAAGTACTTATCAATTGTCTTAACTTTGTTTTTAAAGATTGACTTATCTTCAAATTCGCCTTCATTACTTTGTTTTGGATCCTTATAAGTTGCCATAACTTCAGCATGAAGATTATAAACAATGTTTTTACCAGCTAAGAATCCTGGGAATCTTAGAGCAAATTTCGCGTTTTGAATAGCACTAAAGATATCTACTTCATCAGTAACTTTTTCAATATTACCTAATGTTTGAACGATTTTTGCAATTGTTTTTTCTGTTAGTATATCACTTGATTCGTCAGCTTTAGCTGAAATATAAATATCGCCTTTCTTTACATAGACTTTATCATTAACACTGTAGTAGTCATTTGGATTTAGGCTTCCTTGATAAATATTTTTACCATCAATCACAATATCTTTTTTACCATCATTATAAGTGTTTTGAATTGTCTTGTTAAGATAAATAGTTTTATAATGTGCTTCAACAAATTTTTTTCCATCGTAATAGTACTTAGGTCCTACAATTTCATAAGGCTTTACGTTATTCACTTCGTCATTTTTAACAACTTTATTTTTATTGTTAACTAAAATTTGTTCATCAGTTTTATTATCAACATTTATAGTTCTGTCGCCATCTTTGCCGTTGGACTTTGTCTCAGATTCTTCTTTGTCGCCTTTCTTCACTTTTCTAGTAAAAGTGTATTTGCCAGCATTTTCAGTAACCTCAATGTTCATCTTCTTACCGAACTTGTCAATAAGTGATAGACCTTTTTTGTATTCAAGTCCGTCAATGATGTATCCATCTTTATTAAATACTGGATTTTTAACGATATGGTAAATTTTATCTCCAACTGTAACAATCTTTACACCAGTTTTTTCATCTTCTATAACATTTTTTGGATCATATTGAACGATGGTAGCTTTCTTACCATCAGCGTCAATAAGAACTTCTCCACCTTTTCCAGTATAACCATTTTCTTTAAAGATTTTGCCATTTTTGTCATAGATAGCATCTTTAACTATAGTTCCGCCATATGATGTTTCACCATTTTTTTCGATGGTAACTTGATTCCCTTCGTAAGTTGGTGTTACTTCTGTGTCAGCTTCACCATCTTTATTAGTAACATAACCATCGTAAACATCGTGTTCACTTGTGTAAGTGATTAACTTATCTCCCTTTAATAAATAAGTT
>CAMYPV010000041.1 GCA_947293975.1 uncultured Ezakiella sp. | reverse complement strand
AAAGAAGATACAAAAATTAATGTTTCATATGTAGAAAGTCACGTACCTGCTGATTATGCACCTAATTTCCAATCACTTTTAGAAGCTGGAAACGGTTTGATTTGGGGTGTTGGATTTAAACTTGAAGCAGACCTAACAGCTGCAGCAGAAGCAAACCCAGATACAAAATACGCACTTATTGACTCAGTTTCATCAAATCCTGATTTGAAAAACGTTGTTAACTGTGTATTTAAAGATAATGAGCCATCATTCTTGGTTGGATATATTGCAGGTAAAATGACAGAAACAAATAAAGTTGGTTTTGTTGGTGGTATTGAAGGAGACATCATCTGGGCTTTTGAATATGGTTTCAAAGCTGGTGTTGATTACGCTGCAAAAGAACTAGGAAAGACTATTGAAGTAGAAGTACAATACGCTGACAGTTTTACAGATGCAACAAAGGGTAAGGCTATTGCAAAGAAAATGTACGAAGGCGGAGCTGACATTGTATTCCACGCTGCAGGTGGTGTAGGCGATGGAGTTATTGAAGCTGCAAGAGAAGCAGATAAAAAGGTTATTGGTGTTGATAGAGACCAAAACTACATCGCTCCAGATCACGTAATTACTTCTACAATTAAAAATGTTGGCGTTGCCATGTATGATATTTCAAAAGCATTTGCTGAAGGTAATTTTAAAGCAGGAACAGTTGTGTTCTCATTAGCTAATAATGGTGTTGATATTGCTCCAACAAGCAACAAACACGTTCCAGCTGACGTCTTAGAAGAAGTTGAAAAGATTAAAGCTGAAATTATTAATGGAGATATTAAAGTTCCAAATAACGAAGAATCATACAAAGAGTATGTAAAATCATTATAAAATTTAGGCGACCTATATTTAGGTCGTCTTTTTTTAAGTAAAGGAGGACGTATGGCCGAAGATAAAATTATTAAAATGTCAAACATTACTAAAATTTTCGGTAACAACATTGCAAATAACAAAATAGACCTTGATATAAATAGAGGAGAGGTTCACTCGCTTCTTGGTGAAAATGGCGCGGGAAAATCGACTTTGATGAATATTTTATATGGTCTATATACTCCAGATGGCGGAGATATTTATCTTAATGGTAAAAAAGTAAATATATCGTCGCCGCTTGATGCAATAAAAAATAAAATCGCGATGGTGCATCAGCATTTTATGTTGGTTGATGTTTTTACGGTAACAGAAAATATTATTTTGGGCACAGAGCCTACGACTGGAATGTTTTTAAATACCAATAAAGCAAAGCAATCTATTCAAGATTTAATTGATAAATATGGTCTTAAGGTTGATCCAGATGCAAAGATTATGAATATAAGCGTTGGTATGCAGCAAAGAGTTGAAATTTTAAAAGCTCTATACAGGGGTGCTGATATTATTATTTTTGATGAGCCTACAGCTGTTTTAACACCTCAAGAAATCGATGAATTTATAAAAATTATTCATAATTTAAAGGCTGAGGGCAAAACTATAATTATCATCACACATAAGTTGCGTGAAATAAAATCTGTTGCAGATAGATGCACTATAATTAGACGCGGCAAAAAAATTGATACTGTGAATGTTGCTGATGTAACAGAGCAGGATCTTGCAAATATGATGGTTGGTCGTCAGGTTGAGTTTAAGGTTGACAAGCCAGAGGTTGAACTTGGAGATGTTGTATTAAAGGTTGAAGATTTAAGAGTTGACGATCTTGATAACAGGGAAAGAGTTCGTGGCTTGAATTTAGAATTAAGACGCGGACAAATTCTGGGGCTTGCAGGAGTTGATGGAAACGGACAGATTGAATTGGTAGATGCAATTACTGGTATGACAAATGTTAAATCCGGAAAAATATTTATCAATGGAAAAGAGCTTCAAAATACTAGTCCAAAAGAAATTATTAATTCAAAATTATTATCAATTCCACAAGACAGACAAAAACATGGCTTGGTTTTAGAATATCCAGTAAATTACAATCTTTCGATTTTAAGGATAAAGGATAACCCGCTTTCAAAGTCTGGAATTTTAAATGAAAATGAAATTTCAAAAAGAGGCGAAGATTTAATAAAAGGGTTCGATATTAGACCAGAAAATGGTTCGATATCGGCAGGCAGTTTGTCTGGTGGTAATCAACAAAAAGTTATTATTGCAAGGCAAATTACAGAAGATCCTGATATCTTGATTGCAGTAACACCAACAAGAGGGCTTGATGTAGGGGCAATCGAGTACGTACACAAAGCAATTGTAGAGGAAAGAAACAAGGGAAAGGCAATTTTACTTGTCAGTTTTGAGCTTGATGAAATTTTGAATTTATCAGATGAGATTGCTGTAATTTTTGACGGAAAGATTGTTTCGCATAAAAAAGCTTCGGAAACTAACGAAAATGAATTAGGATTATTGATGGCAGGAGGTACAAATGAATAGTAAAAACAGAGGTTTGACAGTATTTATTTCAATTCTTGTCGGATTATTATTTGGATCAATCGTATTGCTAATAGCAGGACATAATCCAATAAAGGTTATGTTTAATCTCGTATATGGTGTTGTTAACACTCCAACATCTATTAGCTATACTTTAATAAATATGGCACCGTTGTTGCTAACGGGTATTGCGGCTGCATTTGCTTTTAAAACTGGTTTATTTAATATTGGAATTGAAGGACAGTTTTTAGTAGGTAGTGTTGCGGCTGCATTTGCGGGAATTTATTTTGATTTGCCACCTGTTATTCATCCACTGTTTTGTATGCTTTGTGCAATTACTGCTGGTGGATTGTTTGGTGCAATTGTAGGATTTTTAAAGGCAAAATTTAATGTAAATGAAGTTATATCATCCATTATGCTAAACTGGATTGCACTTTATTTTAACAATTTTGTTTTGACATGGAACAGTATAAGACAACCCAATAGTGACTTTAGTTTTAACATAAATTCAAATGCAAGTATAAGAATTTTGGAAAATTGGAAAACAAGCGAAGCCGGCGTTGAATTTTTATCAAAAAGTTCATTTTTACAAAACTTTTTTAAAGCTCCAGTAAACTACGGTTTATTAATTGGGATAATAGTTGCTATTTTAATTTGGTTTATTTTAAAGAAGACTACATTGGGCTTTGAGCTTAAAGCGGTTGGTTTAAATAAAGACGCAGCAAAATTCTCAGGTATATCAGTTAACACAAAGATTATGCAAGCTATGTTTATATCAGGCGCAATCGGTGGACTTGCAGGAGCAATTGACGTACTGGGTGTAACACATAGAATAGGTGTGCTTTCTCTTCAACCGGGAGTAGGATTTGATGGAATTGCTATAGCACTTATTGCTCTTAACAATCCTATTGCCGTAATACCATCTGCATTATTCTTCGCAGCATTAAAATATGGTGGAGGAAAGTTAACTTTAAGCGTTGGTGTTCCAGGTGAAATCGTTTCGATAGTAATTGGATTTATTGTATTTTTCATATCGATACCATTTATTATCAAAAGTTTCAAGCGAGCAAAAAATAAAAATTCAGACAAGGAGAATAGCAAATGAATATACAAGAAATAGGAATTATAATTGGTATAACATTTATGTACGCAACTCCGCTCATATTTGCTTCACTCGGTGGAGTTATGAGTGAAAACACAGGCGTTGTTAACATAGGCCTTGAAGGGATAATGTCAATTGGAGCACTTGTTGGAGCTTCGATTGCTCACTTTACAAGTAATCCATGGCTTGCATTCATTTGCGGTGGGCTTGCGGGTATTATTCTTACAATTCCACATGCAATTGCAACGGTAAACTTTGGCGCAGATCACGTTATAAGCGGTACTGCTCTAAACTTTTTAGGACCTGGACTTTCTTTGTTCTTATGTAGATTATTGTTCGATGGCGGAGCAACTTCAACGCCGCTTACAATGGATCAAAAATTACCACAATGGCTGACAAATGTTTTTAAAGATGGCTCGTTTTTAAAATCTGCATTTAATCAATACGCAACTTTTTATATAGCGTTGATTTTAGTTGTGATTGTATATATAATATTATATAGAACCAAATTAGGATTAAGAATGCGTGCGGTTGGAGAACATCCACTCGCTGCTGATACACTCGGCATAAATGTAAGAGCGATTAAGTATTTCGGAGTTTTGTCAAGTGGATTTTTGGCAGGACTTGGTGGCGCAAGCTTATCAATAGCTGTTGTTGCAAGTTTTAGAACGACACTTGTAAGTGGCCAGGGCTTTATTGCACTTGCCGCAATGATATTTGGGAATTGGAAACCGCAAGGAGCCTTGATGGCATCATTGTTATTTGGTCTTGCACAGGGTCTTGCAATTCATTTTGGTGGAGGAAATTTAAACATTCCTAGCTCTGTATTATCAATGCTACCTTATGTATTAACGCTTATAATATTGATTATTACATCTGGCAAAAACAGAGCGCCAAAAGCAAATGGATTGCAATATGTAAAAAAGAATTAATTAGGAGGATTTAAATGAAAGTAGGAATTAACGGATTTGGAAGAATTGGAAGAGATGTTGCTAGAATTTTGCTAGAAGAAAATCATGGTCTAGAATTAGTCCACATCAATGCAAGTGGTGATTTAGAAGACTTAAAACATCTTTTCAAATACGATAGTTTGTATGGGAAATTCAATAAAGAAATCGAAGTTGAAGGTGACGGATTTAACATTGAAGGTCACAAAGTTCACTTTACAAGTTTTAGAGATCCATCTGAAATTGATTGGTCAGAGCATGGAGTTGAAATTGTTATCGATTCAACAGGTGCTTTTAAAGATATGGAAGGCCTTGGAAAACACATTAGAGGAACTGTTAAAAAAGTAATCCTAACAGCTCCGGGCAAAGGTTTAGATAACACAATTGTAATGGGTGTTAACTGTGACACATATAAACCAGAACAAAATATTATTTCAAACGCAAGTTGTACGACAAACTGCTTGGCTCCAGTTGCAAAAGTTATTGAAGATAACTTTGGCATCGTAAAGGGTATGATGACAACATGTCACGCTTACACAGGAGATCAAATGCTTCTTGATAAAAGACATAAGAAGGATAGACGCCGTGCAAGAGCTGCTGCATTAAGTATGGTTCCTACAACAACAGGCGCTGCAAAGGCTGTTGCAGAAGTAATTCCTGAATTAAAAGGAAAATTAAATGGCTATGCTCTTAGAGTTCCAACACCAACTGTTTCTGTTGTAGATGTTGTATTTGAACTTAAAAAGCCAGCAACATTAGAAGAAGTTAATGCTGCACTTAAAAAGGCTAGTGAAAATGAAATGAAAAATATTTTAGGTTTCACAGATGAAGAACTTGTAAGTATCGACTTCCAAGGAGATCCACGCAGCTCAATTGTAGACAGCAAACTTACAATGATGATGGGAGATAACATGGTAAAAGTTGTTTCATGGTATGACAATGAATGGGGATATTCATGCCGTGTTGTAGATTTAGCTAAAATGGTGGCAAAGAGTATATAATGAAAAAAACAGTTAGAGATATTGATTTTAAAAATAAAAGGGCATTGGTTAGAGTCGATTTTAACGTGCCTATGAAAGATGGAAAAATCACAGATGATTTTAGAATTAAGTCTTCGTTAAAGACTATTGAATATCTCTTAGAAAAAGGTGCAAAGGTGGTTCTTATGAGCCACCTAGGTCGCCCTAAGGGACAATATAATAAAGAATTTTCGCTAAAAGCAGTAGCAAATAGACTTGAGGAATTACTTGGAAGAAAAGTAGTTTTCTTTGATATCGAGACTCCAACTAGTGACGAAACGGTTGCTGCTTCAAAAGAGTTTGATGGCAGTATTTTATTACTTCAAAACACGAGATTTAACGCAGGCGAAGAAAAGAATGACGCAGAATTTGCAAAAGAGCTTGCAAAGCATGGCGATGTTTTTGTAAATGATGCATTCGGAACTGCCCACAGAGCCCACAGCTCAAATGTTGGCGTATCACAATTGATGCCAGCAGTTGCTGGATTTTTGGTAGAAGATGAAATTAAATACATCAAAGAAAATCTTGATAATCCAAAGCATCCATTTGTTGCAATCTTGGGCGGAGCAAAAGTAAGTGATAAAATAGGCGTAATTGAAAATCTTATCAAAAAAGTTGACAAGATAATCATTGGCGGAGCAATGGCAAACACATTTTTAAAGGCAAAGGGCTATTGTATGGGCAAATCACTTGTTGAAGATGATAAAATTGAACTTGCAAAAGAGCTTTTAGAAAATGCAAATAAAAATAATGTTGAGATTTTGCTTCCAGTTGATTTGGTACTGACAAATGATTTAGACAATTCAGACGTAATTAAAATGGCTGATCTTGATGCAGATAAAGCAGATTTGATGGCAGTTGATATTGGTGATAAAACAATTCAATTATTTAAAGATGCAATTAAAGAAGCAAAGCTTGTAATTTGGAACGGACCAATGGGTGTTTTTGAAAACAAAAACTTCTCTAAAGGTACATTTGAAATTGCAAAAGCAGTTGCAGAAAGCGATGCTATTTCAATCATCGGAGGGGGCGATTCTAGTCTTGCAGTTAAACTTTCTGGTTATGAAGACAAAGTCACACATGTTTCGACTGGTGGTGGCGCAAGCTTAGAGATGATGGAAGGCAAGGAATTGCCAGGAATTTCTGCTTTACAGGAGGCTTAATGAGAAGAAAAATTTTAGCTGCAAATTGGAAGATGAATCTATCAAAGGTTGAATCTGAAACTTTATTAAAAGAAATTAGCAAAATTGATTTAAAAGCAAATCGTGATATGATTTTGTTTACGCCAAGCATATATTTGTATCAAGCAGAGGAGTTTTTAAAAGATGGCAATTACGGTGTGCAAAATTTTTATTTTGAAGAAAAAGGTGCGTACACAGGCGAGATTTCTTTAGAACAAGCAAAAGATTTTGGAATAAAATACGCTCTTGTAGGTCATTCAGAACGTAGAAATATTTTTAACGAATCAAATGATTTGCTAAATAAAAAAGTAAAGGCAGCAATTAAAAACAATGTAACTCCAGTTTTTTGTGTTGGAGAGCCATTAAAGGAGCGTGAAAATTCGACCTACGAAGCTTATTTGTACAAAGAATTAAAAGAGGGTTTAGAAGGTGTTGATATAGAAGATGCAAGAAAGATAATTTTTGCATACGAGCCAATATGGGCAATTGGCACTGGTAAAACTGCGAAAACTTCAGATATAAAAATCACATTGGAGTTTATTAGAAATACACTTGATTATATGTACAAAGGCATCAAAGATGACGTTCATTTGTTATATGGTGGAAGTGTTAATGATAAAAACATTGACGAGATTATGAAAACAGAACATGTTGATGGAGTTTTAGTTGGCGGAGCAAGTTTGAAGATTGATTCTTGGAAGAGAATAGTTGAATATAAGGAGTAATTATGAGCGGAATTTTAGATATTCATGCACGCGAAGTGCTTGATTCAAGGGGAAATCCTACAGTAGAGGTAGAGGTTGTTACCGAAAGTGGAGTTATGGGTAGAGCAATTGTTCCATCAGGTGCATCAACAGGTGCGCATGAAGCTTTGGAGCTAAGAGACGGCGACAAGAGCAGATATCTTGGAAAAGGCGTGGAAAAGGCAGTTGAAAATGTAAATGATTTAATCGCACCAGAGTTGATTGGATTGCCAGTAGATGCTCAAACTGAAATTGACAATATAATGATAAATCTTGATGGCACAGAAAACAAAGATAAACTAGGTGCAAATGCAATACTAGGTGTAAGCCTTGCCATTGCAAGAGCTGCTGCAAGTGAATTTGGATTACCACTATATAAATACATCGGAGGAGTAAATGCAAAAGTTTTGCCAGTTCCAATGATGAATATTTTAAATGGTGGTGAACACGCAGACAACAATGTTGACATACAAGAATTTATGATACTACCTGTAAGTGCAAAGACATTTAAGGAAGCTCTAAGAGTTGGATCTGAGATCTATCACAATTTAAAAAATGTATTAAAATCAAAAGGTCTATCCACAGGCGTTGGTGACGAAGGCGGATTTGCTCCAAATTTAAAATCAAACGAAGAAGCTTTGCAAGTCATTATCGAAGCTATTGATAAAGCAGGCTATAAAGCAGGAGAAGATGTATATTTGGGTATTGACGCAGCAAGCACAGAATTTTATGATGCAAATAGCAAAAAATATATTTTAAAAGGCGAAGGCAAAGAATTCACATCAGAAGAGTTGGTAAATTACTACAAGGATTTATGCAACAGATATCCTCTAATCTCAATTGAAGACGGAATGTCCGAAGACGACTGGGAAGGCTGGGCAATGTTAACAAAAGAACTCGGAGAAAAAGTACAACTAGTTGGTGATGATCTATTTGTAACAAACACAAAGAGATTAAGAAAAGGAATTGAAGAAGGAATATCAAATTCAATTTTAATTAAGTTAAATCAAATCGGTACACTTACTGAAACAATAGATGCAGTTCAAATGGCAAAGCAAGCTGGATTTACAGCTGTAATTTCACACAGATCTGGCGAAAGCGAAGATGCATTTATAGCTGATCTTGCTGTAGCATTAAACACAGGACAAATTAAAACTGGCGCACCTGCAAGAACAGACAGAATTGCAAAATACAACGAGTTATTAAGAATAGAAGAGGAACTCGACTTTACAGCAGAATACAAGGGCCTTTGCGGATTTTACAATATCGAAAAAAGATAAGATAGCCGTTAATTTGCAATTAACATAGTTTTTTGATATAATAACTATGTTAATTAAAGGAGGATTTATGAAACAACTATTAAAAGGTACACTCAAAATTATAGGAGCTGTATCAATACTTGCGTTGTCAACATTCGACACAGGTACAATTATAAATAAAATAGAAGTTAAAACAAATCAAGACCTTGTAATAAGTTTTGAAGACGGAGAAGAAGTAGAAATCTTAAAAGAAACTCCAAATGGCTATATTGTAAAGAAAGGTAATGCTTCAACAGAAGTAACATCTGAAAATATAATTCAATTCGACAAGAAAATCAACGACTATTGTGTTAGAAGAATCACATCGTTAAAGGATGACAAAAATGGCGAAAATGTAAAACGCCAACTCTTAGAAGGCGAATCAGTAACTGTTCAAAAAAATGAAGGAGAATATTCATTTGTATTGACATCTGACAATATGACGGGCTATGTTTTATCAAGCGACTTAACAAAAGAAACAGTATCAAATGTAGTAACCGGAGAGTTGACAGGATTGATTCAACTAATCGACAACACATCATTAAAAGCTGGCACACCAGTTGTAATACAATCTTACAAAGATGGAAAGTTTTTGGCAAGTACAAAAGATGAAAAAGATTTCTTGATTGAAAAAGAATTTGTAAAAATTATCACTGATAAAATTACGAGATCAGTAAACAGAAATCCAGGACTTGAAAACGACGTTGTTGCAATTGCAATGACAAAAATGAACACACCTTATGTATATGGCTCATCAGGACCAAATTCATTTGACTGTTCAGGTTTTACCTCATGGGTTTACAAACAAATGGGAATAAAAATACCAAGATCCAGTGCATCACAATCAGGATACGGAAAAGTTGTTAAAAGAGATGAACTTACACCAGGTGATTTATTATTCTTTAATACATCAGGTAGAGGTGTAAGTCACGTTGGAATTTATATAGGAAACGATAAATTCATTCACGCAGCAAGCACAAGCCAAATGCGTGTTATGATTAATTCACTATCAGAAAACTATTACAACAAAAGATTCTTAAGCGCAAAACGCGTGTTATAGGAGGTACAATGAAAGAATTAAGAGGAAAAATTGTAGCTGACAAAATCAAAGAAAATCTAAGATCAGAAATCGAAAGCTCAAAAGCAAAAGGCATCGAGCCAACAATTGCAGTTGTAAGAGTCGGTGAAAATGACTCAGATATTTCTTATGAAAGAGCAATTGTTAAAGTATCAGAATCAATCGGATTAAATGTAAGATTGGTTGGCCTAGAAGAAAAAACTTCAACAGAAGAACTCGAAAAAACTTTGATCGACCTAAACAACGACACAAATGTTCACGGAATATTGATGTTTAGACCACTTCCAAAGCATATCGATCAAGACAGAATGCAAAACATAATTGCACCAGAAAAAGACGTTGACGCAATGAATCCTATTAATCTTGAAAAGATTTTTGAAGGCGACCCAACAGGCTTAGAGCCAGCAACCCCAAGAGCAGCAGTAGAAATGCTAAAAGGCCATGGCTACGAACTCGAAGGCAAAGATGTAGTTGTAATTAACAGATCAATGGTTGTTGGAAAACCGCTTGCAATGATGCTACTTCAAGAAAACGCAACCGTTACAATCTGTCACTCGAGAACAAAAGATTTAAAAGCACACACAAAAAGAGCGGACTATGTAATCACAGCACTAGGACGCCCAGCAATGCTTGACAAATCATATTTCACAGAAAATTCAGTTGTAATTGACGTAGGCGTAGGCACAACAGCAGACGGCAAACTATCAGGCGACGCAAACTATGATGATGTAAAAGATTATGTATCTGCAATAACACCAGTACCAGGTGGCGTTGGCAGCATCACAACAACAATATTATTAAGCCAAGTAGTAAAAGCTTGCAAAAATCAAACAAAATAAAAAACTAACGGAGCGAACAAAAGCTCCGTTTTTTAGTACGAAAAATTATATGTTAGCTAAACAAAATCAAATAAAAATATCAATTTGTTCGCAGTAAGGCATTTAAGATTAACCAAAGAATATCCACACATGCTTGATGAATTGTAGTTAAAATCATAGCATTTTTAATGACGCTGTAATAAAACAAGATGTTATATTACGACGAAAATATTTGTACACGCATAATGTAAATTAAAAAATTTAAATTATAATCATTTTTAAGAGATTGCTAATACTTACATAAAAACACATTAAAAACAAATATCATGCGCATGAAATTGTTAAACTTTCTTAACAATTAGACTATCAATAGAAAATTAAAATTGAAGAATGTAAATATCAGCTGCTGCAGGAATTGGAATATCAATTACTAATAAATCTGTCTCTTATACACATCTGACGCTGCCGACGAAACCTTATGGGT
>CAMYPV010000040.1 GCA_947293975.1 uncultured Ezakiella sp. | reverse complement strand
ACGTTTTATTTTAAATACATTTTTGCCAATTTATTTACATCGCCTGCGCCCATTGTTATAAACAGGTCGCCCGGTTTTAATTCGCCTTTTAAGAATTCGAGGGCTTCGTCAAAGCCTGGGAAGTATTTGCAGCTGATGCCGCGTTCGTTCATCTTCTCGACCAAATCCCTTGAGTGTACGCCGAGTGTATCCACTTCGCGCGCTGCGAATATGTCTATTACGACTACTTCGTCTGCGAGTTTAAATGCGTCTGCAAATCCGTTTAAGAGTATCTTTGTACGTGTGTAAGTATGCGGTTGGAACACGCAGAAAACTCTTTTTTTGTTCATGTTTTTAACTGCGTTTAAGCTTGCCATTATCTCGGTTGGGTGATGTGCGTAATCGTCCATTACTGTTACGCCATTTTTTTCGCCCAAAAATTCAAGCCTTTGATGCACCGATTTATATTTAGAGATTGCATCAATTATAACTTCGATTGAAAGCCCAGCATCGTATGCTGTTGCAATTGCTGCAAGGCTGTTTAAGACGTTGTGTACGCCCATTACCTTCATTGATATCGGATATGTTTTGCCTTCAAAAAGCAAATCGTAGCTTACAAATCCATGTTCGTCGTATTTTATATTTGTGGCTCTAAAATCCGCCGGCTTGTATATGCCAAATGTGATCGTTTTGCCATCGTGCGCATCTCTGATACGCTTTAGACTTGCCTCGTCTCCATTTATTATCAAATGCGAGTTCGGTTTTAGATTTTTTATAAATTCTATAAATGTCTCTTCGATATGTTCGAGCGATTTGTAGTAATCAAGATGATCTTCGTCAATATTTAGGACAACCGCCGTTGTTGGGTGGTATTTTAGAATATTTCCCTTGTACTCGCACGCCTCACAAAGAATTACGTCGTGTTCGCCCACAAGCACATTGCCGCCGATTTCGTCAAGATTTCCGCCCAATAATATCGTCGGCATAAAATCGCTGTGCTTAAAAATAGTCGCAAGCATTGAAGTGGTTGTTGTTTTGCCATGTGTGCCTGTGATTGCGTAACTCTTTTTGTATCTATCCATCAGTGCGCCCAAAAAGCTCGCACGGTCAATCATTTGTATTCCACTTTGTTTTGCCGCGACAAATTCCTCGTTGTCCTCTGAAATTGCATCGGTGTATACGATTAGATCTTGGTTTTTGATGTTGTCCTTGCTTTGGGGTGCGGTAATCTTTGCGCCATGTTCAATCAAATGCTCGCAAATCGGCGTGATTGATCTGTCGCTACCTGTTACCTTGTAACCTCGATCTAGTAGCACACGCGCCATCGAACTCATGCCGATGCCGCCTATGCCGATGAAATGTATTTCTTTTATATTTTCAAAATTAATTTTCATAAAAACCTCTTATATTACAATCTTATTACATACAAGTATACTACATCTCGGTAAAAATTTCAAGATAACGCACAGGCTTGGACGTTTTCAATTTAAAACAAAAAGGAGCTTTCGCTCCTGTGATTTTGATTTAATTTTGATACTCGGGTGGAGTCGGTATCTTTGCAAGGTCCAAAAACTTTGTGTTTTCTCCCTTGTACAAAAGTTTCACCGTACCAGTCGGACCGTTTCTGTGCTTTGCGACAATTACCTCGCCAATGCCCCTGTCCTCAGAGTCTGCGTTGTAATATTCATCACGATACAAAAACATAACGACGTCTGCGTCTTGCTCGATTGCCCCTGACTCACGAAGGTCTGAAAGTATAGGCCTGTGATTTGTTCTTTGCTCTGGCGCACGCGACAGCTGACTAAGTGCAATAACTGGCACGTCAAGCTCTTTTGCAAGCGATTTTAATCCGCGAGAAATTTTTGAAATCTCAAGCGTTCTGTTTTCGTTTTTGCCATCCGCTTCCATCAATTGCAAGTAGTCGATTACAACAAGATCAAGCCCTTGTTCGAGCTTTAGTCGTCTTAATTTTGCACGCATATCCGTAACACTCGATCCACTTTTGTCATCGATGAACATATTATTTTGTGAAAAATCAACCAATTCTTTGGAAATTCTCTTCCAGTCTTCTACTTTCAAATCCCCTTTGATAAGATTTGTCAGACTGATATTTGTCAGCTGCGAATAAATTCTAAGTGCAAGTTGAGTCTTGCTCATTTCGAGCGAAAACACTGCAACGGATTTTTTGTTCAGTGCTGCATGCACCGCAAAGTTAATTGCAATCGCAGTTTTACCCATACTCGGCCTTGCAGCAAGAAGTATCAAATCACTTTTTTGAAAACCGCTTAGCATATTGTCAAGGTCGGTAAAGCCTGTCGAAAGTCCTGACAATGCTCCTTTTAATTGAGCACGTCGCATTAAGTCCTTACTTGAGAGTTGCATTATGCTTCCGATTTGCGTAAGGTCGTCATCGCTTGATTGCAAACCCAAATCAAGAAGCATATTCTCAGCTTCTCCAATTGTACGCTTTGCATCGCCCTTTGCTTCGATTGCGCGGACTTTTATTTCGTCGCCAATCGACGCGAGCTTTCTAAACAGATATTTTTCGTGTACAATTTCCGCCAAATCCTTTTGCCTTGCACCCGTTACATAGCTTGAGCCAACCTCCGCTATATACTGAGCACCGCCCGCCATTTCAAGGCTGTCGGTTTTTTTAAGCTCCTCTGCAATGCTAACCCTGTTTATAGAGTTGCCACGTGCAGCAAGCGACAAAATCGCCTTGTACAAAAGTTTGTTGCGCTTGTGATAAAACTCCTCCTCGGATTTTATTATCTCAAGAGCAATGTCGACGCTGTCCGCATCGTTGATCATATTTGAAATTACATTTATCTCCGCATCCAAAGATTCGGGCATAATAAATTCTTGCATTAAATTACAACCTCAAGCTTTAAATCAGCCGTCACACCCCCGTATAATCTGACCGGCACTTCGTAAGCGCCAGCGTTTTTGATTGGGCTTTTGAGTTCGATTTTCTTTCTGTCGATGTCAATTCCTAATTCATTCTTAATTGCATCTGCAATTTCAGCATTTGTAACCGAACCAAAGAGTTTGCCAGATGTGCCACCCTTCCACTCGATTTTGATATTTGATTTTTCGATTTGTGCTTTAATTTTTTCTGCTTCAGCTTTATTTTCTGCATCAAGCCTTTTAATCTCGGCTTGTTCTTGTTCCCATATTTGTAAATTTTCAGAGGTCGCCTCAATTGCCAAATTTTGTGGAAAAAGTGCGTTTCTTGCGTAACCAGGTTTAACTTCCTTGATCTCACCTTTTTTGCCAATTTTCTTTACATCTTCAATTAAAATTACCTTCATATTAATTGTCCTCCTTTATATAATCGTCAATTGCCGTCTTTAATTTCTTAATAACATCATCAATCTTGCCTTCAACCCTTGCACCAGCCTGTGCAATGTGGCCGCCGCCACCCATTGCCTCCATTATGAGCTGTACAGACACTTCGCCCGTTGAACGAGCGCTTATATGCACTTTGCCATCAACATTTGCAAGCACAAAGCTCGCCTTTACGCCTTCGATACGTAACAAGTCGTCGCTTGCCTGTGCAGCGGTCAAAATTGCCTCTTCGCCTTCGTTTTTGGTGCGTGAAATTGCAAATGCACCCTCGTAAATTTCAGCGGTTTCAATCGCCTTTGCCTTGTTGACAAATGTGCTAAACTCGTCTCTAAAGAGCAACTTAACCTCTTCGGGATCAGCGCCCATTCTTACAAGTAGACCCGCAGCCTCAAAGGTTCTAAGTCCAGTCTGCGTTGTGAAATTCTTTGTATCAAGCATAATCCCTGCAAGAAGTGCAGATGATTCAAAGTGCGAAAGCTTTTTGTCTTCGACCATGTATTGCAAAATCTCCGCAACAAGCTCACTCGCACTTGATGCGTGTGGCTCAAGATAAACAAGTGCAGGATTGTTTACAAATTCGTCCGCGCGTCTGTGGTGGTCGATTACAACAATATTGTCCGCCGTTTCGCTAAGTTCAACGCTTGGTGACAGCGACGGCTTGTGATGGTCGGTTAGAATTAACAAGTCGCCCTTCTTGTAGCTTTTTAAGGCCTCTTCAGGACTGATGATTGAATTGTAAATCTCTGGCGATTCGTCCTTCATCATGTCGATGATATTTTGCACAGCAACAGTGTCGTCACCAAGCACAAGTCTTGCGTTCTTGCCTCTTAATTGCACAATCGCCATAATACCAACCGCCGAACCAATCGCATCCATGTCTGGATTTCTGTGTCCACTTACATAGATGTTCTCAGCCTTGTCAATCAATTCTTTAAGCGCATAGCCAATGACTCTTGCCTTGACCTTTGTGTGCTTTTGAACCGCCTTGGTCTTGCCACCAAAGTATTCGTAGCCATTTTTGCCAACACACACAGCTTGATCGCCTCCACGACCAAGAGCAATGTCAATCGAGCTTCTTGCCTTGATAAATTTATCGTTAGGATTGTCGCCCAAATCGCAAACGCCAATTGAAAGAGTAATTGGAATTGTGTTTTCAAATTCAATCTCTCTCATTTGGTCAAGAATATCAAATCTCTTCGTCTTAATTTTTTCAAAACTCTCGCGATCTGTAATTACGAGATATTTATCAGTCTCATACTTTCGTACAATGCCATTGTATGATGTAAAATAATCCACAATTGTCGTGTCAACAGTCGACTGCACTTTGGTTCTAAGCGCTTCGTCGCCACCTGATTTAACCTCGTCAAGATTATCCACAAACACCAACATAACAGAAAGCGCCTCTTTTTGGTACGCCTTTAAAAGCGCATGATTTTCTGTAATATCAAGCATGTACACAATATATCTTTCGACCTTTCCGTGACTTAACACAGGGTCGCTCTTTACAATGTAAAATCTGTCTTTAAATGAAATTGTAAAACTGTCTTGAGCCTTTTCAAGCTCGCTTAGATTAATCGCCGGAATAATTTCACTCAGCCTTGTGTTTCTTGCTAGCTCGCCCACGATTTTGCTAAACGGAGCGTTTTGCCATGTGATAACCCCGTTTTTATCAAGCATAACAAGTGGATAAGGCATGTTAAAGATTGCGTGCTTTGTAACAGATTCAAACTCCTCTGACTCTTTCGATTTCTCTGACTGCTGCAAGGACAAACGGTTTTCATGCTCGGTAATCTCGCGCGTAATTAAAAACGCAAGAGTAATGAGCAAAAGCCCCGCAACAATCGGCTCTAAAATAATTAAAATTACAAGTAGAACCGTCAAGAGAATAATATATGGATAAGTAAATTTAAAGTATTTGTTAACCCCAAATTTTATTATTTCAAGAATATTCTTCATAAATCCTCCCCTTATAATTATACAATAATAAGAAAATTATTTCAATCAAAGACTAATGTCAAAGCATGCATTTAAATTTTGGCAAACAAAAACGCCCACAAATGTGAGCGTCTAAAAAACTTATTTGTCATACAAATGACATGCAACATAGTGTTCCGGTTTGATTTCTTGTAATGATGGAACGATTTCGTGACAAATTGGCATTGCCTTGCTGCAACGACCTGCGAACTTACATCCTGGTGGAACATTTACCGGTGAAGGAACTTCGCCATCAAGATGAATTCTTTGTCTTTGTCTACCAACATTAGGATCTGGAACAGGAATTGCAGAGATAAGTGCTTGTGTGTATGGGTGTAATGAGTTTTCGTAAATCTCGTTGGATTTTGCAAGCTCAACAACTGAACCCAAGTACATAACACAAATTCTGTCTGAAATATGTTTAACCATCGACAAGTCGTGAGAGATAAACATATATGTTAGACCCATGTCTTTTTGTAATTTGTTTAACAAGTTAACAACTTGCGCTTGAATACTTACGTCAAGAGCTGAAATTGGTTCGTCACAGACGATGAACTTTGGTTCAATCGCAAGACTTCTTGCAATACCAACACGTTGTCTTTGACCACCTGATAATTCGTGTGGGAAACGAGCGCCGTGTTCTTTGTTAAGACCAACAGTACCTAATAGATTGTTGATTCTTTCTGTTCTTTCTTTTTTGGAAAGATTAAAATGTGTATCCATACCTTCTGCAATGATATCGCCAATTGTCATTCTTGGGTCAAGTGATGCATAAGGGTCTTGGAAGATATATTGTGCTTTCTTTTTGAAGTCAAATATTTCGCTCTTGCTTAAAGATTGAATGTCTTTACCTTCAAATATAACCTTACCATGAGTTGCTGGATACATTCCAAGTATTGTACGTCCGCAAGTTGTTTTACCACAACCTGATTCACCTACAACACCAAATGTTTCGCCCTTGTAAATATTAAAGCTAACATCATCAACTGCCTTTAAAATAGCATGTCTTCCGACCTTAAAATGTTTTGAGAGATGTTCAACTCTTACTAGAACTTCTTTTTCCATATTAGTATCCTCCTTCTCTCATAGCTTGCCAGTCGATTTCGCCTGCATACTCGTGTTCTAGCCAGCACCATGAACGGTGTGTGTCTGAGTGAACAGTTGCAGCTGGTGCCATTTTCTTACAAATTTCCATCGCTCTTGAACAACGAGGAGCAAAAGGACAGCCAGGAAGTGGCAATAACAAGTCTGGCGGTGTGCCACCCAACGCACGCAAGTCGTCGTTCTTTGTGTCATGAACCTTCGGAATTGAATTTAGAAGAGCCCATGTGTAAGGATGTCTTGCGTTGTAGAAGATTTCTTCTGTCTTACCTTCTTCGATAATGTCGCCTGCGTACATAACTTGAATTCTATCTGCAAAGTTTGCAACAACACCAAGGTCGTGTGTTACAAGAATAACTGCTGTGTGAAGTTGTTCTTTTAAGTCGTGAATCAAGTCCAAGATTTGAGCTTGAATAGTAACGTCAAGAGCTGTTGTTGGTTCGTCAGCAATCAAAAGCTTTGGCGAACATGAAAGCGCAATCGCAATCATAACTCTTTGTCTCATACCACCTGATAATTCGTGTGGATAGCTCTTTAATCTCTTCTCTGCTTCAGGAATTTGAACAAGTTCCAAAAGTCTAATAGCTTCGCGTTTTGCGTCGTTGCCCTTTAGACCTCTGTGAATTTTTAAAGCTTCAATAATTTGCATACCAATAGTAAGTGTTGGGTTTAGAGATGTCATTGGGTCTTGGAAGATCATCGCAATATCGCCACCTCTTAAATCGGTGAGTCTGCGACCTTTCATGCTCATAACATCTTCGCCTTCAAATGTAATTATTGATTCTTTTTTGATTTCAGAACTTTCCTCTGGCAAAAGTCTCATAAGAGCTTTTGCAGTAACGCTTTTGCCGCATCCACTTTCGCCTACAAATGCAAGAGTTTCACCTCTTTTTACGTGGAAATCAAGACCTCTAACAGCCTTAACCTCACCAGCGTAAGTGTGGAAAGATACTCTTAAATTTTTAACGTCTATTAATTTATCTGATTTTTCCATAATACTCTCCTTACTTTCTTAGTTTAGGGTCAAGAGCGTCTCTTAATCCGTCGCCTAAAAGTGTAAATGATAACATTGTCAAAGCTATCATGAGTGTTGGGAAAAATAATTGGTAAGGGTAGAACATAAGTTGTCCTTGAGCCTCACTTGACATAATACCCCAGCTTACTTCCGGTGGTTTTAAACCTAGACCCATATATGATAAGAATGCTTCCGAGAAAATAAAGCCCGGAATATCAAATGTCGCACCAACAATAACAATACTCATAGCATTTGGTACCAAGTGTCTTAAAATAATTTTCCATTGTGGTACGCCAAGAGTTGCTGCTGCCAAAACGTATTCTTCGTTTTTAATTCTCAAAACCTCACCACGAACAAGTCGACTTGTACCAGTCCAGCTTGTTACCGACAAGGCGAGAAGCATCGTTCCAAAGGTTTGACTGTCCATCCAAATTTGGAACAAAATTATTATCAATAGATACGGCAGCGACGAAATTATTTCAACAATTCTCATCATAACAGTATCAACCATACCACCTGACAAACCTGCAATAGCACCGTATGCAACACCAACGATCATAGCAACGGTAGCACAGACAAGTCCGATAGTAAGTGATCTACGTCCACCAATCCAAATACGAGTAAATATATCACGACCAGCAGAGTCAGTACCAAACCAATAATTTGCATTAGGAGCTTGGTTTCTAACTTGCGCATTTTGTTCTGAATAAACATAGCCTGTCATCATAGGCCCGCATATACAAAAGAATAATAACAATACAATTAATACTAGCGAGAACATAGCGGCTCTATTCATCTTTAGACGGCGCCATACATCTTGCCAGAAAGTGATAATAGGACGAGCGATTTTTTCAGCTTCATCATCATCCATCGGGATACGCTTAAACATATCCGGAGTGATTTTGATGTCGTCTCTTTTAATTTCTTTTTCCATCTGCTCCTCCTAATCCTGAATTTTAATTCTTGGGTCAACAAGACCGTAAACTATATCAACAAGCAACTGACTTACTACAAATAAAAATGCAAATAAAACTGTTGAAGCAATAATCATTGGATAGTCACGATCTGGAATACTTTTTACTAAGAAAAATCCAAGTCCTGGAACACCAAAAATCTTTTCAATGATGAATGATCCTCCAAAAACTCCCATAATTTGTGGTCCCAAAATTGTAATAGCTGGGATCATCGCATTTTTTAAAATATGTTTAAATAAAATTCCCATTTTACTTACGCCTTTTGCTCTTGCAGTTAAAACATAGTCTGAGTTAACAACTTCAAGTACAGAGCTTCTCATATATCTAGCATAAGTAGCAATAGTACCAAATGACAGAGCAATAATAGGCATAACCATTGATTTCCAGTTGTGTGCTTTATAAGTGATTGGGAATATTCTCAACTTATTACCCAAGAAATATTGTAACAATGCTGCCATAACGAATGACGGAATTGTAACGCCGATAATCGAGAAGGCTATAACCATATAATCTGGCCATTTACCTCTATTTAAAGCAGCAATAAAACCAAAACTAATACCAATAGTAAATCCAATTGCAAGGGCAATAAGACCTAGCTTTGCACTTACTGGCGCAGTTTTTGCAATAGTCTTTGAAATCTTTTGTCCAGGATAAATAACCGATTCACCAAAATCGCCCTGAACAGCATTCTTTAAAAAGTTTACATATTGCTCTGCTATAGGTCTGTCAAGTTTGTACTTTTTCATAAAGTTTTCCATAACTTGAGGTGGTAGATTCTTTTTAACTTTATTCAAAAGTGGATTGCCAGGAACGCTGTGCATCATCCAGAATGTACCGGCAGAAATTATAAGCAGAGATAGAATCATAAAAGCAATACGCTTTAATACATATCTTGTCATCTTTTCTCCCTTCTATGTAGGTAAGAGGGCTCGCTTTAAAAGCTTGCCCTCCCTACTTAAAAATTTCTTATCTTCCTACTGTATATAGAGTTTGGAATCCCATTGTTGAGAACCAGTTGTTTGCAGCGCCGCGTAAATATTTCTTTCTGAAGATATTTGCAACACCGTGGTTGATTGGGATAATAACAGCATCTTCGTAAATCATAATGTTTTCAGCTTCTCTTAAGAGTTCAACTCTCTTGTCAGCGTCAACAATTTTGCCAGCTTCTTCTAGTAGGCTGTCAAATTTTTCATTGTGCCATCCTAGGTTGTATGCTGGAGCTTTTGAGTATACAGTTTCAAGTAAGTTTGAAGGGTCATTGTAGTCAGCGCCCCAACCTGCCCAAGCGATATCGAAATCGCCTGATTTTACAACGTTAACAAATGCGTTCCAGTCTAAGTTTTCAGCGTCAACTTTGCATCCTAAACCTTTTTCGATTTGTTGTTGGAAAGCTTCGATAGCAATACGTCCAGCGTCTGAGTTATCTGAACCTAATAGTCTTACAACATATCCTTGTGGATCTTTGCCTAGTTCTTTAACTCCTTCTTCGAATAGAGCTTTTGGATCTTTGATGTCTTCCATCAATCTCTTTGCTGGGCCTTCGCCGTCTTTGTTGAATTCCTTACCTTGACATTGCATAACTGGAGCTACAAAGCTGTATGCTGGTACTGGTGTACCGTTCCATGCGTTGTCAATAACTTCTTGTCTGTCTAGAACTGCAGCGATTGCTCTTGTGATTTTGTTGTTAGCAACATGTGATTTTTCGCCATAGTTCATCATGAAATAACCTGTCCAAGGATTTTGTCTCTTTAGAACGTCGTATTCACCTGTTTGTTCAAGTTCTGCACGAACCTTAGGATCGCCAACACCTGAGTAGTCGATTTCGCCTGTCATCAAAGCGTTGTTTACTGTATTAACGTCTGATAAAACAGCAGCGTGAACTCTTTCAAGTTTAACATTTTCAGCGTTCCAGAAATTAGGATTCTTTACATAATTAATTTCACTATTGATCATCATATTGTCAATTATGAATGGTCCGCACATTGGGATGTTTCCTAAGTCTGTTGAATATTGGTCACCATATTTTTCTACATAGTCTTCTCTTTGTGGGAAGTAAACTCTTTGTAGAACAAGGTCTAGGAAGTATGGTGTAGGTGTAGCTAGTTTTAGAACTAGTGTGTAGTCATCTGGTGTTTCAACGCCAAGTTCTGAAACTTCTTTTTCACCAGCGTTAACTTCTCTACCATTTAATAGTGGGTATAGTAAGTTACCATATGGAGAAGCAGTTTTGTTATCTGCTGAACGTCTAATACCAAAAGCATAGTCTTGAGCAGTAACTTCTTTTCCGTCGTCCCATTTGTTTCCTTTTCTGATATGGAAAGTGTATGTTAGACCATCTTCTGCGATGTCCCAACTTTCAGCACCAGCTGGTTCATAGTGATCTTCGTTAAATCTGATAAGTGGTTCTAATACGTTTAGAATTACACCATTACCATAAGTGTCTGAACCTGTTGATGGGTCATATGTGTTTGGCCATTGATCAATAAATGTGTTGAGGTATTGATCAGCATCAATTTCTTCTTTAGCCTCTGTCTCTGTGTCCTTTGTTTCTGTTTCTTTGTTTTCTTCTGCAGAAGTAGTTGTTTCTTCTGCTGGCTTTTCTTCATCTTTTTTGCCACAAGCAGTTAACAATGTAATTGCCATAAGTGCAGCAACGATTAAAGCCAATAATCTTTTATTCATATGTTTTCCTCCTTTTATTTGAGACACCTATTGGCGTCTCTAACACAACCATTATAGCTATGTTACATTTGTATGTCAAGTACAGTTGAGAGAGCGTTATCACATTAAATTATGATTT
>CAMYPV010000039.1 GCA_947293975.1 uncultured Ezakiella sp. | reverse complement strand
CAGATATAAGTTTGCTTGACTTTTTCTTGGAAATTGGCATTGACGAACTCTCTGTGCCAGTAAACAGAGTTCTTGATTTAAAAGAAGCAGTTATCAATAGATGATGAAAAAGTATTCAACAATTATCTTCTTAGCGATTTTGATTGTGACGATTTTTGCGTCAGTATTTTTTGGCGCTGTTAAAATTGAATACGATAATATATTTGATCATATTAAAAATATTTTTACAGAAAATTCTATCGATAAAACTTATATAATTATTAAGCAGATTAGAATTCCACGTGTATTGTTGGCGGCACTTGCTGGTGCAATTCTTGCAGGTGTAGGTCTTTTGATGCAAACAATTACATCAAATTCGCTTGCCGATCCTTATGTACTTGGCATATCATCTGGTGCAAGTGCGGGAGCAGTGTTTACAATTGTATATGGTGTTTTTAGTATCTTTGGTAGATTTAACGTTTATTTTGGCGCTTTCATCGGGGCGATACTGTCGACATTTATTGTCGTGTTTTTGCAAGGGCGCAATAGAAATCCAGTTAGACTTGTTCTTATGGGAATGGGTGTGAGTGGATTTTTTAGCGCAATGACTTCGTTAATTATTTTTAATTCTAAAAATGAGGCCCAAGTGAGGTCAGCAACGTATTGGATGATGGGATCACTTACAAGTGCAAATTACAGGAGCCTTTTTTATATATCGATAGTTGTTTTAGTTCTTGCAATTTTTGTATTTATTTATCATAAAGAATTAGATCTTATGTTTATGGGACTTGACAATGCACAGAATAGTGGACTTGAGGTAAGGCAATTTCAATTGAAAGTTGTAATTGTAAGTGCAATTGCAATTGCAGTTTTAGTTTCAGAAGTTGGAGTAATAGGTTTTGTTGGATTAATTGTGCCTCATATTATTAAAAAGATTTCAGCATTTAATCATCGAAGATTATTTATTGATTCAATATTATCTGGAGCAACATTTATGATGCTTTCTGATATAATTGCACGAACATTATATGCACCGCGAGAATTGCCTATTGGTGTGGTTACAGGATTTTTCGGTGCACCAATTTTCGTTTATATTATAAAGCGAGGTTATAAAGATGCCTAGTTTAAGTGTTAATAATTTGTCGGTGAAATTTGACGGGATAAAAATTTTAAAAAATATAAATTTAGATTTTGAAGGCGAAAAAGTTTATGGAATTATTGGACCGAATGGCAGCGGAAAATCTACATTAATGAGGACAATTTATGCTGGTAAAAAAAACCGGGAAAATATCCTAGTAAATGGTGAATGTGCAAAAACATTTACAAGCATTGAAATGGCAAGGCGTATTGCATTTATGAATCAATTAAATGAAAGCATTGAACATGACTTGAAAGTGAAAGATCTTGTAATGATGGGACGTTATCCCTATAAAAAAAGATTTGAAGAATATAATGCCAATGACGAAGAAATAGTTGAGCAAATTTTAGAATTAATTGGTATAATAAATCTTGCTTATAGACCGATTAAAAACTTATCTGGTGGAGAAAGACAACGGACAATTGTTGCGAAAACACTTGCACAAGGTACTGATATAATTATGCTTGATGAGCCAACAAATCATATTGACATAAGATATCAAATTGAGCTTATGCAAATATTAAAATCATTGAAAAAACTGGTGATTTTGACTCTGCACGATATTTCGCATGCGGCAAAGTTTTGCGACGAGGTAGTCGTTTTAAATCACGGAGAAGTTTTAACAACCGGAAAGCCAAAAGAAGTTCTTACAAAAGAATTATTAAAGGAAGTTTATAATATAGACTTTAAAATTTTGTACGAACCTGAATTTATAATTTATTATTAGGAGGAATTATGAAAAGATTATTAAGCTTATTACTTGCTGTATTATTCTTAGCAGTTGGATGCACAAAACCGGCTGAACCTGCAAAGACAGAAGAGCCTAAAGTTGCAGAAGAAACTCAAAAGCCTGAAGAAAAGCAAGAAGAAAAAGTTGACGAAACACAAACTAATGAAAACGAAACAGTTTATCCAGTTACATGGAAAGAAAATTTTGATGGTGCAGAAGTTGAATTTACAGTTGACCACACACCAGAAAGAGCAATTTCTATGTCACAAGCAACAACTGAAATGATGCTGGCAATTGGTCTAAAGGATAAAATGGTTGGCACGGCATTCTTAGAAGAAGAAATTTATGATAGCCTAAAGGCTGATTATGATCAAGTAAAAGTATTAAGTGAAAAATGGCCATCATTAGAAGTATTTATGGCTGAAAATCCTGATTTTACATCAGGCTGGCCAGTACCATTTACAAAAAGAGCTATTGAAGCTAAAAATTTGATTGAAAAAAATGTAAACATTTTTATTCCAGAATCAATGAAGAGAACAGATGCTAATCTTGAAACAAACTTTGAAGACCTATTAATGTATGGTAAAATTTTCAATCGCAATCAAGAGGCAAAAGCATTTGTTGATGGTCAAAGAGAAAAACTCGCTAAGGTTCAAGAGAGTTTAAAAGATTTACCAGAAAAGAGAGTTTTTATTTATGACTCAGAAGATGGAGATCCATTTACAGTCTATGAAGGATACACAACTAATGTTCTAAAACTCATTGGTGCGAAAAATATTCTTGCTGATAAGGGTGTAGATAAAACTTGGGATAAAGCAAGTTGGGAAGAAATTATCAAAGAAGATCCAGAATATATTATCGTTGTTGATTACGGCGTAAGTATAAGAAATACAGATGATTTTGATCAAAAAGTTCAAAAGATGAAGGATAATCCAGTAACAAAGGATATTACTGCTGTTAAAAACAACAACTTCATCAGAGTTAAGCTTTCAGAAATCACACCAGGCGTAAGAACGGTTGATGCTCTAGAAAGACTTGCAAAAACAATTCACGCAAAATAGTTTTTTAGACTCGTGCTGGTCACGGGTCTTTTTTATTTGTGCCCAAAAATATTTTTGCTCGTTCATAATTAGCGTTTTACTTGAAGAGAATTATAAAAAATGTTATAATTACCAGAGAGGTGTATTATGAATTATATAATAGACAAGTATTTGAAGAATGATTTTTTACTTTTTGCTGTAAAAAAAGATGGCAGTGTAAATGCTATGTCATGCGGTTGGGCACAAGAAGGTGTTCTTTTTAATAAGCATGTGTTTACGGTTTATGTAAGGCGCTCGCGTTATACATTTGAATTTTTAGATGAGGCTGATGATTTTTATATTGCTACCACAAATGAAAAGATGATTGAGTATTTTGGTTCTGTCTCTGGTAGAGATGAGGACAAAATAAAACACGCTGGCTTTAAGACATCTATTGTTGATGGTGAGCTTAAGGTTGATGGCGTGGACAATTTGATTAGACTTAGAAAAATACTTGTAACGGACTTTAAAGATGCCATTATGATTGATGAGAATCTCAAACAAAATTACAGAGAAAATGAACAGGGCCATGTGGCTTTTGTTGGAGAGGTGGAGGAGTAAATGAAAAATACTAGAAGAGTAGCACAGATTATTGCAGGCGTGCTTGCAGTAATGATGATTTTGGGTGTGGTTTTATATATTATACCTACTTCTTATGCGGCTGATAATAAATCAGATACAAAGACTGAAGAGCAAAAGAAGCAAGAAGAGATGAAAAAAGAACAAGAAAAGTATTGGAGAGCGGTAGAAAACGAAAGACAATACTTGGTTGATAAATACACAAATGAAATTCTTTCATTGATTCAACAATATAAGGGAAAACCAGGCTATTATACAGCGGTTAAAAAACTTGAAGACTATTTGGATTCTTTTAGTCCACGTGATATGATCGATCCAAACGATATTTTAAGTGTTATAAATAGTTTTTCAAAGGACGAATCTGAAGTTGAATCAAATCCAATTTTAATGGGAGATGAGTTGGGCAGATTTAATCCTGAAAATAAATTAACGAGAGCGGAGTTTGCAGTTATTTTGTCTAGACTTGATGGTCAACCTGTTATGGCTGGCACAAATTGGTTTGAGCCTGCTATGAATCATGCAAAGGAAAAGGGATATTTAAAGGGCAACGACAGCGGCGATATGATGCCTACAAAGCAAATTTCAATTGCTGAAGTCATTACTGTTTTTGTTAGATACAAAGGCTTTACACCTATGGAAGGCAATATGTCAAACATCCCTAAAGATCACTGGGCTATGGGCGAAATGCAAAGAGCTTATATGGATGGATGGATTAAGGCAATCGATAACCCAAGCAATTGTGATAGAGCAATTACTAGGGGAGAACTTGCTTCGATTTTAACTCAAGTTAGAGGAATTAAAATTGATGCTGATAAAATTAATGAACAACTTGCATTGTATAAAACTTTTGCAGATGTAAGTCCAGGATATAGATATTATTACGATATTTTAGTTAATACAAAATAATGAGTAAGTTTATCGTTATCGAAGGGCCAGATGGTACTGGTAAAAGTACTGTTGTAAATGGTTTAAAAGAGTATTATAAAAATAAAAAGGTAAAATTTTTTAGAGAGCCTGGTGGTTCTGAAATCGGCGAAAAAATTCGCGAGATTTTGCTTGACAAAAACAATCAGATTTCACCAAAGACTGAGGCGCTTTTGTTCGCTGCGATGAGAAGTGAAAACTATGAAATGCTAAAAAAGGATCTAAAGGAATATGATTTGATTATTGCGGATAGATTTTTGATGAGTAGCATTTGTTATCAAGGCGCGGGGCTTGGTCTTGGCATGAAAGAAATTGAAGAGCTTAATGATTTTGCTCTTGGTGGATTTAGGCCTGATTTATATATTGTTTTGATGATTGAAGCTGACAAAGGTATTGATAGAAAGATTAATCAAAGAGAGCTGGATAGACTTGAGCTTAGAGGAATTGATTTTCACTCAAAAGTTGAAGATGCATATCGCAAGTTAAATAATGAGCCTAATGTAAAGGTTATCAACGCTAATCAATCAAAAGAAGACGTTTTAAAAGACGTTATTTGTTCGATTGACGAAGTAGTTGGCTCTATATAATTGAAATGCTCATTTTGTTGTGTTAGAATATAGTAAAGCAAGATAATTACTACAGGATTTTAAACAAACAGGAGGTTATTATGAAATTACTAGTTGCAATTGTTCAAGATGCAGATGTGAATGCTCTTGTAGAAGAATTAACAGAGAAAAAATATAGACTTACAAAGCTTTCAAGTTCAGGCGGATTTTTAAAAGCTGGTAACACTACTCTTTTGATTGGTGTTGAAAAGGAAAGATTAGATGAAGCTTTGAAGATTATCGAGCACAACTGTAAGCAAAGAGAGATTACAACTTCACTTCTAACCGTTACTATGCCTGGAGATGCGTTTATACCTTATCCTCTTGAAGTTAAGGTTGGCGGCGCAACTGTATTTGTGATTGATGTGGAGCAATTTGTTAGAATTTAATGATTGGAAATTTAAAATCACAAAAACTAGTTGAAGATGTTTTAACTAGAGATACAATTTCAGTTTGCCTAAGTGGGCCGGAGGGCGTAGGCAAAAAAACCAAGGCTTTAGAGGTCATTGGTAAAATATTAAATGTTAATACTAAAGAGGCGGCCGTTCATGCCGACCTCTTTTTTGTAGAACCGCAAAATAATATTATTAAGCTTGAAAAGATAAGAGAGCTTATAGAGTTTTCATCTTTGAAATCATATTCTGGTGGTAGAAAATTTGTGGTTATAGATGACGCACATACAATGAATATTGAAAGCCAAAA
Source organism: uncultured Ezakiella sp. (assembly GCA_947293975.1). GTDB lineage: Bacteria > Bacillota > Clostridia > Tissierellales > Peptoniphilaceae > Ezakiella. The sequence goes on along the minus strand of CAMYPV010000039.1, from coordinate 6,077 downwards.
TTCACTTTTAAAGCTAATTGAAGATCCGCCAATTGGTGAGTCGATAATACTTATTACAGATAAATATGAAATGCTTTTGCCAACAATTAGAAGCAGAGTTATAAATATTGAATTTAAAAAATTAACAAATGATGATTTAAATCAAGCGCTTCAGAAGAATTTGTCGCCAGAGATTTTGGCGCTTGCTGATGGAAGTGTTTCAAAAGCGATAAAATATTCTGAGTATGATACTGGTGGATTAAGTGATTTTGTAAATGATTTTTTGTATCGTGATCCTTTGATGTATTCAAAAGATTTTGACAAAGATGAATTCGAAACGCTTTGTAAATATACTATTTGCGTTCTAAAGTCCATGAGAAAAAATGCATTGGGCGAGGAAGGGGATATTTATGATGCGAGATTGTTACAGACGAAATTAAATTTGAAGCCAGAGATAATTGACCGCTTGCTATTAAAGATTGACGAAGCAATGTTATTATATATGGGAAATTTTAATAAGAAGGTAATCATGACTGATTTATTTATGGGGAAATTTTAATTTGTCATAATTAATAAAATATGATAAAATATTTGTAGGAGGTAAATATGGTTAGAGTTGTAGGTATACAATTCAACGACTCTGGTAAAATATATAGTTTTGACAGTCTTGACTTTGATATAAAAAAAGGAGACGGCGTTGTTGTAGAGACAATTCACGGCAAAGAACTTGGTTTTGCTCGCGTGGCGTCGCACGATGCAAGCGATGAAGAAGAGAGCAGACAATTAAAACCTGTTATTAGGGTTGCCGATGAATATGATCTTGAAAGATATAGGGAAAATGTTATTAAAGCTTCAGAAGCTATTAGAGTTTGTAGAGGTCTTGTTGAAAAACATAATCTTGATATGAAGCTTGTTGATTGTTCTTATACTTTTGACAATCAAAAATTATTATTTTATTTTAATGCTGAAGGGCGTGTAGATTTTCGTGAGTTGGTAAAGGAACTTGCATTTATTTATAGAACTAGAATCGAGCTTAGACAAATTGGTGTCAGAGATGGTGCTAGAATGTTGGGCGGACTTGGTCCGTGTGGCCAAGAGCTTTGCTGCAGTAGATTTTTGAGAGATTTTGAAAATGTTACAATTAAGATGGCAAAAGATCAAGGTCTATCACTTACTCCGTCAAAAATTAGCGGTATGTGTGGCAGGCTTATGTGCTGTCTAAACTACGAGCAAGATGTCTATGAAGAAAGGCTAAAGGCGTTGCCAGACTTGAAAGAATATGTCATCACTCCTGAAGGCGAGGGAAAAGTCGTTGAAAGATATGCGATTAAGGATCAGGTTAAAGTACAAATAGAAAAGAATGATTCGTTTGAATATTTTGTATTTGGCATTAATGACCTTAAGCGTAAACGAGGAAAAAATTGTGACGATTGTAAATGTCCAATGAAAAATGTAGAGCAATAAATATCTATCGTTTGATAGATATTTTTTTATTTTGGGTAAAAAAATACTAGGAGGTTGATATGGAAAACTTGGATAAGAAAAAGAAAATCATAATCTACACATCAATTGCTGTTTTAATTTTGTTGATAATATCTGTTGTGTATTTTATGATAAATTCCAAAATCAAAGAGAAGAAATATAATGACGACATGAAGCTTTCTATTGCGAATATTGCCAACTGTGTTGTGTATGATTATAGCTATAGTCTTGATGATGTTAGCGGTAGAGTTATGATGCAGTTTGAGAATGGCGATAATATTGTTGTAGAAAAAGCAAAGGATGGCACTGAATTAAAAGAAGGTATGATTCTTGCAAAATATGACGGCAAGAAAAAAATCACAATTAATCTTCCAGCGCCAATTATCACAAAGCACGATATTGATGGCAGAGATTTGAAAAAGGATGATTTAATCGAAACAAATAAAGCAATCAACGCTGCAAAGATTGCTATTGAAAACAAAATCATGTCATCAGACGCTCAATCAATTTTAACGGAACGTTTTAAATTGATGCTAACTGAGTTTTTAAAGGCAAAAGGTTATAATGAAATTGAATTTAAGTAGGAGGAAAGTATGTTATATTTATTTATTATTCTAGCATTTGTTGTACTTATGTATGGCATTAGCTACATGAAAAAATTAAACATGAGTTTTAACGTTAGAGTTATCACAGCACTTGTTGTTGGTATTGTATTTGGTGTTATTCTACAATTGTTAGTTGAACCAGATCAAATTTCAAAGTCAATGAGTTGGATAACTTTGGTTGGCAGTGGTTATGTTAGATTACTTAGAATGATAGTATTCCCACTTGTATTTGTATCTATTACAAAGGCTATTGCAAATCAAGAAAAGAATGTTGGTAGATCTGCTGCTAAAATTATGGCAGTTTTGATGTTTACAGTTGCTGTTGCGGCACTTGTTGGCGCTTTAACTTCATCTGTATTTAAATTATCAGCTGAAGGCTTGCAATCATCAACAGCAGAAGTCGCAAGGGGAGAAAAACTTGTTGAAACACTACAAAATTTTGAAGCAAAACCAATTCAACAACAAATTCTTGAAATTATCCCTGTAAATCCATTCTATGCACTTACAGGTCAAGGATCAAATGCAACTCTAGCAACAGTATTTTTTGCAGCAATGCTAGGACTTGCAGCTTTATATTTAAAACGAGCAAATTCAAAGAACGCCGATTTGTTTATTGATGTACTAAATGCATTTTCAGATGTAATTATGAGAATGGTTAGAATAGTATTAAGATTAACACCTTATGGCGTTATGGCTTTGATGACAAATGTAATGGCAACTTCAAATTATTCAGAAGTTTTAAGACTACTATCATTCATCTTGGCAAGCTATGTTGCAATTATTATTATGTTTATCGTTCACGGATTAATCGTGGGAGCATTTGGATTAAATCCTGTTACTTTCTTTAGAAAGTCTATGCCAAACTTTATGTTTGCATTTACTTCAAGATCAAGTTCAGGAACACTTCCAATTACAATCACAAATATGGAGCAAAATTTAGGCGTTCCAGAAGGTATCGCAAATCTTGCAGGTAGTTTGGGCACAAGTATTGGACAAAATGGATGTGCAGGAATTTATCCAGCAATGCTTGCCGTTATGATTGCACCGACTGTTGGCATTAATCCTCTTTCAATTGGATTTTTAGCAAAGCTTGTAATTGTTACAGCGCTTGGATCATTTGGTATTGTTGGCGTTGGTGGCGGAGCTACATTTGCAGCAATTGTTGTGCTATCAAGTATGGGCTTACCAATCGAACTTGCAGGTTTGTTAATAGCAATAGAACCTTTGATTGATATGGGCAGAACAGCTCTTAATGTTAGTGACTCAGTTGTTGCTGGTGTTGTTGCTGCGAAATCAGAAGGCGTATTAAACGAAGAAATATACAACAGAAGTGAAATAATTTCAGAATAGGGGAGATAAAATGAAAATTATATTAGATCAAAAAGTACTTGAGTATCTAAAAAAGAAAAACTCAAACGAATTAACAGTAGACATTGAAGGTTGCGCAAGCTGAGGAGTTGAACCAAACCCAAGCGTGACTTTGGGAAAACCAAAAGAAAACATTGATGACTTTGACAAATACGATGTTGATGGAGTTACGGTTTATGTAACTGTGGCTGCAAACACAAAGAGTGGAGAGCTTACTATAAAATATAGGAAAATTTTGTTTAGTGAAAAGCTAATCGTTGAAGGTCTTGCTTTTTAAATATATATTTTAAATTTTTATTGTTTTAAATAATAAAAGTTGGGTATATGTATAGTGTAAATAGTGAATAAATTTAGGAGGTATCATTATGGACAACAAAAAGAATATATTTTTAGCAGATTTATTAGTAGGTTATGTAAATCTACACAATCTACATTTCAATGTAAAAGGACCTGGATTTAAATATGTACACGAATATTTAGAAGGCTTGTATGATCAAGTTCATGCAATTTATGATGAAGTTGCTGAAAAGATGAGAATGGATGAAGAAATTCCTGTAACAAAAGTTTCAAAATATCTTGAACTTACACAAGTTAAAGAACTTGAAGAAAAAGAATGGACAACAAAAGAAGCTTTTGAACAAGCTCTAAAATTGTTTGAATACTTCAGAAACATGGCTCATGAAATTAGAAAAGAAGCAGATGCAAATGACGATTATCCATGGGTAAGCATGTTAGAAGACATCATCAGTGGATTGGACAAAGAAATTTGGATGATGAGGGAAAACCTAAAATAAATTCATCTTTATTTCTCAAAAATTGAGGAGGAATAATGATTAGTTCAATAATAACCGGAGCATTTTGTGGATGGATTGCATCCATTATCATGAAGACAAATGCTCAAATGGGTGCAATTAAAAATATACTTGCAGGACTTATTGGCGGAGGCATAGGAAACTTTGTCTTGGGCTTAATCGGATTACAATCCAAGGGAGGATTTGTAGGCGATATTGTAAGCGGCATTGTAGGTGCTTGCGTAGTTATATTTATAGTTAAACTCATTACAGGTAGAAAATAATAATCAATTACTCGCTGGCTTATGGCTAGCGAGTTTTTTTATTTCATAAGTACTTGAATTATATAAATTTATTATGTTATAATCATTTTGTATTCTCACTTAATAATTTGGATTGGAGGACTTATGTGTATTATATTTGACGATAAGAGTGAAGAGATTATAAAGGCTGAACATACAATTGATCATATAGAAAATTGTCCAGAAATTTTAATAGGTGCTTTTTCATATCCTTTGATTGATTATATTGTAAAAAAATACAAGGGCATTCAAATTGCAAGCACATTATCTGCAAATGGGGAGGTTCCAATTTATAAAATTAATTATAATGGAAAAGACATTGGCGTTACCATGTGGGAAGTTGGGGCACCAATGACTGTAGGGACTATTGAGGAATGTATACCCATGGGTTTTAAAAAGTTTATGCTTTTTGGTACATGTGGGGTTTTAGATTCAAGCATAAAAGATTTGTCAATTATAGTTCCAAATTGTGCTGTTCGTGAAGAAGGTACCAGCTTCCATTATGTAAAAGCATCTACTGAGATAGATGTAAATACAAAAACAATTGATAAGATGATAAGATATTTTGATGGAAAAGAAATATCACATACTGTAGGAAAAGTTTGGACAACCGACGCTTTTTATCGAGAGACAAAAAATAAATTTAACTTGATGAAAGAACGTGGAGTGGTGGCTGTTGATATGGAATGTTCGGCAGTTGCTGCTGTGGGTAAGTTTCGTGATTTAGAGATTGCACATTTCTTTTACAGTGCTGATAATTTAGATGCGGAAGTTCACGATAGAAGAAGTTTGGCTAGTGAGGAAAAGTTAGATGACAAATATTTGATTTGTGATGTCGCTATTGACCTAGCTTATAATATATTTTAACGAGGAGGAGTTATGGGAAAAAGAATTTTAATTTCACTTGGTGGAAATGCATTGGGTACTCTTTATAATGAGTTATTAGAAAGTGTAAATATTATTGCAAAACCGATTGCAAAATTGGTTGAAGATGGAAATGAGGTCGTAATTTGCCATGGCAATGGTCCTCAAGTTGGATATATAAAGAAAAATATTGACGTGGGCGCGATGGAAAGCGAAACAGAGTCGCTTCCTCTTTCAGAATGCGTTGCTATGAGCCAAAGTTTTATTGGATACCAATTGTCAAACGCAATTGAGAACGAATTGAGCAAGAGCGGTATTAATAAGAGAGTGCCAACTGTCGTAACAAGAGTTATTGTAAATAAAAACGATAAGAGTTTTGATAACCCTACAAAGCCTATTGGAGCTTTCTATTCAAAAGAAAAATCTGAAGAGCTAGAGCGTGCTGGTAAGGTTATGATAGAAGATTCTGGCCGCGGTTACAGAGAGGTTGTTGCAAGTCCATACCCAGTTAAGATTGTTGAGGTGGATGCAATAAATGCATGCTTGAAAAGCTCTCCTGTAGTAATTGCAGGCGGCGGTGGAGGCATTCCGACAATCGACGAAGACAATAAACTTGTTGCAGTAAATGCTGTAATTGATAAGGATAGGACTTCTGTTATGCTTGCTCACGATACAAATTGTGACAG
>CAMYPV010000038.1 GCA_947293975.1 uncultured Ezakiella sp. | reverse complement strand
GCTTTGGACTCGATGTAATTTACGAAGCCCTAAAAGCAAAAGCAGATGGAGAAGTTGAACCAATTGTCGATCTATTTATAATTCCAATGGACACACAAAAAGAAAGTTTTATACTTGCCGAAAATCTAAGACGACTAGGCCTAAGAGTTGATATTGAAAAAATGGATAGACGCGTCAAACGCTCCATGAATTATGCCAACAAAGAAAACATACCATTTACAACAGTAATCGGCGGCGACGAAATTGCCAAAGGACAAATCTATATCAAGCAGATGGAGACGGGCGTGGAGATGGTTAAGGATATTGACGACTACGAAGGGATTACTCAATTTATTCTTGGTTAAAATTGCGACTTTTTGCAGTGCTCGACTTTTTGCTCATTCCGACGTACACTTGAGTACGCCTCATTCGTCAAAAAGTCTCAAGCTACAAAAATTCATCAATTTTTCCTCAAAAATAACAAGTAGAAGAATTTTTGCTAAATGCAAATAATATGTATAATAAAATATTTTGTTAATAAACAACAAAAAAATCTTGCAGGATGTATTATGCCTGCAAGATTTTTTCATTTTATTCCCTCAATTATGCTGGGAATTTTTTATTTTATAAATTCAATAATTTCTCTACATATAATTTGTGAGGAAATTTCGATGAGATTCGACTTGAAAGAAATTTTTTAGGACGCAGGTGTACTTAAGTGTACATCGAGGACTAAAAAATTTTTTCACGAGAATGTCGCGAAATTAATCACAAATTACACAAATTTAGAATTTACTATCATCAACTCCATCAAGATATTCCACAACCGGTGCGATTGTCTTCTTAATCGTTCCATCTATAAATGGGTTGTTAAGATTTGCTAGTTTTACTAGACCTAAGAATGGTTTTGTGCCGCCAGCTCTACATAATGTTAGATAATCTTTCCATGCTTCTTCGTGGTTTTCACGATCTTTTTCCCAGAATTGAAGTGCGCATACTTGTGCGAGTGTGTAGTCGATATAATAGAATGGAGAACTAAATACATGTCCTTGTCTGAACCAATACCCACCTTCTTCTAGGATTTTTTCGCCGTCGTAATCACGATGTGGCAAGTATTTCTTTTCTAGTTCTCTAAATGTTTTACGTCTTTCAACTGGTGTTGCAGTTGGGTTTTCGTAAACATAGTGTTGGAACTCGTCAATCAATGCTCCATATGGTAGGAACAAAATTGCACCTTGTAAGTGTGAGAATTTGAATTTATCAACTTCGTCTTCAAAGAATAAATTCATCCATGGCCATGTGAAAAATTCCATGCTCATTGAGTGGATTTCTGCTGATTCCATACCTGGCCATAGATATTCTGGAATATAGTCACGTGAATTGAATACTTGGAATGCGTGTCCTGCTTCGTGTGTTAAAACTTCTACGTCATGTGTTGTGCCGTTGAAGTTTGCAAAGATAAATGGACTTCTCCACTTTGACATATATGTGCAGTATCCGCCGCCAGCCTTGCCTGGTTTTGCATCAAGATCAAATAGATCGTGATCAAGCATAAAGTTAAAGAATTCATCTGTTTCTGGACTTAGCTCTTTGTACATTTTCTTTGCACGTTCTAAACACCAATCTTTATCGCCATGTGGCTTTGCGTTTCCGCTTTCAAATTGCAAACCTTCGTCATAGAATTTTAATGCGTGGCCAACTCTTTTTGCTTGTCTTTCTCTTAATTTTGTTGCAAGTGGAACGATTTCTGAAATAATTTGTTCGCGATAATTTTTAACGTCATCTGCGTTATAATCAACTCTGCCCATTCTCTTGTAGCCTAGTTCTACATAGTTTTTGTAGCCGAGTTTCTTTGCCATATTATCTCTAACTTTTACGAGCTTGTCGTAAATGTCGTCTAATTTTTCTGTATTATCTTCAAAGAATTTTGCAACAAGATGATTTGCTTTCTTTCTTGTTTCTCTATCTTTATCTTGAGTGTATTTGCCAAGTTGAGTTAGATTTAATTTTTCACCATCCCAATCCATTTGGCAAGATGCGAGAAGTTTTTGATATTCGGTTGAAAGTTTAGACTCTTCAATTAAGTCTTCAACGATTTCAGGTTTGAATGTTAGAAGATCGTTTTCATATTGTTGGAATAAATATTTGCCTAACTTTTCTTCCAATTGTTCTCTAAACTTGGATTCTAGCAATGCTTTTTTGAATTCAACGACAGAGCCTTCAATGTGTGGACTGTTTTCTTGAATGAATTCGATTTCTTTTTCATAAAATTCATCTTTAGTGTTGATTGAATTTCTGATTGATGCAAGAGTAATCATTGAGTCTGCAGATTCAAGAGCATAAGAGAATCTTTGATATGCCTCGTGTGCAGCATTTACATGCTCTGCGTTTTTAACTTTTTCTGTTTGTTCTTTAACAACTTTTTCGATTTCATAAAAATCAGGACGAATGTATTCGTAATCTGAAAATTTCAAATCAAGTTGTTCTGATAAATTATTATTTTCCATAAAAACCTCCTTTTGTATACATAAATTTTATACCCCAATGCTTGTTACAATAAAACAATGTCGATTTTATTTGCTCATTCTGTTATAATAATTATAGGTGATAAGATGAATTTGTTAGAAATTTTAAAGAAAGAAAAAGATGCAAAAATATCCGGCGGCATCTATAATAAATTGCAAATTGAATTTACTTATCATTCAAACCGCATTGAAGGAAATAAACTCAGTCACGAACAAACGCGATATATTTTCGAGACCAATACACTTGGCGTAGATGGTGAAGTCAATGTTGATGATGTTTTTGAAGCGGTAAATCATTTTAGATGCATTGATTTTGTTATTGATAATGCGGAAGAAATTTTATCGGAGGACATGATTAAGGAGCTTCATAGAATATTAAAATCAAATACATCTGACGAAAAACAAAGTTGGTTTGCTGTGGGCGAATATAAAAAAATGCCAAATGAAGTTGGAGGAAATATAACAACAGCACCAGAGAATGTAGCGGGTGAGATTAATAAGCTAATTAAAAACTACAATTTAATTTCTAATAAAAAATTTGAAGATTTGATTGACTTTCATTACAAATTCGAAAGCATTCATCCTTTTCAAGATGGTAATGGGCGTGTTGGAAGGTTAATTTTACTCAAAGAAGCCTTAAAAAACAATATTGTGCCATTTATAATTGATGAAGACTTAAAATATTTTTATTATAGAGGATTGGCAAAATACAATGAAGAAAAGGGATATTTAATAGACACTTGTCTCACAGCACAGGATAAATTTAAAAAATATTTGGATTATTTTAGAATAGAGTATTAGGAGGAGAAAATGTGTTACAAGCATAGCGAGAGTAAAAGAAAATATCAATTGGCAGTTTTGGCATTTGTTTATTTGCTTGGACTGGTTCCATTTATTTATTCTGTTTTGGAATTTGTTTATGACAAGGCTTTGTTTATACCAACTTGGCTGAATGTTGTCTTGACTATTTTGGGTCAGGTCCTACCCCTTGGCTTTTATATTTTTAATTTAACTAGAGGGTTTGAGGGACAAGACGATAAAACGAGATCTATCTACTCTCTATTTTTTATGGCGAGTATTATTAATCGTAGCCTGTCTTCGACAAGCCCTTATTCTTATGTTAAATTATTTGACTACACTCCCTTTAGGGCCTGGGTCAAGTATTTTACCACGCCATTACTCTTAATAGCAGTAGCACTTTTGGCATGGATTTATGTTTTGATAAGGGACAAGAAGAGTAAAAATAAATAATTTTTTCGCCAGCAGTGATGCTGGTTTTTTGTTGTCGAAAAATATCTGGCAATCTGTTATAATAATTGTAGGTGATTTATGTGGGAATTTTATACATTGTGCCAACGCCGATTGGTAATTTAAACGATATAACTTTTAGGGCTGTTGAGGTTTTAAAATCTGTCAGCTTTATTTACTGTGAGGACACCAGGCACTCCGGAATTTTACTGAAGGAGCTTGGCATCAAAAATAAATTGCGTAGCCTTCACAAATATAATGAGTCGTCAAAGATTGATGAGATTAGAGAGCTGCTTGATGCTGGCGAAGACATTGCGGTGATTAGCGATGCTGGAACGCCGGGGATTTCTGATCCGTGCGAAATTCTGGTCAAAAATATTGACACAAAAATTATTACGCTTCCTGGTGCAACGGCATTTGTGCCGGCGCTTGTGTCGTCAGGTCTTGATGCAAGCCGTTTTACATTCGTGGGATTTTTGCCGCAAAAAACTGGCGAGCGTGAGCGTGAACTTTTAAATTTAAAATCAATTACAAATACCATTATATTTTACGAAGCTCCGCATCGTATAAACGATTGTTTGAAGTCTATGCTAAAGATTTTTGGCGATAGAAAAATATCTGTTGCGCGTGAGATTTCAAAAGTTTTTGAAGAGCATATAAGGACGACATTGAGTGAGGCTATTGATATGGAATTTAGAGGTGAGCTTGTAATCGTCGTTGAAGGTGCAGAAGAAGTTGTTGAAGACTTTAGAAAGATGGCTGATGATTTGAGGGCGAAAGGTCTTCGTACAAAGGAAATTCTAAAAGAGATTTTAAATAAAAACCCACATGCAAAACGAAATGAAGTCTACGATTATTTGATGGAGAAGAGTGATGAATAATCAAAATGAACATATTGAAGCATTTGTAAGATTTAACGACAGTTTGAGAAGTGAATATCAAAAGATTGACAAGTCAAACATCAAGGAAAGGCTAAAAGCTGTTGGAGAGTTTTACAATGCAAATAGGCTCGATAAATCTGAGCTTGCAAAGTACAAAATGAATTCTATTGCAGCGGTGGATGGATCCTTAAATTCTTTTGGAGGTGCTGAGCCAAATGTTTTGAATTTAATTTCGTCGTGTTATTTGCCAGATTTAAATCGTGAACGTATAAATAAGGCGAGAATTATTTCGCCGCTTGTTGGCGATGAGGATAGCCCAAGCAGAGAGCTTGCAAGATTGGAAGTTTTAACTGCAATCGATGGCATAAAAAAATACAAAAGCCATGCGTGTTTGATGGATGGCGGTTTTATTAGATTTATTACTAATGCTGAGAGCGATTTTAAAGAGCTTGTGAATTTGGCAAATGAAAATGGAACAATTTTAATTGGCGTGATTGAAGATATGAAGAGCAAAGTTGTTGCGGAGTCTTTGGATTTAAATTGCTATGACCGTGAGGTTGTGTTTGGCGTTTTGGATTATAAGGAAGCGTTTATTTTGGGCGAAAAATATCGCAAAAACCAAGACGTCGGAACAGTTTATTTAAGATCGGCACTTAGTCCACAGGCGATTGCCATTGATTATCCAGTAATTATGGAGGATAAAATTAAAGAGGCAATTGACATTGTGCTTACACTTACCCCAGAATCGGGGCGTGGCATTCCGATGATAATTGATATGGTGGATAAATTTACAAGAATTACAGACAGAGAAATTGAAGCGTATATAAAAACTTATATCGACGAAGATTTACGAAGAATATATCTTGATGAAGCAAGAAAGAAGAGGTGGATGTAATGAAAGTTGCAGGCATGACAAGCCAGAGCGAAGCGTACATCGTGGACAATGAGCGTGCAATTCGCATTAATGAATATTTAAAAATAATTGATCCAAATCAAGGTGCGTTGTTGTGTGAGACGACTGAAACTCACACGTATAATCGATTTATGCCGCTTGATCCTGACAGCGACATGGCGGATAAGCGAGTGATGGAGAGTCTTAAAGAGCTTGGATATGATCTTGACAACGAGAGGATTTACATTGCAAAGGTCAGATTGTTAAACGAGGCGCCATATCCTATTGAAACGGGTAGTGATGTTTTTGTGCCGACATTTGATGAGGTAAAGCCGATTTTAATTTCCACTTCAACAGATAAGGGGCTTGTAATCGGCGCAATAAAAAACACAGACAATTTATACAGCGGCGCGAGTGACGATTTAAAATCACTCTACAAAACTCATGAGGACGGCGGATCGATTGATCAATTTGAACTGCCAATGATATTTGACTTGTGGAAGATGAAAGACTATCCGCATATTGGCGTTTTTGGCGGCAGCGGCAGCGGAAAGAGTTATGGTCTTCGAGTTATTCTTGAAGAGTTGATGCGATTAAACATTCCGACAATTATCACTGATCCACATAATGAGATGACATTTGATTCTGATGATAATCGTTTTGACGATAAATATGAAGTGTTTGAGGTCGGAAAAAATGTTGGCATTACATTTTCTGATTTGTCGCCATTTGATTTGATTTATCTCTTGCAATCATCCGGAAGTCTTACAGATCCAATGACAGGTGCAATTGAAAATATGCTTGAAAATGGCGAGACGCTTGAAAGTTTTTATTCAAAGCTTTCAAATATGATTGAGCTGTTGGGCATTGGTGATGAAAATAAAATTCAGCAAAAAATTTATGATTTGCAAAATTCAGGCAATAATGCAGAGGCAAATACGCTTGAGTTGCAATTAAAAACTTATTCAAAATATTTGAAAACGGCAAATATAAATGTTCTAAAGGGAATTGTGTGGCGCTTAAACTCGCTTAAAAAAACCGGCATATTCGATGTTGGAAGATCGAGCGTAGAAGATGCAATCAAGTCGTCAAAGTCGGTTGTAATTCAAGGATCAAAGCGTGTGCTTACGGTGTTTACTGCTTTTATCTTAAAGAAAATGTACAATCAAAGACGAGATTATCTTGATGCGAATATAAAAAGTGACGGCGATTATTTTCCTCCATTTGTGTCGGTGATTGACGAGGCGCACAATTTTGCACCGCGTGGAGATGTTTCGCCATCAAAATCAATTGTGCGTGAGATTGCACAAGAGGGCAGAAAGTACGGAGTGTTCTTGATACTGGCAACGCAAAGGCCAAGTATACTTGATGATACTTCGACAGCTCAGCTTAATACAAAGCTATTGTTTAGGACAACACGTGAGACGGACATAAAGACGATTAGAGATGAAACGGACATCAGTTCTGAAGAGGCAAAGCGTCTTCCGTATTTAAAGAGCGGCAATGTTTTCTTTTCGAGCGCAACAATTGGGCGAACTCTGTTTGTGCGTGTAAGAGAAGCACACAGCTATCAACCAAAGAGCGAAAACCCATTTGATGAACTCATAGAGCAAAGGCAAAGATCGTCTGAAAAAATCGTAAAGATTTTAAAAGATTTCAGCCCGATTAATGAGACAGATTATATAAGAATACTTGAAGAGCTTGAGGACATGGGTTTTGATTACACAATTGATAGAATAAAGGCAGAATTAAATCGATTTGTCGAGGACGGATTTTTTGAAATTCAAGACACAGCTTTTGGCAGGAGATATGTATGGAAAAATTAAATATACTTGTCGCAACAATTGAGGCGATTCCTTTTGTGCATGTGACAAATGCGGCGGAGTTTGTGTATAACACCACACGAAAATACAAAGAGGAAAATCACAACGCAATGGTTGTAATGCCTTTGTATAATTCAATCAAGAAAAAATATTCAAACTCGCTTAGATATATTACAAATTTTATGGTCGATATGAATTACGAAAAGCATACCGCATCAATTTTGACGCTTGATGTTGAGGGCGTGCAATATTTATTTATCGACAGTGAAACGTATTTTAATAGAAATAGAATTTATGGCGAACACGATGACTGTGAGAGATTTATATTTTTCTCAAAAGCTGTTGTGCAAATGATTAAAGAGATGGACTTAAAGCCGGACATTGTGAATGTAAAAGATTTTCAAACGGCGTTAATTCCTGCGTATATAAAAAAGGCGAAGCAAAATGACAGTTTCTATAAGAATATAAAAACTGTCATAACATTGCACGATATAAAAAATCAAGGCATATATCCCGTTACTGAGGCTGAGTCGATTGCGCTTCCTATGGACATGGTCGAGGATTATGATTATAAGTTTTATAATTCAGTAAACTTTTTGAAGGCGGGAATAATGGCAGCTGATTATATTACATTTCCGTCGGCGACATTTAAAGATGAATGTCAAAGCCCTTATTATTCTGAAAAGCTTGATGGACTCTTTAAGGCAAACAACTACAAAATGGCAGGCGTTGTTGATGGGTTAAATTATATAAGATATAATCCCGAAACAGACGGAGCTATATTTGCAAATTTTAGCGTTGATACTATTGATGACAGGGCGATTAACAAAACAGGTCTTCTAAATTATTATAATCTTATGGATGCAGACAGGATGCTCGTGTGCGTCATAGGCCGAATGATTAGTCGCAAGGGCGTTGATTTAATTGTGGATAATCTTGAATATATGATGGAGAAAAATATAAATATAATATTTATGGGGACGGGGGATCCTGAAATCGAGGATAGCCTGATTGAATATCAAAACAAATATCCTGAGCATATTGCTGTAAAATTATACACAAATGAAAACGAAGCAGTCCGCACATTTGCCGGCAGCGATTTTTATTTGGCAGCTCCAAAGATTGAGATGAATGCAATAAATCAATTGATTGCAATGAGATACGGATCTGTTCCAATTGTAAGAGAGACTGGCACATTAAAAGACACAGTTAAAGAGTACAATAAATTTTCGAAAAAAGGTGAGGGGATATTATTTACCAATCAAACCTCAAGAGATTTTAGAAAAGCAATTGACAAAGCGTGTGAAATTTATTTTGACAAACACGAAATCTATTCTGAAATGCAAAGAAATTGCATGATGAGAGATTCAAGATGGAGTAGAACGACTGACATATATCTTGAAATATTTAACGAGCTGAGAAATGAGTTTGTTTAATTAAATTAATTATAAGATGAGTTTTATAATTAATTATGGGTATAAACTTTTTGAGGTGAAGACAATGGAAATTATTTTAACAGAAGGCTCGAGAGAGAAGTTTAATCAGCTTAACCACAATGCGATTAGACTTTATATAAAATCCGCTTGCTGAAGTGGAGTTATCCTGGGAGTTGCCCCGGACGAGAAAAAAGCTGATGACGAATATGTATTTGTAGAAGGACATATGTTTGTAATTGAAAAAGGACTTTACAAATCTCTGCCTACTAAAAACATTACAATTGATTATAAAGACAAAGGTTTGTCAAGAGGCTTTAAAGTTTATTTTAATTAATATTTACAATGCGCAATCGATTATGATTGCGTTTTTTATTGTGGATAACGATTTCATTTTATGTTATAATATTTTTTAGGAGGACATTATGAGTAAAAATTTGAGTATGCTTGCTGACTTGTATGAATTTACAATGTCTAATGGCTATATTGAGTCAGGTGTTGGCGAAAGAATAGCGTATTATGATTATTTTTTTAGGAGAGTTCCTGATGATGGTGGTTATGCAATTTTTGCTGGTCTACAAACTTTTATAGATTATATTTTGAATTTAAAATTTGATGACGAGGATATAGAATTTTTTAAGTCGAAGGGAATTTTTGGCGAAAAGTTTTTGAACATGCTTAAGAATTTTAAATTTGAATGCGACGTGTGGGCAATGGATGAAGGTCAAATTATTTTTCCCGGCGAGCCAATTTTGACTGTTAGGGGTCCGCTTTATCAAGCGCAGATTATCGAGACAATGCTTTTGTTGATTTTAAATCATCAATCATTGATTGCAACAAAGGCTGCGCGAATGGTTCGCGTTGCAAAGGGGCGTGCTATATCTGAGTTTGGCAGTCGACGTGCGCACGGAGCAGATGCAGCAAACTATGGTGCAAGGGCTGCGTATATAGGCGGAGCGTTGATGTCTGCAAACACTTATACAGATAGGCACATGGATATTCCATCAACGGGAACCATGGCTCATTCGTGGGTGCAAAGTTTTGACTCAGAGCTTGAGAGCTTTAGAGCCTATGCAAAAGTTTATCCAAATCACACGCTTTTACTTGTAGATACTTATGATGTTTTAAGGAAAGGTGTGCCTAATGCAATTACTGTGTTTAATGAATTAAGAGCAAATGGTCATGAGCCACTTGGTATTAGAATTGATTCAGGCGACATTGCATATCTTTCAAAAGAGGCAAGAAAGATGCTTGATGATGCAGGTTTTCCTAACGCAAAAATTGTCGCAAGTAATTCACTTGATGAGTTTAAGATAAAAGATTTATTAAACCAAGGCGCACAGATTGATTCGTTTGGCGTAGGTGAAAGGCTAATTACTGCCAAGAGCGATCCGGTTTTTGGCGGTGTGTATAAGCTTGCAGCGATGGAAACAGATGGAGTTGTTGAGCCTAAGATAAAAGTTTCTGAGGATGTTGTTAAAATTACAAACCCAGGCTTTAAGCAAGTGTATAGATTTTACGATAAGTGGACTGGCATAATGCAAGCGGATCTTGTTATGCTTCGCGACGAAGATGCACCAAGTGGTGAAGATTATGAAATATTCCATCCACTATACACGTGGAAGAGAACAACGATTTTAAACTATGTTGCAAAGCCGTTGTTAAAACCGATTTTTGAAAAAGGTAATCTTGTGTACGATGCTCCAAATATTCATGAAATTAGAGAATTTGCAATCGAAAATCAAGAAAAAATTTGGGATGAAATAAAACGTCTTGAAGATCCACATGCATATTATGTTGACTTGTCGCAAAAATTATTTGACTTGCGTAATGAATTGTTAAAGGAAGCTAAATGAAAAAAGCGTTATACAGAGTATTAAGACCAAAGACTTTTTCAGAGGTAATCGACAAGGATATTATCGTCTCGGTCTTAAAAAATCAAATAAAAACAAATAGCGTAAGTCATGGCTATTTATTTTGTGGCACACGTGGTACCGGAAAGACATCTGTTGCAAAGATTTTTTCGCGTGCAGTTAACTGCTTAAATCCAATTGATGGAGAGCCGTGCAATCAGTGCAAAAACTGTCTGGAAATTCTTGAAGACAGATCAGTTGATGTGCTTGAGCTTGACGCTGCAAGCAATAACGGCGTTGATAATATTCGCGAATTAAAAACTATGGGCGTCTATCCGCCGAGCAATTTGAAAAAGAAAGTCTATATAATTGACGAGGCACACATGCTTTCAAATTCTGCGTTTAATGCACTTTTGAAAATACTTGAAGAGCCGCCAGAACATCTGATTTTTATTTTGGCAACGACTGATCCTGACAAATTGCCCGATACTGTGAAATCTCGTGTGCAAAGATTTGATTTTCACACAATTTCAAAGCGTGCAATCGAGGGAGCGTTGAAAGCAGCTGCGAAAAAACTAAACGAAGAGCTTGAAGACAATGTGTATAGACTGATTGCAAATGAATCGCGAGGTTCTATGCGTGATGCTTTGTCACAGCTTGATCAACTCTTGAGTCTTCCGACAAGACCAATAAAAGAGCGAGATGCTGTTGAGTTGTTGGGAGTTACTGGCATTTACGAATTGATGCCATTGGTTGATGCGATAATAAGTTTTGATTACAAAGCTGTTATTGATGCGACAGACGAACTTGAAGAGATGGGAAGAAGTCCAGAGAAATTGCTTTATTCATTGATGGAAGTTTTTCGCGATATGTACTTGTTAAAGCTCGATGAGAATTTTGATGTATTAAATAAAGACGAATACAAAAAAATTATAAATCGCGTAAGCATTCCTGCGATTTTAAATATTGTAGAGAAACTCAGGTTGATTTTAAACGACATTACAAATGCATTTGATAGATCACTTGTGTTTCAAATCGGAGTTTTGGGCATAGTTAAAGATGAATATATAAAATCAAGCAATTTTGTAGAGATAAAACAACAAGTAAGAACTGTTGAGATAAAAAAAGACGATGATAAAAACATAAATGCTTCTGACGAAGTGCAGGATGTTCCAGTCATCAAGGATAATGAAGAAGAAAATACAGTTTCAAATGATGATGACAGTGAATTAATAAAAGAAGATGCA
>CAMYPV010000037.1 GCA_947293975.1 uncultured Ezakiella sp. | reverse complement strand
AAATCCACCAACAACAAGTCTCTTTAGATATAATTCGTTTGCAATTCTCAAATACATATCAATATCAAGAGTATTGTGATGAGTGATAAATGGTCTTGCATTAGCGCCACCAGCTATTGTGTTTAAAGTTGGTGTTTCAACTTCTAAGAAATCTCTGTCATCGAGATATTTTCTAATTTCCTTTAAGATTTTATTTCTCTTTAAGAATGTTTCTTTAATTTCAGGATTTACAATTAAATCAACATATCTTTGACGATATCTCAAGTCTGGATCTTTTAAGCCGTGGAATTTTTCAGGTAAAATTTGTAGAGATTTTGTTAAAATGAAAAACTCTTCTCCTCTTACTGAAACTTCTCCCGTTTGTGTCTTAAAGACTTCACCTTTTACGCCGACAATATCACCAATATCCAAAAGCTTTACTTCATCATAAACGTCTTCAAGATTGTCCTTTTTCATAAAAGCTTGAATGCGTCCTGTTGGATCTTGAATGTCTAAGAAGGTAACTTTGCCGTGACCACGTTTTCCTAAAAGTCTACCTGCAATTGAAACATATTTGCCTTCAAGTTCGTCATAATTATCTTCAATGTACTTTGCAAAATGTGTTCTATCATACTTTTCTATTTCGTATGGGTTTTTGCCCATATCTTTTAGTGATTGTAATTTTTCACGCCTCATCTGAAGCATTTCATTTAATTCTTGTTCCATTTTACCTCCTTATGATTTTTTAATACTCTTAATTGTATATTTTATAACACCATCTGGTGCATGAACTTCGACAACATCTTTTCTTCTTCTGCCAAGAAGTGCAGCGCCGAGTGGACTTTCGTTAGAAATTTTTCCGTTTAGCGGATCACTTTCTGCAGAACCAACGATTGTGTATTCTTCGTCTTCATCTTCACCATCTTCACGCACAGTGACGGTTGTACCAATGTTTACTTTGTCTGTTGTAACTTCGTGTTCCTCAACAACAACAGCTTCTCTTACCAAATTTTCTAGCTTTAGAATTCTTTCTTCAAGTTTAGCTTGCTCTTGCTTTGCTTGATCGTACTCAGCGTTTTCGCTCAAATCACCATAACCAAGTGCGACTTTAATTCTATCTGCAACTTCTTTACGAGTTACAGTTTTTAATTGTTCAAGTTCGTCTTCAAGTTTTGTAAGACCTTCTTTGGTTAAAAATACTTCTTTTTCTGACATATCATTTCTCCTCTTAATTATTATTCGAAAACAGTCTATCAATTGTATCATTCATCTTTTCTAATGAATCAATTTGAGAAAGACTTTTTCTAATCTTAGTCGCCTCGGGGCGATTGTTTAAATATTTTATAAGATGCTTTTTAAAATCATTCAAAGCACCTCGTTCGATAAATTCTTCCGACATATATCTAAAATGCCTTTTTATTATATCATATTTATTATATATTATCTTCTCATTTGAGAAGTGATTTTTAATATCTTGAAATAAAAACGGATTTCCAATTGCAAATCGTCCTATAGAAATTCCATCAATGTCATCCGACTCTAACAAATCTACTGCCTTCTCTAAAGAATCAATGTCTCCATTTCCTATAACTGGAATTTTAACGGCGTTTCTAATCTCGTAAATTTTTTCCCAATCAGCAATCCCTGTATAGTGCATCTCACGTGTTCTGCCATGCACTGTCAAAAAATCTGCACCAGCGTCTTCAATCCGCTTGGCAATTTCTATTGCGTTGTTGCTGTCTGTTATTCCCAAACGCATCTTTGCCGACACAGGTTTGTTAGAATACTCTTTGCAAGCCCTTATTACAGATGACAATGTATCCAAATCTCCAAGAAGTGAACTCCCGTCATGATTTTTAAAAATCTTTGGCGCAGGACATCCAAAATTTAAATCAATCCATTTAAAATCATCTCTATCGTTTAAATATCTTTCGATTGCGATTTTAAATGCATCAGGTTCGTGGCCAAATAGTTGTATACCCGTATCGCCAACTGATTTTGAAATCTTTAATGTCTTCTGGTCATCATAGTACAACGCCTTTGCACTTACCATTTCTGTAACTGCATAGCTAAGTCCAAGCTCGAATGCAATTTTTCTAAACGGATAGTCAGTATATCCCGCCATCGGTGCCAAAAACACTGGGATTTTATTGCCTATCGGTAATGTTCTTTTCATAAATTTTATAAAGTCCCCACAATGTCAATTCATCATCTACAATATCTATAGTATCAGTATTATCTGCAATGGTTCTTGCAAGTCCACCTGTTGCAATTACAAGTGCATCCTCTGTGTCGGTTTCACTTTTTAAATTCTCGACAAGATAATTTACTTCACCAATTGCCCCATACATCAGACCAGCTCTGATTGCATCAACGGTATTTTTGTTTAAAAATTTACCCGGAACACTTAAGTCGACTTTTGGCAATTTTGCAGCCTTCATGAATAACGCTTCTGCACTTATGCCAATGCCCGGGCTAATAATTCCACCGAGATAATTTTTCTTATCATCAATCACACAAAATGTTGTTGCCGTTCCAAAATCAATTATTATAAGCGGCGCGCCGTATTTATCAATTGCACCAACAGCATTGACAATTCTGTCGGCGCCAACCTCACGTGGATCATCGTACTTTACATTGAGTCCAGTCTTTGTGCCTGGCCCAACTACAAGTGGTTGAATGCCTGTTAGTACTTTAACCGCCTTTATAACATTGTCTGTAACTACCGGTACAACACTCGATACGATTGCTCCTTCTACTTTTTTTACATCCTCTCCACGAAGCGTAAAAATCTGATCAATAAAAAGGGCAATCTCATCAACGGTTTTTTTGCTATCCGAAGAAATTCTAATGCTAACTTTTAAATGTCCATCTTCGTAAATTCCCAAAACCGTATTTGTGTTTCCAATATCAATTGTTAAAATCATCTTTCCTCCGATACAGCAAGCCAATTCCAAGCCCTGCAATTATAGACTCTGGCACGCCGTTTAATATTACAACGCCAATTACTAGCGGCAATACCTCTGATGTCGTTATGCCTAATGCCTCTGCATATCTGTTCAAATACAAAATATAAATCATACCCATGACCATAATTGTATGGCACATTGTTGCAATTGTTGCTGACAAGAACGCAGGCATTGTCTTGCTGTCAGATTTTATTGAGAGTATCAAATAAATCATAAGCACTATCGCCATTGCAATACATATTATAAATCCTGTCTTGCTATTTGTGTTAAACGCCTTAATTGCAGAATAGACTATCGCCGCAAAACTAATTGCTCCAACTATAATTGTATGAGATTTTATATTTTTATCTTTTTTAAAAATCTGCATCAATCTATAAGCAATGATTGGTAGTAATAATCTTGGAAGCACGCTTATCAATGGATTTAAAAATACAAAGCTAAGTGGAGTTGGGCGTGTTAGATTTTGTATAAAACTATATCCCCCAAATACTAGTCCCAAAATAATTCCCATTTTTCTGTCAAAAATAATAGCCGCAATTAGCACAGGTATGTGTAGTGTTGTTGCCTTAATTGGCCCTACAGGTATAAAACCCAACTGTGTCATTCCAAGTACAATAATCCAGGAAACTAGGATTGCGGATACAACCAGTTTTTTTGTGTTTTTCATAATGTCTCCTTAATATTAATATAATTCTAACTTTTCATTTTCGAAGTCTTTGGGATCATAATCCCCATTGTAAATTGCTTCGAATTCATTTTTGTAAACTGTTTCTTTTTCTATCAATGCCTTTGCAAGTCTTTCAAGCGCATCGTCATGCTCTACTAAAATTTGCTTAGCCTTATCATAACAATAATTTACAATATCTCTCATCTCGACATCAATGTCTTTTAAAATTTCTTCAGAATACGCTTTGGTATGACCAATAGTGTTTCCTATAAATGATTGACTTTGATCGTCTGAATAATTTAATGTTCCAATCTTTGAACTCATGCCGTATTTTGCAACCATGCCATGAGCAATTTTGGTTACCCTTTCAATATCATTTGACGCGCCTGTTGATATGTCGCCAAGCTTTAAATCTTCAGCCGCACGTCCGCCAAGAAGCATGATCATCATATCAATCATCTGCTTTTTGGTGTAATAATTTGATTCTTCTTCAGGAACTGTGTAGGTAAACCCACCTGCAGAACCTCTCGGAACAATTGTAACCATGTGAACAGGATCCGTCTTTTTAAGTGTGTGACCAATAATTGCATGGCCCGCCTCGTGATAACTCACAAGCTTCTTTTCGTCTTCGGTAATAACTTGTGACGCCTTTTCAGGACCTGCCAACACCTTTACGCTCGCTTCTTCGAGCATGTCTTTGTTGATTGTTGTTCTATTTATTCTTGCACTTAAAAGTGCAGCTTCATTAATTAAATTTTCCAAATCTGCTGGAGAAAATCCCGCAGTTCTTCTGGCAATATTTTTTAGATCAATGTCGTCGCCCATCGGCTTGTCAGCTGTGTGGACTTTTAAAATCTCTTCACGACCTTTTAAATCCGGAAGACCAATAGTAACTGTCCTATCAAATCTGCCTGGCCTTAACAACGCATCATCCAAAATGTCAGGCCTGTTTGTTGCAGCCATTATTATAATGCTTTCGTTTTTCTCAAAGCCATCCATCTCAACGAGCAATTGATTAAGTGTTTGCTCACGCTCGTCATGGCCACCGCCAAGACCTGTTCCGCGTTTTCGTCCAACTGCATCAATCTCGTCGATGAATATAATGCATGGTGCGTTCATCTTTGCCTCTCTAAACAAATCACGAACACGACTTGCACCTACACCGACAAACATTTCCAAAAACTCAGATCCGCTTATCGAGAAAAACGGTACGCCAGCCTCACCTGCAACTGCTCTTGATATATAAGTTTTACCAGTTCCTGGAGGACCTACAAGCAAAACGCCTTTTGGTATACGTGCGCCAACTTTTGTAAACTTGCTTGGATTTTTTAAGAAATCTACAATTTCATATAGCTCTCTCTTTTCCTCTTTTAAACCAGCGACATCTTTGAACGTAACTTTTTTGGCTTCGTTTGGCTTAAATCTTTTTGCCTTTGACTTTGCAAATTGATCCGCCTCTTTGTTTTGACTTCCAACCTGTCTGAAGAACAAATTAAATATCAAAAAGAATCCACCAATCATTATTATATAAGGAATGATGCTCTGAAAGAAACTCGATTCCTGTACACTTTTTGCATTAAAAACAATATTTTTTGACTGAACCTCTGGCAAAATATATCTGTCATAAAAACCCTCAGCCAAAGATTCTGGCAAAACAAAGTTAAATCTATTATCATTTTTGTCTGTGATCTTAACCTTGTCACCTGCCATTGTAATGTTTTTAATTTCGCCTGATTGTATCATTTCTATTGCTTTTGTTGTGTCGACTGTCTTTTCAAAACTTGTAAAAATAAAATCTCTAAAGAATGAAAACACAATCAAAAATCCGAGCATTAGAAAAATCGGCGAAATTTTTATTCGTCTCATATTTTATATATCTCCTCTTTCAAGCTTGCAATATAAGGAAGGTTTCTGTATCCTTCAGCATAGTCAAGCCCATATCCTACAATAAAATCGTTTGGCACAACATAGCCCACATAGTCTAGCTTAACATCTGTCTTTCTGGCCTCTTTTTTATCTAAAAATGTTGCAAAGCTAACAGAGTTTGCACCGCGTCTTGATAAATTGTCTTCAATATATTTTAATGTGTAACCACTATCAACAATATCTTCAACAACAAGCACGTCCCTACCTTCAACACTAAAGTCCAAGTCTTTTAAAATGCGAACTTCACCAGTAGATTTTGAACTCATGCCATAACTTGACAAGCTCATAAAATCAACTAATAAAGGCAAATTAATTTCTCTTACCAAATCAGCCATAAAAATAAATGAACCTTTTAAGATTCCAATTACCATAAGATCTTTATCCATAAAATCATGTGTAATCATAGCACCAAGCTCTTCGACTTTGGCTCTGATTTCCTCTCTTGTAAATAACATTTCCTTGATAGCCTTATTCATAATACCTCCTTAAATAAAATTTGTTCTTTGTATTAACATCAGCCCTAACGCGTTTTGAAAGCCATAAATCTTCGACAAATATAATTCCCAAATCGTCTTTAATTACGACTAAATCGTCGCGCTTAAACTTTGGTATTTTCTCATCAATTAAAATTTCTTTTAACTTTTTCGTTCTGCCACCGCGAGTCTCAAATATATCTCCAGGCAATCTTTTGGTGTATTTTATATCGCCATTTATTTTATCAGCATCAAATTCAATTGCGCCTTCAAAAATTTCATCAACAAGCTTATAATGTGTTTTTCGCGACGAATAATCACTATTTAAAAATATCAAATCATTATACGATTTTATTATCTTAATACCTGAAAAACTCAGCTCTTTCTCCTCGCTCGCCTCAATTATACTGTCAATCTCTAACAAATGATGCGCATAAACATCCTTTTTAGAATTGTTCAATCGCTTTATAATATGCAAATATAAATCCGCGCGATGTTTTGGAAAACATTCAAGCATTTTGTCTATTGGAACTTTTATGATGTTTTTATCGATGCAAGCTGATTTTAAAAAATATTCAAAAACATCTTCAATCATGCTTTGAGTCGATTTTAAATTGCTCAAAAGCGTCTTTGCGTTTTTATCAAAATCGCTCATCATCTCTCTTATAACTGGAATTATATTTAATCTAATACGATTTCGATTGACATCATCCACAAAATTTGTCTCGTCAATGCAGTATTTTATTTTATTCTCATCAAGATAATCTAAAATCTCCCGCTTTGAAATCTTTAATAGTGGTCTAAAAAATATACCGTCGCGTATTTTAATACCTGAAATTCCATTTAGGCCTGCACCGCGTTCAAAATTCATAATCATAGTTTCGATGTCATCATCCAAGTGATGACCTGTAATGACAGTCTGCGTGCCGATTTCACGTGCAATTTCATTAAGATCATTATAACGTTTTATACGCCCAGCCTCTTCGGTGCCAATTTTATTTTGCTTTGCAAAAGCCATTGTATCAAAATGCTCAAGATGAAGCACGCAGTTGTTCTCTTTTGCGAAATTTTTGACGAACTCCTCGTCATTAACAGCGCTATCACGCAAACCATGATTAAGATGATAAAGCTCAATCGTAAAATTTTTATATTTTTGAAACTCTTTTAACAACTTAAAAACAAAAATAGAGTCAGGGCCACCTGAAAAGGCAACCAAGACTTTGTTTTCAATTTTGAATAATTTATCTTCTTTTAAAAGAGTAAAAAATTCTTCCATATTATTTTTTAGGCTTGCCTGAACCTCTTCTTCTTGAAGTTCTTTGATTAATGCTTTGAATTTTCTCGTTTGAATCTTTGATAAACTTTGACATCAACTTTTCAAATGGTGAATCTTCGTCAGCCTCCCCAACAATTTTAGGTGCTGGCGGTTCTTCAAGAGCCTTCATCGAAAGAGCAATTTTGCCTTTGTCGTTAATTTCAATTACCTTTGCCTTAACAACATCGCCCTTTTTAATAAAATCATCAATGTTCTCAACATATTTATTTGAAAGCTCAGAGATGTGAACAAGTCCACTCTCTCCCCCATCTAAATCTACAAAGCAACCGAATTTAGAAACTCCGTTTACTTTTCCCTCAATAATATCTCCTACTTTTAAAGCCATAATTCCTCCTGTTTATCAAGCTTATTGTACAACATATAATGTTAAAAGTCAACGCATTTACACAATACAAGCCACTTTAAAGATTTTTAAAAACAAAAAATCTCTAGGTCAAAATTTTAACCTAGAGATTAATATTATTATTTTTCACTAATTTTTTCGTTTGTTGGGAATGACTTTCCAGCATTCAATTCAGACATAATATAATTTAACTGAGCCTCAGTTAATGACCCTGCAAAACTTCCAAGCACAACGCCGTCTTTTACAAAAAAGCTTGTCGGAACAACTTGCAAGTCATAATCTTTTATTATCGCATCTCTATCCGCAGCTGTAAAAACAGGAAGCAAGTAGTTGTTCTTATCAAACATCTTTTTAACATCTGCCTTATCTTTATTTAAAGATATCAATACGATCTCTAAATTGTTTTTGTTATTGGTCTTTACGAAATCCGGAATCTCTTTAACGCAAAATGGACAATCAGTTCTAAAGAAATTAATCAACTGAATTTTGTCGCTCTTAAGAATTTGATTTACACCAATATTTTTTGAACTACCATCAACAGTATCAAATGTAAAATTAGGAAGCACTGCCCCAACGCTTACAACATTTGAATAATTATAATTGTTTGCATTTGGATTTATAAGCGCCTTTGACAAAGCATTATAATCGCTTGCCTTCTTATCCTCTACAACTTCTGGAGCTTTTTCATTGGTCTTAAGAAGAATTGCACTAGTTGCCTCGTCCCAATCAACACCAAATCCAGCAATCTCTCCAAGCTGTCTAAGTTGCAAATAATTGTTTTCGTTTATAAGAACTGTTTCGATTTTTTTAAGTTCACCATTAACAACAACGTTAATATTATCCTTAACGCCATTAACCACGCCATCAGAAAGAGGCTTTAAATCATTTTCTAATCTTACATAAACCTCTCCAGTTTTAATAATAACATTGCCAGTTGCCTCGTCCCAGTCCACATTAAATTGAGAACCTGTGCCGCTCAAAAGTGCTGCAACATCCCTCAATTTCAAATAGTTTCTCTCATTAATCAAATATGAACCAATCTCAACATTTTTGCCATTCAATAAAATCGGTTGAAAAGTCTTTTTGCCCGAAACATTCTCCGCCGCAAAAACATTAAAATTAATCATAAATAATATCGCAATTAAAATAATAGATTTTCTTCTCATATCTTCCCTCCTCTGTTAATTATAGCATAATCATAAATACTTTACAATTAAAAGGCTCGATTCTCACCGAGCTAGTATCTAATCCTAAAAGTTTTATAGAAATTTTTTCTTAAAATTATAAATGTTAAGAGGGTTAGAATAAAAATTCCCCCAACTAGATAAATAACCTTTGCCATATCCATTGAAGACATAAAGGATATACCAATGATTGTCATCATAATACCTTGAATTACCTTGTAAACAGGACTCTTATTTGAAAGGTCTGAGCTATAGGGGCAGAGGACATAGTAAATAATTATCTCCATAAGCTCCCTAGTTAACAGGAGCATCGCATAGACTCCGAGGGTTAATGGGATTTGTTTAAAATCAAAATCGACCTTATTTATTAATCCGATCAATCCTACAAAGACTAGAGCCAATAAAAAGTTTGGCAAAACCATCTTTGCAATATATCTTATCCGATTGCTGATAGATTTTTTAATGGCTTCACTGTCGTAAAGATTGTGGTACATAAGGGGCATATCGATATTTCTAAAACACATTTGGAGATATGTCCCTGCCATTGCAGAAGAGAGGACCATTACAATACCAAATGTTTGCAGGCCTGTAAAACCTTTGTTGCCAGCAGATATTCCAAGTTTAAAAAACACTATATAAATCAAGGCTGTAAAAATCATACCATTGGTCTTTGAGAAAAATTGTTTCTTTAAAATATCTTTAAACCTTGTTTCAAAGGCCTTCTCAATGTAAGCTTGTGAAGGCAAATCCTTGTGGTCCTCCAAAAATTTAATATTATCCTCTGGTTTTATTCCACGAAGCTCTCGATAGTCTTCGCTCATGCTAGTGGCGATTACAAATCCAACCGAATAATTGTTTGATGTGGCTATCAATGTTTTTATTTTGTTGTAGGACTTAAATTTATAGAAATAAATTATTCCAAACAATGAAATTACTAGAGATAGTAAGGACAATATGTAATAAAAATTATTGGTCAACTTAATTCCCACTTTAAAATATACCATCACGAAAGCTATGGCATACAAAACGAGTTTGTAAATCGTCCTTAGTAGCTTTTTTATAAGTCTATCATGCTTTAAAAGATAAGATATATTTATTAGATTTGAAATGTAAGAGCAAGCCGTCATAAAAACAAAAATGCTAAAAGCGACCAGGTAATTTTTAAAAATCAAATAAGAGATTATAAAATGAACCAGGTTTTCCATTATTATGCCTTCTCTAATCTTTTGCCTGTAAAAAATCCTTGGATCTACACCCATAATTCCCATAAACATATAGGCGTTTTTTGCATCCGACAGAAACGATGGATTAGCAAAAGCCTGGGTCAAGCAAAAAATTATCAGATAAACAGCGACTCTCAAATCATACATTGAACTAATTTCATTTACGCCAATAAATTTATTTATCCCGATGACAATTATATAAAATGGCATTATCATCCTAAGTACAAATGAAAATACAAAATGAACTACCACTCCCAAAAAGCCAAGTTTTGATTTTAAATTTTCCTTCGCAATGAGTTTTTTAAAGCCAAGATGTTTTATCCCAGGAATTCTGGAAAGCAAATATAGAAATGTATTAAGATTTATAATGGACATTAATTTCGAAAATTTTATAGCCATTAGATCACTTCCATTAAATATTTTTCGAATTCAATTGGAGAATTAAAATCATTCCTGCACTTGTTTAGTAAACCGTCTTTTAAAATTGCCACCTCATCGCTAACATCTGTGGCCAGCTGAACTATGTGAGTTGACATTATAATAATATGGTCGCTCTTCATAGCTATCATCATCTCTTTTATATCGTGGCTAACGATAATATCAAGTGAGCTAAGTGGCTCGTCAAGTAAAATAATAAGCGGCTTTTTGATAAAGGCACACATCATTTGAATCTTGTTTTTCATACCAAAAGAATATTCTTTAATAAGCCTATGCTTGTCCGCCTCTTCAAAGTTAAATCGCTCAAACAATTCGTCTATATCAAAAGCTTTTACCTTGTTAAAATCCACAAAGGCCCTGATAAATTCATAGCCAGTTAAAAATTCTGGCAAGACTGGAGCCGCAGATACCAGGTAAACATCATCATAAGAAATTGGACGAATGTCTCCACTCGCATCCACCAAGATTTCCCCAGCATCAATTTTCTCTTGAAAGCTAATGCAGTTAAAGAGAGTTGTCTTGCCCGTGCCATTTCTACCGATTACACTATATATAAAGCCTTTGTCAAAAGTGTAATCAATGTCTTTAAGTACTTCCTTGTCTCCAAAGGATTTTTTTAAATTTTTAACAATTAATTTCATAGATCCTCCTCATTTTTTGGACACCTTTTTATATGGCAGGCGTCACATAGCATTTGATTGCTGCAACCATCCTCGTAAAACATATAGTCAACAAGGCCAAGGTTTATGGCAAATTGAATTAGCTGTCTATTATTGCTTACACCAATTTTTTCATAAATTTTTGCCATATACTTTTTAATAGTATGTTTGGAATAACAAATCTCCTCAGCTATTTCATCCAAGCTCTCTCCGCGTATATACCTAATAATAATTTTGTATTCGGCCTTGTTAATCTTAACCAAAGGCTCATTTCTATCATCAGGCACTTCTTCTAAAGCCTCCTTAATTCCAGCAAATAAATTAACCTTGAGCTTTGAAAGCCAGAGGTATTTTGTGGTCTTATAATACTTGCAAAGTAAATTTAATCTTGGTTCATAATCAAGGCTAATGACCAATAAATTTTTCTTGTCCTTGTATGAAACAAAGAAATTTTTAAGCTCATCCTCTATCATCAAGTCCCTTGAATACAAAAATATATCAAAATCACCATGAATATTAGCCTCATAGCCTTTAGCCTCAGACAAAATATAATCATAAAATAAATCTATCACTCTATCGGTCTTTGCAAAAATATTTATTTGTCCACAAAGCTTTTTCTTTTTCAAAATACCACTCCTAAGTTCGAACTAACCGCCTTCTATATCTATAGTATAAAACAAGATAAGAAAAAAACATACCCTTTTGGGTACATTTTTCATAATTAAATCATCTTTACAAGAATCCAAACTTAAAAACTATTTTTCAAATAATTTTTCTCGCCATTTTTAAGGATTTGGCGTAGATAAAATAAAAATGGCGAGATTAATTT
>CAMYPV010000036.1 GCA_947293975.1 uncultured Ezakiella sp. | reverse complement strand
GACTGTACACGACCGGCACTTAATTTGCCTTTAACTTTCTTCCACAATACTGGAGACAAATTGTATCCCACAACTCTGTCCAATACACGCCTTGCTTGTTGTGAATCCACGAGATTTTCATCAATCATTCTTGGTTTCTCAAGC
The DNA here is from genome assembly GCA_947293975.1 of uncultured Ezakiella sp. Classification (GTDB taxonomy): domain Bacteria; phylum Bacillota; class Clostridia; order Tissierellales; family Peptoniphilaceae; genus Ezakiella. The sequence continues at coordinate 12,026 of CAMYPV010000036.1, read as the reverse complement.
GCTTCTAGAATAGACTTCTTTGTAATTTCGTTAAACTCAATTCTATTTTTTTCACCTTGAAGACCCAATAGATATGCCATGTGCCAAGCAATGGCTTCACCTTCTCTATCATTATCAGTTGCGATATATACTTTGTCAGCTTTCTTTGCAGCTGCTTTTATTTCGTTTATAACTGGAGCCTTACCCCTAATATTAATGTATTCTGGTTCAAAAGTATTTATATCAACACCAAGCCTTGACTTTGGTAAATCTCTTATATGTCCTTTCGTTGCCAATACCTTGTTATTTTTTCCTAAAAATCTTGAAATCGTCCTAGCTTTTGTAGGAGACTCTACAATTATTAAATTCAATATATACTTCCTTTCTCTCCAAATTATAATTTCAATACATATTTGCCAGCGGCTGTGCTGACAATTAAATCAAGTAATTCTAATTTGGTAATTACAGTTTGTGCTTCTTTTATATTTAATCCAGTCTTGTTAATTATTTGATCAATAGAAAACTCTCCAGATTCTAACACCTCGATGATAGCTCTTTCATCAGCCGAATAATTTGACTTATCAATCTTCAATGAATCTTGCTCTGTTTTATTTGTCAAGTGCTTAAATTCTCTTATCTCATTTAATATATCGTCAGCACTCATGACTAACTTTGCACCATCTTGTATTAATTTATTTGTACCCCTTGAATAAATGCTGCCAATATTTCCAGGAATTGCAAAAACATCTTTACCTTGCTCGCCTGCAAGTCCAGCAGTAATTAAAGATCCGCTCTTTTCTTTCGCCTCAACAACAAGCACGCCAAGACCCAATCCACTTACAATTCTATTTCTTCTTGGAAAATTATATGGCGCACCTTTTGTATTTGCAGGAAACTCACTTATAACAGCACCGTTTTCACAAATTCTATTGTACAATTTTTCATTTCTCTTAGGATATATTACATTTAAGCCAGTACCAAGAACAGCGATTGTCCTTCCACCATTATCAAGAGCTGTTTCGTGAGCAATTGTATCAATGCCATTTGCCATGCCAGACACAATTGTAATATTATTTTGCACCAGCTCCTTAACGATGAATTTGCAACTTTCAGAGCCGTACTGAGTTACTTTTCTGCTTCCAACAACAGAAAATGATAATTCATCTTCTGGCAAAATTTCACCCTTAACATACAAAACTGCCGGAGGGTCGTCAATCAATCTCAAACGCTCTGGATAATCTTCGTCTATTATTGTAATTATCTTTGCACCAAAATTTTCGTAATCTTTGAAAATCTTTTTTAAAATTTCTTCATTTCTTGAATTTAAAAGATAATCAATATTTTTAGCGCTTAAAATATTTGCGGATTCTATTTCAGATCTATTCACATAAAATATTCTACTTATATCTGTAAAATAATCATTTAATTTTAAAATTTGGCTATTGGTAAAATTTAAACAATTCAACCAAACCAACGCTTCTCTATTATTAATCATAACTAAAAATACTTCGAATCAAATGACCTATATCTCAAAGCCTCTAACATGTGTTCGTCTTTAATTTCTGTAGAACCCTCAAGATCAGCAATTGTTCGTGCCAATTTTAAGATTTTGTTATAGCCTCTTGCGGTAAATGAATATTTTTTATAAGCCATATCTAAAATCTTTTCAGTGCTATCATTTATTTTAATAAACTTGTGTAAATTTCTTCCTCCAAGTTCAGAATTATTTGTAATATTTATATCTTTATACCTTTCGATTTGCATTTTTCGTGCATTATTCACACGTGATCTAATATCTTTTGAAGATTCAGCTGGAGCTGTGTCCTTAAGTTGATCATAATTTACTGCCGAGACTTCAATGTGCATGTCAATTCTATCAAGCAAAGGATTCGAAATTTTTCCAAGATATCTATCTATCTGATTTTGTGTGCAAGTGCATTCATGATTCGGGTCGCCATAATAACCACATGGGCACGGGTTCATAGACGCTACAAACATGAACCTTGCAGGATATGTTATCTGCGCATTTATACGCGATATGCTTACAACACCGTCCTCAAGCGGTTGTCTCAAAACTTCTAAAGTGCCTCGATTAAACTCTGGTAATTCATCCAAAAATAACACACCATTATGTGCAAGACTTACCTCGCCTGGCTTTGGTATTCTTCCTCCACCAACTATTGCCACAGAGCTTGAGCTGTGGTGAGGCGATCTAAATGGTCTAGTTCTAATTAATCCATCATTTGTAGTCAAGCCAGCAACAGAATAAATTTTAGTAACTTCTATAGCTTCTTCTTCAGTTAAGTCTGGTAAAATTGTAGGAATACGTCTTGCCGCCATCGTTTTACCAGCTCCAGGTGGACCAATAATTAAAATATTATGATTACCTGCAGCCGCTATTTCAAGTGCACGCTTTAAAGTCTCCTGTGATTTAATTTCTGAAAAATCAACATCGTATTTAACTTCTTCGTTTATTGAATCGTCTGATTTGAATGGTTCAAACTGTCTGTCCCCATTTAAAAAATCAACAACATCCTTTATGCATTCAAAGGCAAATACATCAACATCTCTAAGAATTGCGCACTCTTTTCTATTTTCGTACGGAATAATAAACTTTTTATAACCTAAATCACGCATAGAAATGACCATTGGTAAAACTCCCTCAACAGGATTTAGTTTACCTTCTAAGCTCAATTCACCAAAAAATATAAAAGGATCTGATTTTCCCTCTATAATCATGCCATCTGCAGATAATATAGCAATCGCAATTGCCAAATCTGTATGAGATCCTTCTTTCTTTATATTTGCTGGAGCAAGATTTATGGTTATTCGTTTATCATTTGGAAATGTTATGTTAGAATTTATTACTGCCCTTGTAACCCTCTCTTTAGATTCTCTAATAGCAGCGTCCGGTAATCCTACGATATTAAATGCAGGCTGACTTCTGTTTGAAACGTCACATTCAACATCAATTAAGTTTCCAATCAATCCTGTAAGTGCGGCACTCTTTACCCTTGAATACATATTTCCTCCTTAAAATTCAGAAAACTGAAAAGCATTTTCGATATGATTAATATATCCTTCTTCAAATATTATTTCAATTATATCATATCGGCACATTAATTTGTACCAATTCTTTTCGGCAATAAAAGCAGTTGATGTTTTATAAATTTTGCTTTTTTTGACATCGTTAACCGCTTCGTTTGGCAAGCCAAATCGTCTATCTCTTCTTGCTTTAACCTCTACAAATACAATTACCCCTTTATCCATTGCGATTATATCAATTTCGCCAAATTTGTTTTGATAATTTCTCTCTAAAATATAATAATTTTTACTTTTAAGATATTCACTTGCAATGTCTTCGCCTTTATTACCTACTACTTTGTTTAGCTGCTTCATATTTCTTCAAAAAACTCCTTCTATGTAATGGAGTAATTCCATGTTCATCAATTCCCAAATAATGCTTTTTTGTCCCGTAGCCTTTGTTTGACAAAATGTCATAACCAGGAAACATTTTCTCCCAACCATAGCACAATGCATCTCTTGCTTGTTTTGCAATAATTGATGCAGATGCAATATTATAGCTTAACTCATCTCCATGATTAAATGAACATAGATCACTAAATCCATCTAACTTCACCGAATCAACCAATATTAAATCTGGTTTTTGAATTTTACTTGCATTATTAATTGCATCAATCATCGCTAACTTTGTTGCTTCTAATATGTTTATTTCATCTATTATTTTTTCATCTACATATCCAAAACCAATTGCTAATGCAGAATGAAAAATCTCTTTATAAAAAAGTTCTCTCTTCTTTGCTGAAAGTTTTTTAGAATCATTTATTCCAACCAAATATATGTTTTTAGGCATCAAAACAGCGGCTGATACAACACCACCAAACAGCGGCCCTCTACCAACCTCATCTACTCCCATTATATATTTTTCATTCCTCGTTAACTCTATCCAATTCATCAATGCCCTCTAGAGTAATTCTACCTAATTTACCAGTTCTAAAATCTTGAAGTAGTATTTGTCCTGCTCTAGTATAATCAATCTCACCGCCACGTAACAATGCGCCGCGAGATTTTCCAATATCTTCTAAAATCGAAACTCTATCGTCTTTTTCGTTAGCTTTATATCTTTCATTTAATACGCCTGGATATCTTCTTTTTAAAATATCGATTAAAACAATTGCAAGCTCTGATGCATCATCTTCGATATTTTCAATTCCATTAATTAATTTTAAATTCAAAGTTGCAACTTTATCCTTTCTTGACGTAGATAAAATTCCAGGTGTATCTAAAATCATAAATCCTTGATCAGTTTTAACCCACTGCAAATTTTTAGTAACGCCAGGAGTATTGCCAACCCTTGCGGATTTCTTTCCTTTCAATGCATTTAATAATGTCGATTTACCAACATTTGGCATGCCTACGACCATTAATTTTAGATTTAAATCTTCAACTCTTCCCTGCTTCTTTTCTAAAATACTTGACTTAATGTTACCAATCTCACGAAATACATTCGTCAATTCATTTCTATTATTCATATTCAAAGCATAGACCTTGTTGTCATTCTTATAATAATCAACAAAATCCGCAGTTGTTTTAGGATCAGCCAAATCATTTTTACTAATCAATATGAATCTTATTTTATTTTTAAACAATCTCTCAAAAATAGGATTTTGAGTTGATATAGGAGCTCTAGCATCTAATATCTCTATTACAACGTCAACTAGCTTTAATTTATTCTCAATATCCTCGATTGCCTTTTTCATATGTCCTGGATACCAGCTCATACATCCCTCCATTATAAAAAAAGGGGCATAGGCCCCTTAATTTTAGTATCTAACTTCTTTAACTTTTGCTGCCTTACCTTGACGATTTCTTAAGTAGTAAAGTTTAGCACGACGAACACGGCCTTTTCTAACTACAACGATTTTGTCAATTCTTGGTGAGTGAAGTGGGAAAGTTCTCTCAACACCAACACCGTATGAAAGTCTTCTAACTGTAAAAGTTTCTTGAACAGCACCACCTTGACGTTTAATAACTGTTCCTTCATAAATTTGAATTCTTTCTCTTGTACCTTCTACAACCTTGTAGTGTACTTGTACTGTATCTCCAACATTAAAACTTGGAATATCAGATTTTAGTTGTTCTCTATTTAAAGCATCTAGTACATTCATCCTAGTTACCTCCTTTCATTTTTAAAATTTTTATAATATCTTTGTCATTACAATTCTCATTCATAAACCTATCATATAAATCTGGTCTACGTTCTTTTGTAATTTTTAATGATTGTTCTAAATTGTATAATCTTATTTTTTCGTGATCTCCTGAAAGTAAAATATCTGGAACTTTGTAGCCATTAAAATCATACGGCCTAGTATATTGTGGATGCTCAATCAATCCATTGTAAAAAGACTCAGCTTCATAACTTTTATCTTCTTTCAAAACACCTGGAATTAATCTAGTCACACCATCTAATACCGTCATAAAAGGAATTTCACCACCAGTTAGTACATAATCACCAACAGAAATTTCAATGTCAATGTAATTATCTAAAACTCTTTGATCAACGCCTTCATAATGACCACATAGAAATGTTAAATTATCTTCTTTAGAAAGTTTGTTTAGTAAATTTTGATCTAGCTTTACTCCACTTGGCCCCAAGAAAATTCTTAAGCCAGGATTATCAATAGAACTAATTGCGTCTACAATTGGTTGACAAGTCATAAGCATCCCAAGACCACCACCATAAGGATAATCATCTGTTCGACTATTATTGTCTTTAGAAAAATCTCTAATATTAATTGAATTTAATATTATTTTTTCATCTTCAATAGCTCTTTTGATAATAGAATATGATCTTAATGATTCAATAAATTCTGGAAAAGTAGTTAAACAGTTTATAACCATGGTATCAAACCCTCAATAGCATTAATCTTAATAAAGCCATCATCCTTCGAAACATCTTCAACAAATTGTTTTACGAAAGGTATAAGTGCCTCTTCATTGTTATGTTCAACAACTATTATATCCTGATTAACACCATTAATTATATCCTTAACCACACCAATTTTTTTAGAATTATAAATTACATCAAGTCCAATCAAATCGTTGTGAAAAAATTGGTCTTTATCTAAATCTCTAAGTTCATCTCTATTAACGTATATTGAGCAGCCAATAATTTTTTCAACTGAATTTATATCATCAATACCGTCAAGTTTTATATAAACTGACTGTTTTTTTATCGTGACGTTTTGAACTTCAAATGCATCTGGATATCCAAAAACAAATATTGAATTAAAATTCTCAAATTCATCAATATTATCGATATATCTTTCAATCTTGAAAGTTCCTTTTAGCCCATGAGCTGATGATATTTTTCCAATTTCAATTAGATCCACTAATCAACTATCTCCAAATTTACATTTTTTGTTGTGCCAAAGTTAGCAGCTTTTAGAATAGTTCTAATGCTATTTGCAATTCTACCTCTTCTGCCAATAACTTTTCCCATATCAGCTGGATTAACACTTAGAGTTAAATTAATAGAACGCTCATCTTCTTGAACATCCACGTTAACATCCTCTTTGTGCTCAACTAAATTTTCTACCAAATAAACTAGTAAATCTTTTGCTTGCATACTATACCTCAGTTTCTTTAGCTTCTTCTTTTACTTCTACTTTTGTATTTGTCAATACATTGTATTTTTTCAATAGATAATTTACTGTATCAGTTGGTTTAGCTCCAACTCCAATCCAATATTCTGCTCTATCGCCATCGATTTTACAGCTTTTTGGGTTGCTAACTGGATTATAGAATCCGATTTCTTCAATAAATCTACCATTTCTTGGAGCTCTTGAATCAGCAACTATAACACGATAGTAAGGATTCTTTTTTGAGCCCATTCTTCTTAATCTAATTTTTACTGCCATCTTTACACCTCCTCTTATTTAAAGAATGGTAAACCCATTCTTCCTTTTGATTTTTTTGACATCTGATTAAATTTTTTCATCATTTTCTTTGTATCTTTAAACTGTTTTAGAAGCTTGGTAACTTCGTTAGAATTTACTCCAGAACCAGATGCTATTCTGTTTTTTCTAGATTGATCAATAATCTCAGGGTCTTGCCTTTCAGATTTTGTCATGCTCTTGATAATTGCTTCTATTCTGTTCATTTGCTTTTCATCAACTTGAATATTCTTTAAAGCTTTGTTATTGCCGAGTCCTGGAATCATTCCTAGCAATTCATTTAATGGACCCATCTTGCGAACTTGTTCCATTTGATCTAAGAAATCATCAAGTGTAAAGCTCATTTCTCTCATCTTTTGTTCAAGCTCTTTTGCTTTTTTCTCATCATAAGCAGCTTCAGCTTTTTCAATTAATGTAAGAACGTCGCCCATTCCCAAAATTCTTCCAGCCAATCTGTCTGGTTTAAAGCTTTCAATTTTATCAAGTTTTTCACCAGTTGTGATAAATTTAATTGGTTTATCTACAACCTGCCTAATACTTAATGCCGCACCACCACGTGCATCGCCATCGAGTTTCGTTAATACTACTCCTGTAAGCTCTAGCATTTCATTAAATGTTTTACCAACATTTACAGCATCCTGACCTGTCATTGCATCAATAACAAGTAATGTTTCGCTAACTGGTACAGCTTCTTTTATTCTTTTAAGCTCATTCATTAGCTCCTCATCAATATGGAGTCGACCTGCCGTATCAATAAGAATAACATCATGATTGTTTAATAAAGCATAATCCAGAGCTTCTTTTGCTGTCTTTGCCGGTTCCTGTGTCCCCTTTTCAAATACAGGAACACCAACTTGTTCCCCGACAACTTGTAATTGCTTAATTGCGGCCGGCCTATAAATATCTACTCCTACAAGCATTGGCCTCTTGCCATCTTTTTTTAATAGACCTGCAAGTTTAGCACTTGTAGTTGTTTTACCAGCACCTTGCAAACCACACATCATAATTATTGTTGGCTTTTTTGAAAAATCTAATTTTTCTTCTTTGCCTCCCATAATTGTTGTGAGTTCTTCATTAACAATTTTTATTACCTGTTGTGCAGGTGTCAAGCTTTCCATAACTTCATTGCCAACACAGCGTTCTTTTACGACTTTTATAAAATCTTTAACAACTTTAAAGTTTACATCAGCCTCAAGAAGTGCCATCTTGACTTCTCTCATTACAAGCTCAACATCTTTTTCAGTTAACTTGCCCTTTCCAGTAATTTTTGCAAGGGTCGATTGTATTCTTTCTCCTAAACTCTCAAACATATATCACCTTTCAATACTTTCAAACTCATTAATAATACTTTTGATTTCTTCTATTGTTTCTTTTGAAAGAGTACCATCATTCGCTAATTTTTTTAAACGTTCTTTAATGCTTTGAACTTTATAAAACATTTCTGCTAAATGAAGGTCTTGCTCATACTTTTGTAGATTGTTATTTGCTGACTTTACTAAATTACTAACTGCCTGTTTTGAAATTCCGAGATTATCTGCAATTTCAATCATAGTCAAGTCATCATTATAATAAAGATCAATAACATCTCTTTGCTTATCTGTCAAAAGAGTATTATAGAAATCATACAAAACACTTGCCTCAAAATGATAAATCATAATACCACCTGTCAATGTTTTTTGTTGACTCATTTATTTTACCATTCATTTCAACGCTTGTCAAGCTTTTTTCAGAAATATTTTTAATTTTCTTCAAAAATTGCTTCAACAAATAATTTTGGATCAAATGGTTGTAAATCATAAATACTTTCACCAACACCAATAATTTTTACTGGTATACCTTCCTCGTGTTGAATTGGTATAATCACGCCACCTTTTGCAGTGCCGTCTAATTTTGTTAGAGCTACGCCTGTTACATTTGCAGCTTCTTTAAATTCATTTAATTGTAGAAGAGCATTTTGACCAGTCGTTGCATCAAGTGCCATTATAACTTCCATTGTTGCATTAGGCATTTTCTTGTCAATAATTCTTTTAATTTTATTAAGCTCATTCATTAAATTAACTTTATTGTGTAAACGACCTGCTGTATCAATAATTGTAATATCAATATTATTTTTAATTGAATAATCAAGCCCATCAAATACAACACTAGCTGGGTCAGCACCTTCTTTTTGGCTTATAATTTTTACTCCGGCTCTCTCGCCCCATACTTCTAATTGGTCAATTGCCGCAGCTCTAAATGTATCTGCCGCAATGATTGCAACACTCATACCCTCCTGTTTAAATTGATATGCTAGCTTTCCTACTGTTGTTGTTTTACCAACGCCATTAACGCCAACTAACATTACAATTGAAGGAAGCGGCATAAGATTTAAATCATTTGATTTTACATTTTCATTTAAAACATCAATCATTACTTGTTTTAAAACTTCTTTTGCCTTATCAGCTTCATGAATATTTTTATCAACAAGTCTGTCTCTTAATTCATCAATAATCGTCATAGTTGTTCTTGCTCCGATATCGCTCATTACAAGAACCTCTTCAAGCTCGTCATAAAAATCGTCATTAATCTCATTTGATGAAAACACAGAATTTATTTGATAAACCAAATTCTTTCTTGTTTTGTTAAGACCATTAAAAAGCCTTTTAAACATACCTTGTTCTTCTGGTTTTTCATCTTCGTTTTCTTTGTTATCAATACTTTCTTTTACAAGCTTTAATTCAGTTTTATTTCCAGTAGCTTTTTTAACCTCTTGTTGTACTGCATCCTTTACTTCAATGACTTTTTCTTCAATTTTTTGAGCTTTCGGTTCGATAACTTCATCAACTTTATCTTCAACCGTCTTAGAAATCTCATCGAGCTTTTCAGTTGCAGACTCAACTGAATCTGATATTTTATCTGATAAATCGTCAATACCTTCCTCGATTTTTTCAGATACTTCAACTATTTCTTCGTTATCAACCTTTTTTAATTTCTTTTTTATCCAATTAAACACTATACAACCTCCTCAATATAGTCTTCAACTCTTACACTTATTATTTCACTCACACCTTTATCACGCATACATACACCATAAATTGTATCTGCAACTTCAAGTGTCGTCTTTCTATGAGTTATAATTAAGAACTGAGAATCCCTTGATAATTCTCTTAAAAACTTTGTATATCTTGAAATGTTTACATCATCAAGCGCCGCATCAATTTCATCAAGAATACAAAATGGTGCTGGCTTTAACTGCAATATAGCAAATAATAATGCCATTGCTGTTAAAGTTTTTTCACCACCAGAGAGTAAACTTAATGCTTGTAATTTCTTTCCTGGTGGTTTTGCAACTATATTAATGCCTGAATTTAAAGGATCAGACTCATCAACCAAAAATAAATCAGCCTCACCACCATTAAATAACTTTACAAAAACCTTCTTAAAGTTTTCTCTAATCTTAACCATATTATCTTTAAACTGTGACTTCATGTCGCGATTAATATTTGCAACAATGGTATTAAGATCACTTATGGCTTTTTGTATATCTGAAATTTGCTTTTCATAAAAATCTTTTCTTTCACTTAACTCTTTGAATTCATTAATTGCATTCAAGTTTACCATTCCCAATTCTTCAATAGCAATATCAATCTCAGAAATACGATCACGTTTATATTTTAAATTTTTTACATCTCTTATAGAGCTGATAAATTCATCAAAATCAATTGATTTTTCTTCCAATATAATCTTTGAATTTTGTAAACTTTCATCTAATCGAGCTTCTTTCAACATTTGCTGATTGATTCTATTGTCGATTTTATTTATATCATCTTGTAAATTTCTTATTAAGCTATCTATTTCTAAGATTTTATTTCTAAAATCATTCTTACTATTTTGTAAAGCAATAATGATTTCATCATCTTGCTTTTGAAGCTCCTCTGCTTCAGATAACTTAGAAAGAGTGTTTGATATGTCTGTCTCAATATTTTTCAACAAATCCTTTGACTCGACAATCTTATTTTCTAATTCTAAATTTATTTTTTCCAATTCATCTAACTTTAACAATGAACTTTCAATTTTATACTCTACATTATTTCTCTTTAGAATATTATCAACACTGTCTTGCCTTAACATTTCAAGCTTTTCAATTTCTTCAGATAACATTTTCTTTTCTGAAATTAATTGATTTAACTTTATTGTGTCAATTTCTACAATTTTTAATCCATCATGTTTTTCATATGACTCTAATTCAGCTTTAATACTATTTTTGTCCGATAATTTCTTGTTATAATTTATTTTTAAATCGTCAAGCTCTTTTTCAAGCTGAGATATCTTACTTTTTAAGATAACAATATCTGAGTTTAAATCTATTTGTTTTTGATTATTTAAGTTTAAATCAGTCTCAGCATTTTCTAAATAAGTCTTATTTGATTCAAATTTTTGATTTACTATTTCTGTTTCTGAATCTATAAGCTTGATTTCCTCACTAATCTCAGTGATTTTAGCCTTGATTGATAGTGGTGTATCCTTTTCTTTATACGATGTTCCACCTGTTATAGATCCATATTGATTTAACTGCTCGCCGTTCATCGTAACAATCATCTTATACTGTTTTTGGTATTTAATACCAGTATCTAAATTGTCTACTATAACGATGTCTTTTAATAAATAAGAAATTATTGATTTATACGGCTCTTCAGATTTTATAAATTCAATCGCAAAACCCATAACACCACTAGGCTTATTCTTCATAACCTGTGGATTAGAACTATTCGTAGTATCTAAAGGTAAAAATGTAGCTCTACCTGCCTTTTTCTTGTTCAATTCTGCAATCATATTTTTTGCATCAAAAACTGTCTTTGAAAAAACAAATTGTAATCTTGAACCAAGAGCAGTTTCAATAGCTTTTACATAATCATTCTCTGTATTTATTCTGCTAACAACAGTTCCTAAATATCCATCATTGCTTGAATAATTCTTTTCTAAAAACTTTACCGGTTGATAAAATAATTCATTTGTATCTAAAATGTTTTTATTAAAATTTAAATTCAATAATAAATTGTTCTTTTTTGACTTCAAGCTTATCAATTGCTC
>CAMYPV010000035.1 GCA_947293975.1 uncultured Ezakiella sp. | reverse complement strand
TGGTCGACTCGATAATATCAAAAAGATAGGAGCTTATGCTCCTTTTTTGTTGCAATAAATCAAGTTGCTCCTTCACACGCTGTTTCCTCGATTAAATTGACTTTTATCTTGGCTATTGTTATAATTTTAATATAAAATATTTTATGAAAGATGATAATATGAAGATTTTACACATTTTAAACTATGTCGGCAGGGGTGGTAGCGAAAGCTATATCAAAAATCTTGCCGTTTCAAATAATTCTACGCACGAGCTGATCTACAACGTTGACGGCGGTGGCGTGGGCGATTTTGAGGCGCTTGGCGTAAAGTGTACGCATTGTGATATACGTTCGCCACTTGATTTTCGTGCGGCGAAATTTTTAAAGCGCTATGTAATTGAAAACAAAATCGACCTTGTGCATACGCATTTCATGCGCGAGAACGGTGTGGCATTTTTGGCAAAGCTCATCGGCATGCGCGTGCCTGTGATCAACACGCGGCACATGCTCTCGCATATAAATGTCGCGCAGAAACTTTTGAATCGCATTTTCTTTACGAAGAACAAATACATTTTTGCGGTTAGCTCACGTGTGCGCCAAAATCTTTTGAGCGAAGGCGTACGTGATTCAAAGATCATCACATTACCACCACCACTTCCGATTGTGGTCGCAAACAAAAACCCGAAGCCGGACGGCGAAAGGTGGATTGTGTCGGTCGGTAGACTTTCGCCCGAAAAGGGACCGCTGTTTTTTGTCGATGCGTTAAACGAACTCTTTGAATCGGACGACGCAAAAAATTACAAGGCGCTCATCATTGGCTACGGCGAACTCGAAGCTGAAGTTCGTGACAAAATTGCCGAATACAATCTTGATGACAGAGTGATTATGCTCGGCTATCAAAAGCCTTACGACTACTTGGCGGCTGCGGATATTTTTGTAAATCACTCCAAAGAGGAGGCCTTTGGGCTTTCAATCGTGGAGGCAGCAAGCCTTGGCGCTGCACTTTTGATCGAAGAAAACGCAGGCGCAACCGATTATTTTAACGAAGAAAACTCATCGGCGCTCACGTTTAAATTTGGCGACACGAACGAGTTTAACACAAAGATGAAAATGCTGATGAAGGACGATGCGTATCGTAAAAAAATTGCAGAAAACGCAAAAAACATCGCAACAATCACGCTTGATCAGAAGAAGATTATTGAAATTATAGAAAAAATTTACGAAGGAGCAATCTATGGAAAATAAAAAAATCAGAATACTTGATATTCTATTTGTAGTTTTGGCGGTGGCATTTGTGTTTGTCGTGTTCAAGCAAAAAACCTCCGACAAAATCTCAAGCACAGGCACTGACTTATTACTCACAATCGAAGCTGACGAAATCGAGAGAGTCAGCACCGAATATGTAAAATCGCACGACATCGTCATCGACAAAAGACGCAACAACACCGTTGGCGAAGTCGAAACTGTCGAAGTTAAGAGCGCAATCGACAACCCCAGCTCAGAGTACAAGGGAGTTGACGACGGTAGAGAGGCAAGCGAAAACTTTAAATCGTTGCGTCTTGGCGTGCGTGCAAACGGACATTTAAACGACGACGGAATTTATATAAACGGCTTTAGATACCTACTTGGAGAAGAACTCACATTCACTGTTGGCAATCTTCAAGTCTATGCAAAGTTAAAGGCAATCGAGGTGAAAAATGAAAAGTAAATTCAGAATTTTTGACGCAGTCATCATCATAATCTGCATTGCGTCGCTATTGTTATTTGCAAACAAAATAAATTTGGCAGACGGCCGCAAGAATGTTTTTGAGGGCGAAGAGTCCGCAACAATCACGATTGTCGTGCCATATATCGAGACCGAAATCGCCGAGGCAATCAAAAAAGACGCGCCTCTAAAGGACATTTTGCAATTTAAAACGCTCGGCAAAATCACTGACGTAAAGCTCGAAGAAGTTGACGACGCTGACTTTACATTTGACGGAAAAATTCTTGGCTTCGACAAATCACGCTACAAAAGAGCGATTATAACTGTCGACGCTGTGGGCAAACGCACCGAAAAAGGCATATTGATTGGACAAACCAACTATCTTGTTGGGCAATCAAACACCTTTAGTGCGGGCGTTGTGCAACTTGAAGAGATCAGAATTTCCGGAATAAAATACAGTGGAGAGTAAGATGCAAAAAATTCTTGCAAGTTTACGCGCAAATATCGGCTACAACGCTTGGCAGAATTCGTTTACTAGGCATGTCATTAATCGCGTCTATTCGCCAATCGAAAATCTATTATACAGATTTTTGGAATGGCTCGCAGCAAAAAGCCTGATATTCTCGGCGCTAAAATTTCTCGCGTCGCACATTGCAAGCCTAATCGCATTTGCAATCGTCTTTGTAAGCGGTGTGCCTGATCGATTTTGGTCGAACAAATTCATATATCTAATCGCATTTGGCATGTGGATTTTAAACATCTACAATAGAGACAAAAAGCGCATTGCATTTGAAGACCTCTTTGTCGTCTTTGTGCTTGGTGTAATTTTGGCGAGCGTACTTTCAATCCACGCCAGATTGAGCGCAAAATATCTCTTAAATTACATGGCGGTGTTCATGTTGTTTGCGATTTTCATAAACAATGTAAACAAAGAGGAACTCGCCATCATCATAAATGGAATCACATTTGGAACGCTGATGGTAAGCGTGTTCGGTGTGCTTCAAAAGCATATCATTGGCGTGTCGATTAATCTGTCGCAGACGGACATTTCGATTAGTCAAGAGCTGACGGGCAGAGTTTACAGCACAATGGGCAATCCAAACGTACTTGGCGAATACTTTATACTGACCTTGCCGCTTATAATTGCAAATTTTCTATATAGCGAGAAAAAATTCATCAAAGCCATCTCGGCTTTTACAGTTCTCATTTCGCTTTATGTACTCTTGTCGACAGGCTCTCGCTCAGCATGGGCATCGTTTGCGCTTTGTGTAATTGTATTTGTACTGTTCTACAAGCCGAGACTTTTGCCGATACTCATAATGCTTGGGCTAATTTCGTTTTTCTTTATGCCGCAAAACATCCAAACACGCGTGGTCTCGATGTTTAACAAGCACGACACCAGCCTAAATTACAGAAAGCACATCTACAACTGTGCAGAGATAATGAAAGACGATTATCAGCTGCTTGGTGGCGTTGGCGTTGGCAACGAAGTGTTTCAAAGCGCATTTGAAAATTACAAAGTCAAAGAGCTTACAAAAGTTGCACACAGCCACAATCTGTATCTGCAAATCGCAATCGAAATGGGCCTCATGACGCTCATAGCGCTTATATTATACATTGTAAAAACCGTATTGCAGGCACTCGCAAATAGAGCGGACGACAAAATGCAAAGGCTCGTACAAATTGCGTGCATCGCATCAATCGCCGGCTTTATGCTGATGAGCGTTGCTGATTACACGTGGTTTTATTTAAGAATTGTATATATGTTCTTCACAACGCTCGCAATTCTAAGCGTTTCGAACAATAAAAATACACGCTCACTTTCGTGAACGTGTATTTTTTGTGGAGATTTAACAATGAAATTATATTAGCTCTTACTGCTAACACGATTTTTGTTAACTTTATTGGATACTGCTACGCAATTTAATATAAGGGTGGTATATAAAATATTAAACCGTGGATGTGGTGGATTTAATAATTTATGCTATATTATGTTAGATTCGTGGATTCACATTTGAATCGGGTTAAAAAGCGTAGCAACCTTTAATTGTTATCGATTACATATATAATTCTAAACTCTTTTTAGTGCGATTGCAATACAAAAACACGAATTTCTTGTCATTATAAGAAATTTTAATAGGAGTTATTATGTTATAGATAAAATTTATACAAGACGAAGATATGTTGATTAAAACAGTTTATTGTGTTAATATAACTACAAGGAGGTAGTGTGAAAAGGCGTTTTGTTTTGTTGATATTAATCATAGCATTTTGTGCCACTCTTCTGTCCGAACGCAAAGAGGAGTACTCAGTCGTTGACGAGGACGGGAGGGATGTTTTACTTACGATTTTTTATCCGCGTCTATCAAAATATTCAAACAAAATCAATCTAAAAAGCGCCGATTATGACAACACATTCTTTTTTAAAGACAAATATCAATTAAACATCTACAAATTTGTATATGGCAGACTTAACGACGAAAACCGTGCGGACATAGTGTTTGGCGTGTACAACAAGGCCCCGCACCACAAAGTCATGGCAAGGCGCATGTTTGCGTACAATATAATCGACGGCAGGCTCGCGGCAAAGTTTCGCTGCTCCCGATTTATAACGCCGATGATCGACTTTACGCTGTACGATTTTGACGGCGACGGCTTTGACGAAGTCGTTACAATCGAGCGTTACAAAAATAAATACAGCTTAAATATCTACAAGCAATACAATTTAAAAATCGAGCGCATCTCGACGCTTGCACTCGAAAAACCCGCCGACAAACTATTATTAGAAAACGGCGTTTATATAATAGAAGACAATATCAAAAGGCAAGTTGATTTTAAAAATAAGGAGGTAATTTTAAAATGAAAAGATTAATTGCATTAATTTTGGCAGTGATGATGATTTTCGTCGCTTGCAAAAGACACGACGGCAATATTTCAGATAAAAATATTGACCACAATTCAACCGAAGAGCCAATCGAGAGCGATTCGAAGTTGGGCAAACTCTTGGACAGCCTAAAAGTTGAAAAACCAATTCAACCAGATTATGAAGCGATAAACCTCGCTTCGAAAATTTCCGACTACGAAATTGGTGACAAGCTTCAAAACGTCGAGAGATTTGAGTACGACAGCACAGATAGCTATATAGCAGAGCGCGCAAAAGAGTACAAAGATTATGGCTTTGTCGTATATTACAACAAGATGGAGCAGCCGTTTTCGATTTACGAAGACAATCAATACTGCTATAACAACTCGTTTATCACAACCGACTCAGTGCTTCATCTATATCACATCATCTATATTGGCATGATGGAAAAGCTTGAGCAAAATCAATTGCTCGGCAAACTCAAAGCGATGTCAAAGGCAATGTACGAAGCATCGTTAAAAGACTACAACGATTTTCCAGAATACAAGGATTACACAAAGAAAAACGCTGCGCTATACCTAACCGCGCTATATTTGTTAAACGAAGCTGACGGCATCAATGCTCCAAGCGAGATTGATCAAATGGCACAAGAAGAATTAAAAAATATCGAAGCAAAGACTACAGCAAATTCTGCAATCACTGGCGAAAACGTATCGTATTCGCAATTCACAGTGCGTGGCAATTACACCAAAAACGCAGAACTAAAATCGTATTTCCTAGCAAGCATGCTCTACTCGCAAAACGCACTCACACTTGTAGACGACGAGAACGAAGTCGATCGCGACAAAGTAAAGTCTGCAATCATCATGGCAAGAACGCTTGGTGTTGACGAAAACGCAAGAAATTTGTGGAAAGAAATATTTAGCCCAATCAGTTTCTTGGTTGAAAACACCGAAGAAATCACACCTCTAAAGATGAACGAAATC
The DNA here is from genome assembly GCA_947293975.1 of uncultured Ezakiella sp. GTDB lineage: Bacteria > Bacillota > Clostridia > Tissierellales > Peptoniphilaceae > Ezakiella. Next base: position 6,923 of record CAMYPV010000035.1, on the reverse strand, counting down.
GTTTTAAAGATAACAAAAGATGCTGATTTAAAAATGGAAAACATCGCAAGCGACGACACAGTTCAAAAAGTTTGTGACGAAGTGGCAAATTTTGAAAAGCCAGAAATTTTCCCAGAAAAAGGCGTACAAATGTCAATACTACCACAACGCGCAGTTGTCGACAACAGATGGATGCAACAACTTATAAACGAATATCGTCCAGTCGCTGCCGGCACCGACGTAATGGCAGTCATGGGCAACAAACTCGCAGAGCAAATGACTCTCGAAAATCCTGCAAACAACAAATGGAATGAATTCAAAGAAAAATTTGCAGAAGTCAAAGAAAAAGTCAGCGCGCGAACAGACGATGAAAAACGCTCAAACATCTACAGAAGCTGGCTATGGGTACTTGAAGGCTTCAATCAAGACTACGACGAAAAATATCCATTCTTTATGAGAAATGGCAAATGGAAACTAAAAGACCTCAACTCATCGCTCGCATCGTGGGCTCAGCTAAAGCACGACACAGCGCTCTACACAAAGCAATTTGGCGCAGAGATGGGCGGAGTTGAACCAGTCAAAACTCAACACTATGTCGAACCAAATGTCGACATCTATCGCCGACTAATCTGGCTGTGCGACTACACAATGCAAAACAGCGACCGCTTCAATTTGCTTGACGACACACAAAAAGCACGCCTAAACGATTACAAAGACATGCTCGAATTTTTGGAACGAGTAAGCATACAAGAACTCGAAACAGAAACAATATCAGACGCTGACAACGAACGCCTCGACACAATCGCAGGCGAAATGGAAAAAGTATTCACCGCATTCTACATTCCACCAGAAGGCGAAGACGAATACTCCTTGTCACCAAGCGAAAGAAACACCGCAAACATCATCGACATACAACAAATCGGAACAAACGCAGTCGACGTAAAACCAGGACAATTCCTCGAAGTCGGCAGCGGAACATTCTCAGTAATATATGTACTCTACAGAGTAAACGGCAAATATTACACAGGCTCGGGATCAATCATGAACTACTACGAATTCCTGACAGACGAAAGATGGACAGACGAAGACTTCAGAAGCGCACTCAAAATGACATTCGATATGCCAGAAGAAACAACAAAAGAACTCCCAACCCCAGACCCATTGTTCCAAGAACTCTACTTCAACTACGGACAAATGGACTATTAAAACAAAAACGCCCCCACGGGCGTTTTTTTGTGGAAAGAAAACCCGATTAAAATGTTGTAGGGTCGACCACCGTGTCGACATTTACGGTTATACATTACAAAAACATTTACAACATTGTAGCGTCGACCGACCGCGAGCGACATTTATCCATATATATCTCAACACCTTTTAAACCGCAAACCCGTTTGTACACACGGTGGTGTACGCTACGGCGGGTTTGCTAACAAACGTATTTATCCACTTTGTAGGGTCGACCACCGTGTCGACATTTATTTTTATACATTACAAAACGCCTTACACCGCAACGCCGTTGGAAACACATGTCGTTTGACGTTATAAAAAATATCTATAACAAACCAAACGTTATAAGAAAATTTAATTGGATTTTACAGATATTACTGTGTTAAAATTTTTATGTTGGGGAAAAACCAACAAATTTATTTAGGAGGTAAATATGAGAAAAACAATATCAATTGTATTAGCGATACTCATGGCAATAACAATGCTGCCATTGAATGTCATTAATGCAAACGAAGCAGAAAAAGTGAAGGTAACTTTTACCTTTACGGACAGTTACAATTATGAGGCTGTTCAAGAAAAAATGAAAGTTGTTTTCATAAATGCTAAAACCCAAGAGGAAACGGTTATTGAAAATGCAAATGTTGCAAGTCCAGGAACGATAACTTTAGACCTTGAAGTTGGAGGTATTTATAGAATTGAGCTGAGAGAGACAAAATATGTAATTACTAATAATAGTGGATTATTTACTGTTTCAAAAAACCAAGATGGAAAGGCAGAAGCTAGATTTAATAGTAATAACTTTGATGCGACGAAATTAACCTTAGATAAATGGATTGATACAAAACCTTTATCCGTAAAGGATAATTTTGGCAAGAAAATTGAAGGTGAGCTTACATTTGAATTAAGAGAAAGTTTTACGCCAAATTTGAAAGGTAAAGAATATACTACTGTCAATGGTAAACTTCCAGCAATGCGTATATTAGTGGATGCACATTACATTCTAAAACTAAAAGAGAACGATAAATATGAATGCAATGATATAGAAATTAGTGGGTTTTTAGATGATGATGCTCCACTGGATGCCAATGAAATTCCAATGGATAAAATTGTCGTAAATAAAAAGGGTAGTAATACTGATACACCATCTGAGCCATCAGTTCCAACACCTAGCCCAGCACCAACTGATAGTCATGATATTGATGTTTATGTTTGGGATAACGAGGGAAGCACAGATACAGATGGAATTAAATTCAATTTAATATCAGACAAAGAAACTAAAGAATACACTGTTAATTATTCTTCTCTTACTTTAAGTTTAAAAGAGAATATAGAGTACACTTTAAAACTAGTGGAAAACGAAAAATATAGCATGAATAATTTAAAATGCCATTTAAAATATGACAATGGATTTAGGAAATATTTTTTATTTGGAGAAGATAATAGACCGATTACTAAAATTATTGTAAATAAAACAAAAAGTCAGAAGCCAAAAAGAAAAGGTTCTAAAATTATTAACGTTAAATGTGATGGAGAAGATGTAGAGGAAGAATTAGATTTCACTATAGAAAATAATGGTGTTGTAAGCCCTCTTATGACAGATAATTCGGGAACATTGATAATTAGAAATTTACGTCAAGGTGAAAAATATATTATCAAGTTAGTCGATAATGATGAATATGAAATGGAACCGTTAGAATTTACATTTGATGTTCAAGATGGTTTTGATAAAGAGAGAGGTACATTAGACACTATAAAAGCGGATGGAAGCCTATTAGAGTTTATTGAATTAAATAAAAAAGGTTCATCACAAGCAAAGACACATGAATTTGATTTTCAATTTTTAGTCGGAAGTGAAAAAGGCAATAAGATTGAAAAAGAGATAAGGACTAGATTAAGATCATCTAATGAAGCTTCTCAAAACGTTGATACTAAAGATGGTGTTGCAAAGTTTTCATTTAAAGAAGATAAAAGATATCTCTTATCAATTATGGATAATGAAGATTATGAACTACAAAGCTTATTTGTCTATTACATTGATTCAAATGGAAATAAGAAAGAAGAAAGATTATTAAAAAACAGCGATAAAGAAATTGAAATTGATTATTACAAAGGTACGGATCACAAATTTATTGTTGTTCTGAAAAGTAAAAAAGACAATCCAGTAGTACCTGGTAAATGTCCATCAGATATATGTAGATTTTCTGATGATAAGGTTACTCTAAAGGAAGTTCCTTTGTTTGTTACTGACGGTTACAAGACTAAACAACCTGATTCAGAAGTTAATTTCGTTTTATTTAACGCATCAAGACAAGAGTATGAAAAGGAATTTAAATCAGTAAATAAAATGCTACCAGCTCTTGAAATCTATAAATATGATAGATATATTTTATTTACAAAGGATGCTAAATATAATATGTTTGAAGAATACATCCAATCAAATGGGGACGGTAAGTTACCATTTAACCATAAGGTCGGTAATTATGTTCAAAATATTCTTCTACAAGAAAAACAAAATGGTAAGGCAGAATTAAACAGAACTAATGTAGTTATACCTGTAAAATACAATGGAAAGAATGTAAGCGGATTTAACATTAAATTTATTAGTGAATTTGAAACTGTTACAGAACCAGTAGTAGATGGTATTATTCGAGCAAAATTGTTAGAAGATATTCAATATTCAGTTATAATTGATAGCGATGAATATTCACTTAATACATTGCCATTGACTGTAAAGGATAAATCAGAATGGAATTTTGGAAAACTATGGTTTGATCACTCGTCGTGTAATGCTGTTTCAGTTTTGAATCTTGTAAAAAAAGGTGATGAGAATAAAGATAAAACAGAAGTTATTTGCTCAAAAGGCAACACAAAGGTACTCGGAATTAACTTCAAGGATTATATGCTTCACACAGATAGAAGAGATAAATCTAGAATAGAAGAATTGAAGGACAAGGATGCTGATATCTTTATCATTAGATTAATTAATCCACATAGATGCGAAGTAAGTAAAATTGCTAGTGGTAAATTTACTATTGAGAGAAAAATAAAAGATGGTAAAATAGTTGATAAAGCATATTTGGTATCTAAGGATGGCAAGCTAAAAGAAGTTGAATTTGAACAAAAAGGCAATTTGGTATATGTAGATGTTAATAGTTTATCTATATATGACTTAGCATTAGTTTATAAAGAAAAAACAGAGGATACTCCAGAACAAAAGACTTACAAATATGGCGATGAAATTGTTCTAAACGATATTTCTGTAGTTATGAAGAATGGAAGCCAAGTAAGTGACGATATGCTATTTGAAGCTTTGGATAAGGAAAATGCTTATCCTACAGATAAATATGGAGTTGAAAATGGCAAGATTTCAGGTATCAAAGTTCTAGTAGGACACAGAATTAAATTTGGTCTTGCTAAAGATAAGGAATTCTACACCCTATCAAATACTAGAAATCCAGAAAAGTTTATGAACTATTACTGGTTCAAAGTAAACGAAAAAGGACAACCAATTGTATTTGATGACCAAACAAATGAAGAATTGGGAGTTTTTGATAGGCTAACTGTTGTTGATAAAAAAGATCTAAAGGGAGCTGAACAAACTGGAGAGGCTGTTAATGTAACTCTTCCAGTTATGACAGAAGCTGTTGGTCCAAGACATATTTTAAAAGAGGAAAGTCCAGAGTTCAGAGTTTTCGGAGATGGAAAAGAGGTTCCATACTTTACAAAGGATGGTCATGTAAACTTAAGTTTAAAGAAAAATGTTAATTATACTATCATGATTATGAGAACAACAACTTATAAGATGGATGGTTTTAGCTTCACTTTAAACGATGATGGAAATATTTATGATGAATCAAATAAAGTAGTAGAAAGTCTTGATGTTTATACTGGAACAAGTAATATTAGAATTTATGTCTTTAAGGATGGAAGGATAAATAATTTTGCAGAAAAAGGCTTGAGATTCCAAATCACCGAAGATGGCAATCCAGACAATGTTCAAGTAAAGGAATTTGATGGTAAGTATGTTGATTTTGAAACAGTAATACACAAATCTTATACTATTAAACTTCTTGACACCGAAAAATATACTATGGATGATGTCCATATTACAATTGAAATCTATCCTGGTGATGGAAAATTCTGGCCTATGATTAAAAAAGCTGAAATTCCTGAGGGAGATAATGGAAAGCTCAAGGCATTCTGGCTAGTATCAAAGAACCCTGGTGATTATGATGAAAGACCAGATGACCATAGACAAGATGAATGTAATGTATTCAATGATGAAACTGTAAAGACAGCTCCAATAGATGTTGAAATTAAAGATGGTTCTGATGGAAAAGATCTTGAATTCACTCTATTTAACTGTACAAAACAAAAATTTGTTGGAAAATATAAATTAGTAGATGGAAAATTCCCAGCTCTTGATTTAATTAAGATGGATAGCTATATTATCCAACTCGTAAACGATGAATATAAGATGAATAATGCATATATTATTCCTTATGCTAATAATCTAGTTCCAAAATTCTTTAAAGAACAAGAAGTAAACAAAAACCTAGATCCAAAGAGATACAGCAAATTAGTTGTTTCAAAGAAACAAACACCTTCAAAGGATGATGGAAAAGTCGATGCTTCATTTAAAGTTGTTAAAGACGGTCAAAACCTTGATGGTATTAAGATTAAATTCTATTCAGAATATGATGTAGTTGAAGGCATATCAAAAGATGGCTATGTAAGGGTAAGATTAATTGAAGATATTCAATATGTTCCAGTAATTGAAGATGAAAAATATACAACGGAAATTGTTCCTATAGTAATAAAGGACAAATACGAATGGGGCGGAGATGCAAGTCAAAAACCAACTTTCGACCATAGAAGCTGTGGCGAATTTAGCACAATTGTAGTTTATGACAAGGAAAAAGATTCTACTGTAAATAAGGGTAGTGCAACATGCGCTCAAGGCAATACAACATTATCGGGAATGAACTATGGAGATCTAGAAGTTGTAACTGGACATCCAAATAAAATAGATTATGACTTCTTAGCCGAAAAAGATGTTATGATTTATGATATAGCACTTGTAAATCACTACAGATGTGAAAGATCCAAAATTGCTAAGGGCAACTTCACTATTAAGAGAAGAATTGCTGCTAACAAGGAAGTTAAAGACGTATATTATATTAAAGGCGATAAACTTCAAAAACTTGAATTTGAGCAATCTAAAGATGGTGAAAAAGACATTGTTATTGTAAAAGTAGATAGCTTAGGCATCTATCCACTTGTTGTAGAATACAAATCAGCAGAAGAACAACAACCAGAAAAACCTGTAGTTCCAAGCGAACCAGAGACACCTGCAGTTCCGAGCGAACCAAATCTTCCTGACTACAATGGTGGATGGGGTTATTACGAACCTACTCCAAGCGATAATTATTGGAAGAAGCCTGTTGTAGAAGCAAAGGCTGAGCCAAAGAAGGAAGAAAAGAAAGCTGAACCTAAGAAGGAAGTTAAGGCAGAGCCAGTTGTCATCACATCAAAGTTCACACTTGACAGCATGAATTTTGGAGTAAACGATTCTATGAACACAATGGACGTTGCACCATTTGCAAAAGATGGCAGAATAATGGTACCAATTCGTTTTGTAGGCATGGCACTAGGTTTTGATGTAAGCTGGGACGATGCAACAAAAACAGCAATCCTAAAAGACGACAAAACAGAAA
>CAMYPV010000034.1 GCA_947293975.1 uncultured Ezakiella sp. | reverse complement strand
GAAGGAAAGAGCACAACTCTATTAGATATTGGTGTTTATGATTTTGAAGTTATTGGTTTACCTGAAGATTATTCATTAGAATTACAATGGATTGGAAATGACAATATTAAAAATCAAAATAAACGCAATACAAAGATGACGGTTGTTGTTGATCAATCATGGTATAGTATCGAATACGCTATTAGAAAACAAGCAATAGAAGAAAAAGAGGCATCATTAAATATTATTGAAAAAGGTAATGATGGTCATATAGGTGAATATAGAATCATTGGCGAGGGAATTGATATAACTCAAAGGAGATTGAAATTCTTAAATCTCAAACCAGGAAACTACGTATTAAAGGTTGTATCTCCTAAGGGTTATGATCCAGTGGCTGACATCCATTTAACATTGCATGAAGGAGATAATGAAATAACTGTAGCATACAATAAAACCGAAGAAAAAGTAGATAAGCCAAGCAATGGTGGTTCTTTCTTTGAACCTAGTCCGGATTATTTGAACAACAATTACAAGCCAAAGGTAGATAAGAAGACAGAAAAGAAAGAAGAAAAAGTTGAAGAACCTAAAGAAGTGAAACCTACTCAAGAAGTTAAAAAAGATTATGGTGTTTCATTACCAGCAAAAGTAGAGCCAATGGTATTTAATGACATAAGTGCTGATCAAAAAGAAGTTGTTGATTTTATTACTTCATATCAAATTATGAAGGGAACAGACAATGGCAAGTTTGAACCGAATACTCCGATTTCAAGAGCTATGGTTGTTAAAACACTGATGAGAATTGCTAAGGATAAATCAATCTCTGAATCATTTAAATTTAACGATGTTAAGATTAATGAATGGTACACAGATTCTGTATACTGGGCAGCAACACATGGTTATGTTTTAGGAGATGACAAAGGCAATTTCAATCCTAATGGTTTATTAAAAAGACAAGAGTTTGCATTAATTCTTGAAAGATTCTTGAGAATGAATGGTATTTCATTAGAAAAACTAAAATCATTAAATGTTAATGATATAAATTCTATTCCAAGTTGGAGCATTGATGCTGTAAAAGCTATGGCAGAAAATGGATTGGTACAGCCTGAAAGTGAAAGTATGTATAATCCGATATCCAATGTAACAAGATATGAACTTGCAAGAGCATTTAAGATTTTAATTGAATGGATTATGAATAATTAATATAAAAAGAGTCACTTTAAATGGTGACTCTTTTTATGTCTAAATTACGTGTAAAAAAAGACCTCTTACATTCCAATTAGGAATTAAGAGGTCTTTTTGTTTTATATGCCAATTTCTTTTTTGATCAATAAATACATTATAAAAGATAATATCATTAGTACACAAGCTACTATTATTGCTCTTTTTAATAGAGGATCTTTTAGCATTTTAAACTCTCAACTTTATCTAATTTTTCCCAAGGTAGATCAAGATCATTTCGTCCGAAATGTCCATAGCTTGAGATTTGTGAATAAATTGGTCGTTTTAAATCAAAGTTCTCAATAATTGCTGATGGTCTTAAATCAAAGTTTTTTAAGACTTTTTCTCTTATTATACTAATGTCTTCTTTTTCTGTGCCAAAGCAATCGATATCAATTGATGTTGGTCTAGCAACGCCGATTGCATAAGAAAGGGCAATTTCACATTTATCTGCAAGACCTGCTGCAACAATGTTTTTTGCTACATATCGAGCTGCATAAGCTGCTGAACGATCAACCTTTGTTGGATCTTTTCCGCTGAAAGCTCCACCACCGTGCTTTGCATATCCGCCGTAGGTATCTACAATTATTTTGCGTCCAGTCAAACCAACGTCTGATTTAGGTCCGCCTATTACGAATCTTCCTGTTGGGTTAATATAATAAATTGTTTCGTCATCAACCATATCTTGAGGAATAATTTTATCGATAACTTCGCGCTTAACATCTTTTCTTAAATCCTCAATATCAATTGTTGGTAAATGTTGAGTAGAAACAACAACATTTGTAATTCTTACTGGCTTGTCATCATGGTATTCAACTGTGACTTGTGCCTTTCCGTCTGGAAGTACAAATGGTAGAATTCCTTTTTTTCTTACTTCGGATAATCTCTTTGTCAATTTATGAGCAAGACTAATTGCAAGTGGCATGTACTCATCAGTTTCATTTGATGCATAGCCATACATCATTCCTTGGTCGCCAGCTCCAATTTCGTCAAATTTATCGCTTGAATTTTGTTTCTTTTCAAGAGAATCAGAAACACCCATAGAGATATCTGAACTTTGCTCTTCAATTGAAGTTAAAATACCACAATTTTCCGCGTCGAAACCAAATTTTCCTCTAGTATATCCGATTGAGTCTAGAGTTTTTCTGACAATACTGGGAATATCTACATAACATTTTGTGGTAATTTGTCCACTAACAATAATATATCCTGTTGATGCAAATGTTTCGCATGCAACACGTGCGTCTTTATCTTTTTCTAATATTGCGTCTAAAACTGAGTCAGAAATTTTATCGCAGACCTTATCTGGATGTCCTTCAGTAACGCTTTCGCTTGTGTGAAATCTAATCATATTTCTCCTTTCATAGTTTAAAATAAAAATAAAAAAAGCTCCTAACGTGAGCCATCCGTCGTTCATCTTTCAGATAACTCTGTAGGACTTAGCACCTAACCGAATTAGGTTGCTGGGCTTCAATGGGCCTATTCCCTCCACCTCTCTTAATGAACAAATTCATTTTATCATATAATATTTGTCATGTCAAGCGTTTAAAAATAAAGGGCGATTCAAATTGAACCGCCCAATTACTTAATGTGTTTTACCACCAGTTACAACAATGTCTTTGTCATTTTTAATAATAGCTTCAATTGCATGAATTAAAGCATCTGTTATTGTGGCAAGCGACATTGATGGCATAGATTTTTTATCTATTACTTGTTCTGGCAAAAATGGAATGTGGATAAATCCTGTTCTCATTTTTGGATATTTTGTAGCTTGTATATGACATACTCCGTATAAAACGTGATTGCATATAAATGTTCCAGCTGTATTTGAAACACTTGCAGGAATACTGTGTGCTTTAATATTTTCTACCATTGCTTTTATAGGAAGGGTAGAGAAATATGCAGCCGGACCCCCTTTGACAACTTCTTCGTCAATTGGTTGGTTGCCTTCATTGTCTTTAATACGACAGTCATCACAGTTTATGCCAACTCTTTCAACTGTAATGTCTGGTCTTCCTCCAGCTTGTCCGATTGATAGGACAACGTCTGGATTTATTTCTTCGATTTTCTCTCTGATTTTTTCTACAGATTTTCCAATAACGGTAGGAATTTCAAGCTTAATTATTTCTGCTCCTAGAATTGTATCTGGTAATTTTTTTACAGATTCAATTGCTGGATTGATTTTTTCTCCTCCGAATGGATCAAAACCTGTTACTAATATTTTCAAATTATTTCCTCCTTAAAATCCGAATGCTAACATTAAAATGATGTGAACAACAATCAGCGACAGAGCAACTGGAGCTTGTGCTTTGATTATTGTGTATTTATCTTTTGTTTCAAGTATAGCTGCAGGTACAATGTTGAAGTTTGCAGCCATTGGTGTTAATAGCGTTCCGCAGTAACCACATGTCATACCTAATGCACCTATGACAGCAGGGTTTCCTCCGTTAGCAATTACAAAAGGAATACCAACGCCAATTGTAATAACTGTAAATGCAGCAAATGCATTACCCATAATCATAGTAAATATTACCATACCTAAACAATATGCAATTACACCAAATACTTTGGCATTTGCTGGAACGACTGCCGTTGCAGCTTGACCTATAACTTCACCTACACCAGCAGCAGCAAAAACTGCACCCAATGCACCTAATAATTGTGGTAAAAGTGAAGAGCTACCAACTTGCATAAGCATTTTAGCCGTGTCTTCTCTTGTTTCAGTAAAGTTTGCTTTAGTAATGATAAATGCTATTATAATTGCTAAAATTGATGAAACACCAAGTACTTGAGCAGCACTAAATCCAAAGAAAATTGGATTTCCATTTTCAGCTGTATCAATCACTACCTTAAAGCTCTTAAATTGAGCCATAATCATAGCTATAATACCAATTGCAAGTGCAGGAATAAATATTTTGTTTCCCACACGTTTTCCATATTTTTCCTTTTGTTCATGAGATTGAGCTTGAAACTCACCCATTTGCACCTGATTTGTAAGTGTTAATACTCCAAGTAACATCAAAACCCCACCTACAATTGCAGCGCCGTTTGTAACTTTTTCAATGATGAATTTACCACAAGCGAACAAAATTCCAAGAATTGTCCAGAAGAGGAATGTTCCTTTTGCACATTTTTTATTTTTTAGTGCTCTAATACCTACCAATACACAGATGATACCACATAGTAAGTAGATAAATTCATCAATCATTTTTGAATTTTCGTAAAAGAATTTAAACATTGCGATCTTCCTTTCTTAACTTTCTTTCAAATAAATAACATTGTATCAATGAAAGAATTACCATTGCAACACCTGCCAAAATTGAACTGTTTGCAATTTGAGCTGCAGTAACATCATATCCTGCGCCAACAAATGTGCCTTGGATCAACAATACGCCTGAAGCTACAGGGAAGATGTTTTGTCCAAAGAAATTACCATAGTTTTCAGCAGCACCTGCAAGTCCTTTGAGTTCTTCTAGTTTTTTCTCTGATAGATTAACTTTTTTTCTTGCGGCACCTTCTGCCATTGGTAAAATTAGTGGTCTAACAAATTGAATGTGACCACCTAGTCTTAATGAGAAAGCAGCAGCTATCCATCTAATTAAAATATATAGACCAACAACTGCACCTGCACTTGCAGATTTAATTTTTTGAATTGCTTCAGCAGCTCTATCTTTAAGACCATATCTTTCCATAATTGCAATTAGAGGAAGGCTAAGTAAAAACAATGACATGTATCTGTTGTTTACAAATCCATTACCTATTAAAGATAAAACCTCTAAGATACTCATGCCTGAGATTAGACCAGTAACAAGTCCTGAAAATAGAACTACAGCTACTACGTCAAGCTTCAAGGCAAACCCTAAGACTATTAATAATACGCCTATTAAAACAAAATAGTTCATAAGCACCTCCTTGGTAAAAATATACCCTGCGCAATAATAGTTTAATCAAATAAACCACTTTGTAATTTTTTGTGAGTTGAGCTATAATCATCATTGCTATTGTGTTTTTGAACGGATTGTGTTAAAATATATTTAGATGAGAAAGAGTGGCCGAAACCACTCTTTTATTTATGGTTAAGTAAGGGGGATGAAATGAACAGAGAATTTATTGAAGCGCTTGATGAAATTGAAGAGGAGCGCGGTATCTCTAAAGATGTAATTATAGAATCAATCTGCGCTGCACTTGTTTCAAGCTATAAGAAAAATTATAACACTGCAAGTAATGTAGAAATTGAAATTAAATTTTCAGAAGTTGATGGATCAGTGCAAGTTTTTAATTTGAAAAATGTTGTAGAAGAGGTTGTAGATCCTGCAACGGAAATTAGCATTGAAAATGCAGAGGGCTATATTTCAAATCCAAAAGTTGGCGATGTGGTTAAAATTGAAATCACACCAAAAGATTTTGGTAGAATTGCTGCACAAACTGCAAAGCAAGTTGTAATTCAAAAATTAAAAGATGCTGAGAGAGAAGTTATTTATAACGAATATATTGACAGAGAAAATGAAATAATTACTGGTCAAATTAACAGAATTAGAAAAGGCAGTTGCTATATTGATTTGGGTAGACTTGAAGGAGTATTGCCATCTGTCGAACAAAGTGCAAATGAAACTTATACAATTGGTGACAAATTAAAAATGCTAATTACAGAAGTTAAAAAAACTGGTAAGGGTGCTCAAATTGTTTTGAGCAGAAGTCATCCAAATTTGGTTAGAAAATTATTTGAGCTTGAAGTGCCTGAAATTTCTGAAGGTACTGTAGAAATTTTCCATGTTGCAAGAGAAGCTGGTAGCAGATCAAAGATTGCAATTTTTAGCAGAGATCCTGATGTTGATCCACTAGGAGCTTGTGTTGGATATCAAGGAACAAGAGTTAAGAATGTTGTAAATGAATTAAATGGAGAGAAAATCGACATTATTATTTGGGATAATGATATGGCAACATTTATAAAAAATTCTCTTGCACCTTCAAAGGTTACAGCCGTGTTTGTAAATGAAGAAGAGCATTCTTCGGTTGTATTTGTACCTGAAGATCAACTTTCACTTGCAATTGGCAAAGAAGGACAAAATGCAAGACTCGCTGCAAAATTAACAAATTGGAAGATCGATATCAAGAGTGATAAAGAGCTTGAAGAGTACAAGTCAAATTTAGAACATGTAGAGCCAAAGCATTCTTCTGATGATTACGATAATTATGATTATGAAAGCGAATATGATTCTGACTATAACAAAATGGAGTATACCGATGTTAATTATGAGGATGAAGATTCAGATTATGCAGATATTCATAACTATTATGTAAATAATTATTATGATGACGAAGATGAAAAAACGGACTATGATTTATATAAAGATGAGTTGGATAAATTTGATGATGTAGAAGATGCTGATTTAGATATTGACATTGATGAAACGGAGCTTTATGACGAAGAATAGAGAAGTTTTAAGAACCTGTGTTATATGTAAAAAGCAATTTAACAAGCGAGATTTAATTAGGCTTGTTAGAGTAAATGATGATGAAGTTGTTATAGACAAGACAGGTAAGATGAATGGTAGAGGTGCTTATATTTCAATTAGCGACAGTTGTATTAACGACAAGAGTTTGAAATTTAGGCTTCAAAATGCGTTAAAGGTTAAGATAAATGATGAAAAGTTTGAAAAACTTTTAACCGATATAAAGGAAGGAGCAAAGCGTGAGTAAAGTTAGAATATATGAATTAGCGAAGGAATTAAATATTTCGAGTAAGGATATGCTTAATATGCTTGCGGCGCTCAATATCGAAGCAAGTTCGCACATGATGAGTATTGACAAAAAGTTGGCTGATAAAGTTGTTGAACAGGTTCAACTTGCAAGAAAAAAAGTTGAACAAAGATTGAGTGAAGAAAACAAAAAGACAAATAAAAAAGATAATCGCAAAGATAATAGAAATAACAATAATAAAAAAGATTTCAAAAAGAATGAAGAATCTGGCGATAGACGCAGAGATAATAAAAATTTTGATTCTAAAGGCAAAAAACCTTTTAACAAGGATAATAATTTTAAGAAAAATGATTTTTATAAAAAAGATGATGATGTAAATAATCATTCACAAAAGAAGCAAAATAAACGCCATAAAAAAGAGGAGGTTTTAGAAACACTTCCTATTGAAAAGCCAAAGATCAATATTAATAATAAAAAGAAAACCGATAATAGATACAAAGATAAAAGGTTTGAAGACGAAAATATTGATTTCTTCGAAAAGACGAGACAAAAAGAACGTAAAAAGAAAAAGAAAAAAGAAGATACACCAAAAGAAGTCAAGAGAGATGTTGTTGTACAAATTCCAGACACTGTTACAGTTGGTGATTTTGCAGAAATGATTGATGTCTCATTAAATCTTGTTATTGGTAAACTTATTCAACTTGGTATGATGGTTACGCAAAATGAATCAATTGATTTTGATACAGCTCAATTGATTGCAGAATCATTTGATATTGAAGTTGAAGAAGAGATGTCAAATGAAGAAATTATTCTTGATGAATTCGATATTGACTACGAAGATAAAGAAGAGGACATGGTTACTCGTCCACCAGTTGTTACTGTTATGGGACACGTTGACCATGGTAAGACAAGCTTGTTGGATGCTATTAGAAATGCAAGAGTTCAAAAAGGTGAAGCTGGTGGAATTACACAGCATATTGGTGCATATAGTGTAAATGTTGATGGCAAAAAAATTACATTCTTAGATACACCAGGACACGAAGCTTTTACATCTATGAGAGCAAGGGGAGCACAAGTTACAGATATTTCAATAATTGTTGTAGCTGCGGATGATGGTGTTATGCCGCAAACAATTGAGGCTATTAACCACTCTAAAGCTGCTGGTGTTCCAATTATTGTTGCAATTAACAAGATGGATAAACCTACTGCAAACCCAGATAGAATCAAGCAAGAGCTTCTTGAAGAAGGTTTAACTCCAGAAGATTGGGGCGGAAATACGATATGCGTTCCAGTAAGTGCAAAGAATGAGCAAGGTATCGATGAACTTCTTGATATGATTTTACTAGTTAGTGAAGTTGAAGAATTAAAAGCAAATCCAAATAGACTTGCTGTTGGTACAATTGTAGAAGCACAACTTGACAAAGGTCGTGGACCAGTTGCAACTGTTTTGATTCAAAAAGGTACTTTGAAAGTTGGAGATGAAATTGTTTCGGGTATTGCTTCTGGTAGAGTTAGAGCGATGTTTGACGATAAGAATAAGCCTGTTAAAAAAGCCGGACCTTCAAAGCCTGTATTGATTTTAGGACTTTCAGATGTTCCAGAAGCTGGTGATTTGCTATACGCTTGTGAAGATGAAAAAACTGCAAGAAATATTGCTGACCGTAAACGTGAAATGCTTAGAGCACAAGAACTTAAAGACAAGACTAAAGTCAGCTTAGATTATCTATATGATCAAATTAAAGCTGGCGAGTTAAAGGATCTTAATATCATTATCAAAGGTGATGTTAGAGGTTCAATTGAAGCTTTGAGTAATTCTTTATTAAAAGCATCAAATGATGAAGTAAAAATTAATATTATCCACACTGGTGTTGGTGGGGTAAGTGAGAGCGACGTTATGCTTGCAGAGGCTTCGAATGCTGTTATTATAGGTTTTAACGTTAGACCAAGTTTACCTGCAATTGATATGGCAGAAGAAAAAGATGTTGACATTAGAACATATAAGGTTATTTACGAAGCAATTGAAGATGTTGAGAATGCTGTTAAGGGTATGTTAAAGCCTGTTATTAAAGAGCAAGTTATTGGTAGAGCTGAAGTTAGAGACACATTTAAACTTCCAAACAATACAATTGTTGCAGGTATATATGTTTTAAGCGGAAAGATAACCAGAAATGCAAAGGTTAGAATTTTGAGAGACGATGTAGTGATATTTGATGGCGAAATTTCTTCGCTAAGACGTTTCAAAGATGACGTTAAAGAAGTTCAATCTGGATACGAAGCTGGTATGAGCATTGATAGATTTAATGATGTTAAAGTTGGCGATGCCTTTGAAGCTTATGAAATGGTTGAGGTAGATAATGGATAAAAGAAGGCAAGAGCGTTTAAATTCAGAGATTAAAAAAGTTATATCCGTTGCGTTAAGAGAGATGAGAGATCCGAAAATTTCATCTCTTACAACGCTTACAGATGTATCAATTACAAATGATTTAAGCTATTGTGATTTAAAATTTTCCGTTTTGGGAGATGAACACGAAAAAAATCAAATCATAACAACACTTCAAGATGCATCGGGGTATTTTAGATCTCATATTGCAAAAAATATTAGAATTAGACAGGTGCCTGAAATTAGGGTTAAACTTGATGAGTCTATTGAGTATTCGAATAGAATAAATGAAATTTTAAAGGATTTGAATTTAGGCAATGATGAAAATTAAAGATGAAGCTATAAAATTTTTTGAAGCTGTTGATAAGGCTAAGACAATTTTTATATCTAGTCATATAGGGGTGGATTGCGACAATATTGGGTCAGTAACCGCCCTATTTGGCGTTTTAAAAGATATGAATAAAGAAGTTTATATGTTAAAGAGCGATGTAATTCCAAATGCTTATAACTTCTTACCGTATATTGAAGAAGTTGTTGACCCAGAAGATGTTGATTTTGATGCTGACTTATATGTATCGTTAGATTCAGGAGATTTAAATAGACTTGGGCCAAATGTAAATAGATTTAATAATGCTAAATTCAAGGTTGTTATTGATCATCATGATACAAATATTGGTTATGGCGATTTAAATATAATCTATCCAAAAATTAGCAGCACATGTGAAATATTGTTTGAATTATTAAATTCTTATGGAGTAAATATTACGAGAAATATTGCCACTTCACTTTTTAGCGGAATTTCTACTGATACAGGAAGATTTTTGTATGATAATGTTACACCAAGAACATTTGAGATTGTCGGACATTTGTTAGAGTACGGCGCTGATAAATCACTTGCAAATTTTAATTTGTTTATGAATAGGCCAAGACGAAAACTTGAAATTCTCAAAATTGGTCTTGATAAATCAGAGTTTTTGTTGGACGGATATCTTGCACTTACTGATATAAGTCTTAAAGATCTAGAACTTGCAGATGCTAGTATTCATGATTTAGATGAGATTGTTGAATTTTTAAGGGATACAGAAGGCGTTGAAGTTGCAGCCATTATTAAACAATACGAAGAAAATGTTTTTAAACTTTCTATGAGAAGTAAGAGTAAATTTAATGTAGGAAAGCTTGCTCAATTATTGGGTGGCGGTGGCCATGTTAAAGCAGCTGGTGCAACTTTTGAGGGCAGTGACAAAGAATTAAGAGAAAAAATTATTGAATATGTCAAAAACAACAGAGATTAACGGATTTATTTTAGTTGATAAAAAAGAAGACATCACAAGTTATGATGTAATCAGAAAAATCAAAAAAATATTACGCGAATTAAATATAAAGACCAAGATTGGTCATGCAGGAACTCTTGATCCATTTGCAACAGGTCTTTTGGTTATTATGCTTGGCAAATACACAAGGCTGTCTGATTATGTAATGGATGCATTCAAAGTTTATTCAGGAACAATCGATGTAGGTGTCAAGACAGACACGCTTGATCATACAGGTAATATTTTAAAATCTGAAAAAGTTGATGAAGAAACGATTTTAAAAATCATTGATGAATCAAATTTATTTACAGGCGAATTTATGCAAACTCCACCTCAATATAGTGCATTAAAACACAATGGCAAACCATTATACGAATATGCAAGGCAAGGAGAATTTGTATATAAAGAGTCAAGAAAAATATTTGTAAAGGATTTTGAAGTATATAAAGAAGACGATGCAATTAAATTTCGTACAACCGTATCCAAAGGCACCTATGTTAGGACGCTAATTGAAGATTATTTTGAAAAATATAACTCTCTGGCAAGTTTAAGAACACTAAGGAGAGAATCATCAGGCGCAATAAATGTAAATGATGCAATTGAAATAGACGATTTGAATGAAGATAATTTTTTTGATAATATAATTTTGATCGATGATTTCAAGAATAATTTTGATTATGTTGAATTGAATGACGATGAAAAATCAAAGCTATACAATGGAATTAGAATAGAAACTGATATTGCAGATTGTGAAACATTATTATTAAAAAATAATGGCACAAGTTTTGCATTGGGAAAGGTTGAAGATGGGCTTATTAAGACAATCTGTTTTTTAGGAGAAAGATGAAATACGTAATAACGATTGGAAATTTTGACGGCCTACATATAGGTCACAAAAAAATAATATCGCATGCTGTTAATATGGCTAATGACTTGGGCGCAAAATCAAGATTGATAACTTTTAAAACTCATACTCGAGCAATTGGAAATCTCATACTAGATCATGATGATAAAATTAGAATGATTAAGAGTATGAAGATTAATGAAATAGTCGAGCTTGATTTTGATGAGATCAAATCAATGACGCCAATAGAGTTTATGGATCAATTTTTTGAAGATGCAGTTGGAATTGTTGTGGGTGAAGATTTTTGTTTTGGGAAAAATAGATCAGGAAATGCAGAAGATTTAAAAATTTATGGAGCAAATAATAATATTAAGGTCGATATCGTAAAAGATATAACGGACGATAATTCAAAAGTTTCTAGCTCTACAATAAGAGAATTAATCAAAATTGGCGATGTATATAAAGCATCAAAGCTACTAGGATATGATTTTTATGTATGCTCAACAATTGAAGATGGTTATAAAAGGGGACAGACACTTGGATTTAAAACGGCAAATATTTCCTGGCCTGAAAATATAATAAAACCAAAATATGGCGTGTATTATACACAGATGGAAATTGACGGAAAAATATATGATTCGATGACAATGTCTGGAGTTGCAAAAACTTTTAACAAAGATTATAGCTGCGAAACATATATTTTCAATTTTGATCAGGACATATATAGAAGGCCTGTCAAACTTATTTTTAGAGATTTTTTGAGAGCAAATAAAAAATTCGATAGCAAAGAAGAATTGATAGAGCAATTAAAAAAAGATAAAATAAATTCGATCGAAACTGCCGTTAGACTTAATGGTGATGTATAATACATCGGTTACAAAAACTTATTGATAATAAAATTAAACGATCTTATTCGTATGCATATAATTCCACGTGTTAATTTGTAAAATAGAAATGATTTCTTTAGTGAGATAAGCGGTTGCGATAAAATTAATTGAACAAATAAATACAACGAAGATTATATTTAATCCAGGTAATTTAATACCTGGATTTATTATTGCATATATACGAAAAGCACTTGCATTTTAAATTCTGCTGTGTTAAAATATAAGCAGTTACAGTTCACAATTTAAATTAACGGAGGTAAATT
>CAMYPV010000033.1 GCA_947293975.1 uncultured Ezakiella sp. | reverse complement strand
GAGGAGCTTCAGGATTTTGTTGAGCTTGAATTGATGAAGCACAGTCCAGAGGCTGCAAAGAAATACATTTTGTATCGTGAGGAGAGGACTAGACTTCGTGAAGAAGGCTGGCAAATGAGCGATCTTCAAAAGGATATTTACAACAACAAATACAGATATGACAATGAGAGTTTTGAAAACTTCATCAAGCGTGTTAGCGGCGGCGATGATTTTATTGGCAAGGCGATCAAGGACAAGAAGTTTATGCCGGCTGGCAGAATTTTGGCTGGTCGTGGGCTTGACAAATTTGGCAAGAAGATTACGCTTTCAAACTGCTATGTTATGCCACAGGTTGAGGATAATATCGAGTCGATTTTTGACACTGCAAAATATCTCGCACGCACTTACAGCTATGGCGGCGGTTGCGGTTTGACGATTTCGAAGCTTCGTCCAAAGGGCGCACGTGTGCAAAACGCTGCAAACACCACAACGGGTGCTGTTAGCTTTATGGATTTGTTCAGTCTTACAACTGGGCTTATTGGCATGCGTGGTCGTCGTGGCGCTTTGATGCTTAATATGGACGTTACGCATCCTGACATTGAAGATTTTATCGATGTTAAGAACAATCTTGAAAAGGTTACAAGCGCAAACATTTCGGTTAATGTTAACGACTCATTCATAAATGCTGTTAAAGAAGGCACTGATTTTACTTTGCATTTTGAAGTCGAGTCGACAGGCGAGGTAATTGAGCGTGTGGTCGATGCGCGCGAACTTTGGCACAAGCTTTCAAAAAACAACTGGAACATGGCAGAGCCTGGAATTTTGTATTGGGACAGAATCAACAGCTGGCACATCATGAGCGAAGACCCAGACTTTGCATACGCAGGCGTAAACCCATGCGCTGAAGAGCCGCTACCTGCTTTTGGTTCATGTAATCTTTCGTCAATCAACTTGAGCGAATTTGTACGCGACCCATTCACAGACTACGCACGTTTTGATTTTGAAGCGTTCGAAGAAATGGTCAAGGCTGGCGTCATCTATCTAAACGGAATACTTGACGAAAACGCAAAGCTCCACCCACTTAAACAGCAACGCGAAATGGCAGAGCGTTTAAGACAAATCGGGCTTGGCATAATGGGTCTTGCAGATATGTTTATCAAACTTGGCATCACATACGGCAGCGAGTCATCCGTCAAACTCATACACCAAATCGGACGCACAATGATAAACTCTGCGCTCAAACAATCCGCACTTCTTGCAAAGAAAGACGGACCATTCCCAGCATACAAAGAGGAATGCGTATTAAAATCTCCATTCATCATTCAAAACGCAGACGAAGAGGCAATCGAACTCATCAAAGAATACGGACTTAGAAACTCGCAACTACTCACAATCGCACCGACAGGATCAATCTCAACACTGCTTGGCTGCTCGAACGGAGTAGAGCCGATATTCCAAGTTTCATACACAAGAAAAACCGAATCCATCCACTCAGAAGACAGATACTACAAAGTCTACACAGGCATAGTAAAAGAATTGATGGACAAAATGGAAATCTTTGAAGAAGAAGATTTACCAGATTATGTAATCACAACATCCACACTCGGATACAAAAACAGAATCGAAGTGCAATCAGCATGGCAACAATACATCGACGCATCAATCTCGTCAACAGTAAACGTTCCATTTGAATTCACAATCGAAGACGTTGAAAAACTATATCTATACGCACACGACATGGGACTAAAGGGCATCACAATCTACCGCGACGGTTGCGCAAGAGGCGGCATATTAATCACAGACAAAAAATCAAACACAGACAAAATCGCCGAACTTCAACAAGAAATCAACAACATCGCAAACCAAGAACTACAAGAAAACCCAGACAAATGCCCAATGTGTGGCGGCAAAATGATACACTCAGGCGGCTGCTCAGAATGCACAGACTGCGGCTACAGCCCATGCTCAGTGTAAAAATATAAAACACAAAGACAGCGACTAGTGGTCGTTGTTAGACTGTTGACAAAGGCAGGTGTAAAAACAATTACACCTGCTTTTTCATTGCGAAAAACCGCGTAAAATCAATGCTTATGGGTATGAATATAATAAGAAAGTTGAAAATTATATATTTACATATAAAAAGACAAACTCAGGGGTTATTTTCCTGGTTTTGTCTTCACTTTGGTTCTATGATATAATATAAAATATAAATTACATTACGGAGGTTATTATGAAAAGGCTTATAATTTTTATAGTTGCTTTACTTTCAGTTTTTATATTTACTAGCCAGGTAAACGCTATAGACATTTATGGAGACCAGCTTACGAGCGATCAAATTGAAAAGATGATTGGATCAACTGATTATATTGGTATAACAAAGGCAATAGAAGATATTAAATCAAATTATGAAATTTATAATGAAAAATTAGCTTATAATAATGATGATGACTATATCACAGCGCATTGTAATGATTCAACTATATGGAACAGTATTAGCTATGGAAAATACGCATTAACTAATTTTGATTTTTATTTTTCTAAAAATAATAATTATCCAACATTTATGTTTGCATATAGTCCTGCCTATTTATATGTATATGCTTGTTATGGAGATAGTTTTAAGAAATTTATATTTGATAATGGTATGCTTGTTTCAATAAGTAATCCTGCGCATATTGAAGCTTATGGAGCCTTCCTTGATGATGGATTCTATATCTCAGCAAAATTTAATGGGTCAACTACAGGGATGCAATCAGTTGGAAATGAAAATTTAATACTAAAATACAATGGCAATGATTTTATAGAGGTAGATAAAGAGTATTATGTTGAATCTTATGATTACTACAATGGTGAAACACACTCAGCAACTAATTACGATTCTCATTTCTCAACAGATTACGATAGTCAGATTATTGGTGAACATGGAATTTCTAAACCTGACTATTGTTTAGAATATGATTATAAAAACTTTCATCCTAAATTTAAGAAATTCTCGATTGATTACTCAGGACCTTCGTTTTATGAATCCAATGACTTTTTCAATAATATAAGCAAAGATGAATATAATAAGATGACCTTCTTATTAGCATCAAACCTTGGTAATAAGGGCCTAGTAAATGATAAA
Organism: uncultured Ezakiella sp.; assembly: GCA_947293975.1. Lineage (GTDB taxonomy): Bacteria > Bacillota > Clostridia > Tissierellales > Peptoniphilaceae > Ezakiella. The sequence continues at coordinate 10,304 of CAMYPV010000033.1, read as the reverse complement.
ATTATTGGAGATTGGGTAGCGGCAAGAAGCAATCTATTATTGCCTGATGATGCTAGTGCATCAATCCTCACTGGTAATTACAAAAAGATCTGGGATGACTTTAATGGAAACTATATTATGTATGCTGAAGAGAAGCGCTTTTCTATTGATATTTTAAATAATTATACTGAAAGCTTTTTCAATAAAAAAATAAGCCCAGGAGAATATGGTGAGTACGGTTATTTATCTGTAGACAAGAATAGCTTCAATTGTCAATTTAACATGTGCATGGTGGGTATAAGAAGAGACTTCTCTAACTTTGCTTTGACTGATATTGACAGTAAATATAATTATGTAATAATAGGAGGGGCCGGTTTTAATTACGGTACAAATATTAGCACCTATGGGCTTTTTGAAAAAATAAAAGAAGGCGATGAATACAAGCTCTATCCTCTCTACTTTTCTAAGGAGCCTTATAGTTTTGAAGAAGCTGAGGCCAAACTTGGCTATAGATTAATACCAGACTTCTTGGATGGCTTTGATCAAGCTATTACTGCAAATAAGACCACAGCCTCAGATATTATTAACTACATTGAAAGTAGCTTGAGCAAAAATGGTTATATTCAGGGGGATGATATACCAAATGATCAAAAAGATATTCTATTTAAATGCTTTACAGATTTTGAAAACAAGTACTCTTCATATAAACTTAATAGTTCTATTGAGTTTAATGACGACTTTTATAATCAGCTCTCTACAAAATCGGATGAGATTTCAAAGTTAAAAGTCTATTTAGAGTCTCTTGGTTTAAAATTCAAGCCTGATAGAAAGACCTATATAAATCTCTTGATGGAAAAAAACAACGATGAAAAATACATCTTTAGTTTTGACCAAGAGCTTTCTGATAAAAATTTAACTTATAATATATTTTTAAAAGATCTAGGCATAAATCTATCTTTGTCTTCTGATGATATTGATATCTTATCCAAAGATAAAACGGTATTTGCTATAGAAAGAATCGATGACATGCTTTTTGTGAGCCCCCTATCCAAAAAAAGGACTAGCTTACCGGTTAATATTAAAATTAATATAGGCAGGGTTTTTAATGGATCTTATCTTAACTCCTACCCTATTCTCTACTATATTGATAACACTAACCATGACGTCTACGTCTTTATGAATCATTATGGGCCTATAGAATTTAAATCTTACTCTGCAAATAACTTAAATAATATAGAGTTGAATAAATTTACAAAAATAAGCTATAACAATATTTTATCAGCCAATATCCTTAGCGAAAATTCTGAAAATCTAAACTTAGATGAGCCTTTAACCAAGGGAGAGCTTGCCAGAGTATGTGGATTTATTCTTGGAGATCTTGAAAATGATGACAGTATATTGGTCCCAGATGTAAATGAAGTAGATAAGATTTATATTAGGACTGCAATTAAAAACGGAATATTTTCCTACGATGGCGGTAACTTTAATCCGGGCGAACCAGTAAAAAGAAGCACACTCATTTACACTCTTACAGAGTGTCTAAGAAAGAAAGGCATCAATCTGAAAGACGCAGATCTTGGCTTGGCCGCAAACCTATCTGACTACGAAAGATTTAATTGGATGAAAGAAAATGTTCAGATAGCTTTAGAACAAGGGATCTTAAGCCATGAAACTACCAGTCTAAATCCTGACGCTACAAGTAAAAGAGAGCATGCTATAATCACTATTTATAGGACGCTAAGAGCTTTAAGCCAAAATGGATCTGACAAAAAACCTAGCGATAATTTTGCTTTTATAAATACAGAGATTAAAAATAAAATAAGCAAGACAAAGAAATCTGAGTATGAAAAGCTAAAAGCTTATGACTTTACGGACGAAAAAAGTATAAGCAATTACTTGTCAAGTGTTTTTGAAAACAAGCTTATTCTCTTGATGCTGATTATCATAGCTCTGCTCTTGATAATAATTTTAATCTTGCTATTTATAAGAAGTAGGTCAAAAAAAGCCACCAAGCTCCAAGACAGTCCTAAGACTTGCAAGGTGTGTGGCAAAGAATACACTAATGAAAAATTCTGCACTGGCTGTGGAAATAATTTAAAATAAAAATATTATTAATATATATAATTCTCCCTTAAATCCAGACACGGAAATAAGGGGGCAGTACACGATAGCGTCTTTCAGACTGTTGACAAAGGCAGGTGTAAAACAATTACACCTGCTTTTTCATTGCAAAAAACCGCATAAAATCAATCAAGCTGCTTAAACTAAAAAGAGCCTCTATATAGAGGCTCTTTTTTTAATACCTTTAGCCGGCGATGGTTTTTAGTTCTTTTACCATGTCGATTTTTTTGACTTTTCGTTTTTCTATTATTTGGCAGGCGATAAATATTACTATTGTCATTACATATCCGAGTGCGAAGACTTTGGTTGGTATTGTGACTTTGAGGTATGCGTCGAATTTTTGCATTGATACGAAGTAGAAGTATTTTATGAGTTTATCGAGTATTGGTATCAATATGATTTGGAATATGATGAGTATTACAAAGCTTGTGTTTACGTAGATTTTTGTGATTTCTTTGTCTCTAAAGCCGAATATTTTTAGATAGGTCATGTTTAGCTTTGATCTTTCGATGATGAGTTCTGTTACCATCAAAAGTAGTATGAAGTAGAATGAGACTGAGATTGCTTTCATCATATTTAGTATCGTTGTGAATGAGTCCAAGAAATGCGTCATAAATTTGCTCATTTCGTTTTTGTTGATTTCTGTGACTAGGTTTTCACTTGATATTTTCAATTCTTTGTCACTTAGATATGCGTTGTAATATTCGCTGTCTCTGTCTAGAATTTTGTTTAGATTTTTTCTCGTTGTGAATATTTGAAAGTAATTGTTTTCGCTGTCTATTGATTTTACGGTGATATATTTTTCTTCGCTGTTATAGGGTTCTCTTATTTTGATTTTGTCGCCTACTTTGTATTCGAATCTGATTGATAGGCCGTAGCTTATGACGGCTTCGTCTTCTTTTAGTTCGGATATTTTTAAATTGTCGTATTTTGTGCCGTTATCGATGCCGTAGACTTGTATGCTTTCGTCGTCTTTGTCGACTAGATCCACATTTACCAGCGTGCTTTTTGTGGCGTCAAGTTTATCCATGTCGCTTTTTACGATGTAGATGTGCGAGTATTTCATTTGGTTTTTCATATTTTCCGCGTAGGTTGTGAAGACTGGTTTTGCAGATAGGGCAAATATCAAGAGAAGGTTTGCGATGAACACGCCAAACAGCAGCGATATATAGCTAAGTTTGTTGCTAAATATGACTCTTAGCTGAAATTTTTTCATAAAGTCGAATTTGCTGAGTTTGAAATTGCTATTTGAAGTTGATTTTTTGAAATTTCTTCTTAAAAAGTTTACCGGACTCATCTTTAGGCTTTTTGCTATGACCGCGTAATTGATGACGAGGTACAAAACCATCGGCATAATTGATGTGATCAAGAACGAGCGCATGTTTATTTGTGCCACAAACTTTGGCAAATCGTATGATGCGTAATAGATGTCGGCAAACTTTTTATAAAATACGAGATACGCCAAAGCGTTTCCAAACAGCGACGACAATAGAACTATAAACAGCGGCATTGACATATAGTTGATGATAAGTTCGCGTTTTTTGTATCCGGAGGCGAGCAGAGTGCCTATAATTGGCGCTTCGTCTTCGATGATGCTCTTGATTTGAACGCTTGAGATAAACGCAATCGCAATGAACAAAAGTGCCGTCGTGATTGTCGTCATCGGCACGTCGCCGCCCATATCGTCCATTACATAGGTGATGCATTTGTTGTCAAAGCGTGTTACACCATCAACTATCAGATTTTCTTTGTTGATAATCTTTGAGATTTCTTTTAATTTTTCGCGCGCTTCTTTTTTGTCTAAATTTTTATCTGTGTGATAAGAGTACAGATACGAGATTTGCTTGTCTTTGATTTCGTCGAATGCTTTTGGCGAGATCGTTGCAATTCCAAAATGCCCGGTGTCCATTACGAGGTCGCCTCTGTTTTTTAGAGCCGATGAATAATCGGGAAACGATGCGATTGACTTAATGACATAATCCTTGCCGGCGATTTTTATTTTATCGTCCAATTTGAGATGCGTGCTTCTTGCATAGGTGCCAGAGATTGTGACCTCATTAGCGTTAGTTGCAAGTTCGCCCTCCAAAATTTGTGCTTCGTTGATGTCTTTTCTCGTTTTAAAAATCCTTAAAACTTTATCGGATTCAAATTTTTCTTCAAAATAATAATTTTTATAGAGCTTTATTCCCAAGTTTTCGATTTTTTGTTTTAAATCGTCATTAATCTCGTATATCGTTTGGAATTCGCCGTCCTCAACCTTGCCGTCTTCGATTTGCTTGTAATAAAGTTTCTCGATAGATTGCTGTGCAGTAAAAAATGACGACGAAAATATAACTATAAAGCTAAGTGCGATAAATACAGGAATTACCTTTAAAGGCTTGTATTTAAACTGCCTGTAAATTCTTTTGTTAATTGGGCTTCTCATTTACCAAGTCACTTCCTTTGCGGAGATTTTATCCGTGTTTTCCACAACGCTCTTGACGCTGCCGTTGTGCAAAGACAAAATCACATCACTCATTTTTGCAATTTGCGTGTTGTGGCTGGCGATGATGACGGTGGATTTGTATTTTTGATTTAACTTTTCGATTAAACACAAAACGTCCTTTGCGCTTTCGTAGTCAAGCGCGCCTGTTGGTTCGTCGCAGATGAGAAGCTTCGGGCTTTTTATCATGGCTCTTGCGATGGACGCTCTTTGCGCTTGTCCACCCGAGATTTCGTTTGGATATTTGTATTTGTGATCGCTAAGCCCAAGCTCATCAAGCAGCTCGTCGATGTTTAATGGATTTTTTGACAGATATTTGCCAACTTCAACATTCTCAAGCACATTTAAGTCGCTGATGAGATTGTAGAATTGAAAGACAAAGCCAAGATTTTCACGCCTGTAATTTTCGAGCGCCTTCTTTGGCATTGACTTTAGGTCTTTGTCAAACACAAGCACTTTGCCTTCGTCAATCGTTTCGATGCCACCCAAAATATTTAACAGAGTAGACTTGCCCGAACCGGATGGACCCAAAACGCAAATAATTTTGCCATCTTCGATTTCTAAATCAATGCCCTTTAGGACCTCTACCTTGTTGTCTTTTGATCCGTAATATTTATGCAAATTAGAAATTCTAATCATATAAACACCTCCTATAATTTTCTAATTGTATATTAGCATAAGTTGGTGTTAGCGTCAACTAACTTTATGGATATAAAACCATCAATAATTATTTCGAGAAATTTTCTTTTGCAAAGCAAACTCACTAATCAAAAATTTGTCGTGAGAAATTTTTAAACGCATTTATTATTCAGGTTTTTGCATTTTTGTGGGAAATTTGGTAGAATATATGTATAAAATGATTTAAAAATATAGGAGGTAATATGTTTTTATACGAAAAATTATCTGACGATTTAATCAGACTTGGCGTTAATGATAGACGCATTGCGCGTTTTGAAAATATGTATCCTATTCCACACGGAATTAGCTACAATTCATATTTAATTAAAGGAGACAAGAACACACTTTTTGACACTGTGGACACTTGCTTTATGGATCAGTTTTTGCAAAATCTTGACGCAGCGCTTGAAGGCAAAGATCTTGACTATCTTGTAATGAGCCACATGGAGCCAGATCACAGCTCTGCAATTAGTTTGGTATTGCAAAAATATCCAAACTGTAAATTGGTCGGAAACAAAAAGAGCTTTCAATTTTTAGAGCAATTTTACAATGTCGAAGACAAAGACAATTACGTTGTTGTAAACGATGGCGACACGCTTGACATCGGTTCAAGAACTCTTACATTTAAGTTTGCTCCAATGGTTCACTGGCCAGAAGTTATGTTTACGCAAACTGACAAGGGCGAGCTGTTCACTGCGGACGCATTCGGTACATTCGGTGCAATCGAAGGGCATATAACAAGTGATCTTATCGACATGGACGAGGCTTTCTTTAGCGAAGCAAGACGTTATTATTACAACATCGTCGGCAAGTTCGGCAGAAACACCGCTGCAATTTTAAAGAAGATCGACCTTGACACTGTAAATATGATTTTACCTCTACACGGCCCTGTGCATTGCCAAAAGGAAAAAATCGCCGCATTTGTCGAAAAGTATTCGCTATGGGCAAATTACACTCCTGAAGAAAAGGGCGTAATGATTGTGTTTGCGTCAATGTACGGCAACACCGAACTCGCTGCGGACACTCTTGCATATTACTTGAGTCAAGAAGGCGTAAAAAACATAAAGGTTTACGACGTAAGCGAACATCAACACTCATATATCATTTCAGATGCACACAGATTTTCAAATCTTGTCATCACCCCAATCAACTACAACACAGAGCTTTATCCACAAATGGATGCGTTCTTGCGTGAACTTGTTGCTACAGGTTATTCAGGCAGAAACTACTCTGTCATCACAAATGGTTCATGGGGCGGCAGAAGTGAAGCGATTGCAGATGAAATTTTGTCAAAGAGCAAGATGACAAAGCTTGGCGACACAGTTACAATCAAATCCGCTGCTACAACAGAAAACTTAGAAGAGTTAAAAGCTCTTGCAAAAACAATAAAAGAATCTTTAAAATAGTCTTGAAATTTCGTTGTCAATGTAGTATAATGTACAGGTACCCAATGGGGACTGTTAGCTCAGTTGGTTAGAGCGCTACGTTGACATCGTAGAGGTCACAAGTTCGACTCTTGTACAGTCCACCATTTTTTTGTTGCAAAAGTTTGGTGGGAACTCTTTTAGGAGGTTATCTATGAATACAAATCAGCAATTCGAAATGTTTTTTAATTGCATTGTAAAATCAAAATACAATTTGATGTTTATCGGCGAGATCGATTTGGAAAAAACATCTGCGCTTGTAAAAATATTTGACGAGGCAATTTTAAAATTGTACAAAATTCAAAGACTCGAGGGTTTTGAGCTTAAGTTTGAGCTTGGAAAAATCGAGGAATACACCGATTATCCGTACGCAAAAATTTTGCCAAAAGATTACGTGGAATACAGGGTAGAAGTTTTTAAAATCATAGATCATCTCTTGAGTCACACAAAGGAACTCATTAGATTTTTTGACAACAGCCAAGATTATTTTGTCTCATCAGGCATAAAATCGATTGGCGAAAATTTATATAATTTTAAATTGAATTTTTAATTCAAATGGAGGCGTAAAAAATGAACAATTTAAAAAAACTTGCAATTTTACTTGCATTTGGCGCAAGCTTTATGACAGCTTGCCAAAAGAAACCAGCACAAGAACCAGCACAAACTGAAGCTCCAGCAGAAACGCCGGAAGCTAAAGAAGATGCAAAGGTCGATGTATCAAAGATCAAAATCGACATGCAAAATTTTGATTATCCACTTCAAGATTTGGGCGATGGCGGAAAATATGTAGAGCTAGACAGCTTTTCAGAATACTTGCGTCCATCAAAGCACAGATTTTCAATCAAGGCAAATGACAAGAACAAACGCATTTCGATGAAGATGGGCGAGTACAATATGGAACACCCAGACTTTGGCTTTAATCTTGCCGACATCAAAGAAGAAGAGTACGAACTTCGCCTTGACAAAGAAACAACAAAGGCAAAAATCAAAACAGTTGGCGGTGTGTATTGGGTAAAACTCGAAGACGCAATGAAGGTTTTTGGCTTCAAGTTGGACGGAGAAAATATCGTATTTGACGATCCAGACACAAAGAAGACTGAAAACGCAAACAACCGCGACTACAATTGGTACGAAGACCAAGGCCACACAGGCGAGTACAACGAAGGAAACTGCGGCCCAACATCAATGGGCATGGTTTTAAAATGGCTCGACCCAAACAGCCAAGCAACTGGTGAATCTTGCAGAAACGAAGTGCCAAACGATGGCCAATGGTGGAACACAAATATTGTAGAAGACTATTTCAAAGCACACAATGTTAAATTCGACTCAATATTCTACAAATATCCAGAGCTAATCACAGACGAAATCGACAAAGGCAACATCGTTTATGTATGCGCAATCATGAAAGAAATCGAATACAACAACGAACCTGCAAAATCAAAATTTGGAAGATTTTACAAATTTGACGGCGGACATTTCTTCTTGATCAAAGGCTACAAGGTTATTGACGGCGAACTATACTTCGAAGTTTACGATCCAAACAACTGGGATATGAAATACGAAGACGGAACAGAAATGGGTATCGACAGATTGTACAAAGCATCTGAAGTCGACCAAGCAATCAAAAATTGGTATATGACAGTTTACTCAATCTATCCATCAGGAAAATAAAAAAAGGGAGGCTATGTGCCTCCCATTTTTGTTTTAAAAAATATTATTTTGATGCCATTATGCCTGCGAGTGCGCCGTCTGCAACCGCTGTTGCAACTTGCTTTACATCTTTGACGCGAATGTCGCCTGCAAAAAATAGCCCGTCGATATTTGTCTTGACATCTTCGGCGATAAAGCTGTTTTTAATTTCAGCAATGTCTTTAAACATTTCGCTGTTGCCAGTTTGACCGATTTGGACGTAGATTTCGATGCCGTTTTCGTCTTCGATTGTGCCTGTAGTTGTGATGGCTCTTGTGCAGATGCCGCTTGTAATCTCGATGTCTTCAAGCACTGTGCCTGTGTGGATCACAATGTTTTTGGCAGCGTCGATTTGCTTTTTAAATTCATCAATACATAAAATTTTATCTTGGTCTTGAACAATGTGGACAGTTTTTGCGTCCTTGGCAATGAATAACGCCTCCTTGCACGCACCGTCCGAGCCGCCGTTTACAATGACGGTCTTGTTTTTGTAATCGTGATTAGCCTTTAATGGCCAGTGTTTAAATTGAAATGCTTTGTCGAGTGGTAATTCTTTTAAAGTGCTTCCGCATGCTGCGATTAATTTTTTTGAAAAATATTCTCCGCCTTCGGTTGTGACCTTAAAGCTGTTATCAACCTTTGAAACGGATTTAACCTCTTCGTATTTTACTTCTATATTTGAATAATTAAGTTGATTTTCTAGTTCCTTCGCAAACTCTGGGCCAGTTAAATTTTCGCCAACGCTTGCGTAGTGGCTGACCTTTGAAACATTTCCTATGATGCCGCCGACTTTATTCTTTTCAAAAACCAAAATATCCTTGCCTCTTGCCTTTGCATAAAGAGCAGCGCTAACACCAGCAGGGCCTGCGCCTATAATGATAATATCTTTCATATAACTCTCCTTTCAGTTCAATTATATTCCTAAGCCAAAAAGATTTCAAGAGCCGACAAAATTACTTACTATATTTATTGTAGGATTTATGGTAAAATAATACTAGGTGAACTTATGAAGAGAATTACATTATTTGATTTTATTTTAATAATTTTACTCGCATCCATATCGCTTGCTGCAATTGTGATGATGCCAAAGAAAAAAGGCACACGCGTGGTAGTAAAAGTGGACGGAGACGTTGTATATACAAAAAGTTTTTCAAAAGACATCCACACAAAGACCATCGAATCAAAATACGGCACAAACACCGTTGAGATTGGCGAAGACTACGTGAGGGTGATAAGCGCAAGCTGTCCGAATCAGCTTGACGTCAAGCAAGGCCGCATCAAAAATGTGGGCGAAAGTATAATTTGCATTCCAAACCATCTTGTAATTACAATCGACGGCGAGGAAGACAAAGACTATCCGGATGTGATTGCAAAATGAAGACAAAAGATATTACAATAATAGGAACAATGGCGATATTGGCGGCGATGATTTCGTATGTCGAAGTGATTGTAACGCCGATTGTACCAATACCGGGCATGAGGCTTGGGCTGTCGAATGTAGTGCTTTTGGTGTGCTTGATACACATTCCATTAAAACACACAATCGCAGTTGCAACCCTCAAGTCAGTGCTTGTAATGATATTTTCGGGATCAATGACAAGCTTCTTGTACTCATTCCCATCGGGCGTAGTGGCAATATTTGTGATGAAATTTATGCTAAGCTTAAGACCGCGCTTCAGCTACGTCGGCGTAAGCGTGTTGGGAGCGTTTTTTAACAATATCGTGCAAGTTTTGATGAGCTATGTAGTCTTGGAATCGTTTGTGTACTTTTACTATATGCCGTATATCACACTCGTCGGCACAATCATGGGCGCCGTAGTGGGCGTTATAATAAACGAACTTGAAAGCAAAAAGGTTTTGAAAAGATTTTTTTAACGGAGTGAGTTATGATTAAATTTACTGATTTTAGAGATTTTTTGAAGGATGGCAAG
>CAMYPV010000032.1 GCA_947293975.1 uncultured Ezakiella sp. | reverse complement strand
AAGACGGCATACGAGGTTAGAATAACGGTCTCGTGGGCTCGGAGATGTGTATAAGGGACAGAAGCAAGAATAATATTTAACAAAATATCTAATAGTAATGATATGTTTGTTGACGATGAATTTAATATTTTTTTAAATCGAGATTTTAGATTGAACTTTGAACAAATGAGTAAAGCTACCAAGGAAATTGCAAATTTTTCGCTAAAGATGGCTACTCGAGAATCGATTTTACAAGGTGGTTTTGTAATACTTGATGATGCATTTCAGTTCTTAGATGATATGCGATTAGAAAATGTTTTAAATTATTTTTCAGAACTTGTTAATGATGGATATCAAGTATTATTATTAACATCCAATAGTAGAATTAAAAACATCTTGGATAAAAATCAACAAAAATATTTTTTGGTTGAAATGTAAATATTGATTTTAAGAAAAAAAAATAATATAATTACAATGAAAATTGTAATGGAATAAACGAGGTGAGATATGATATACGCTCTTGCGGATACACATTTAGATGGTGGTCAGGATAAACCAATGGATATTTTTTCAAGTGTCTGGAAAGATCACAAAGAAAAAATTGAATATAATTGGAGAAATATAATAAATGATGATGACTGCGTCTTGATTGCAGGAGATATAAGTTGGGCTTTGAAGTTAGAGGATGCGATAGAAGATTTAAAATTTTTAGACTCTCTTCCTGGTAAGAAAATTATCTCAAGAGGTAATCATGATTATTGGTGGTCAAGTCTTAAAAAAATGAATGATTTAGGATTGCAAACTATACAATTTTTACAAAATAATTCTTATTCGGTAGAAGGATATGAGATTGTTGGTTCTAGATTATGGTGCGATAAGACATCGATGGAATTTCAAGAAGGGGAAGACAGAATTATAGACAGAGAATTGATAAGACTTGATATTTCAATTAAATCGGCAAAGCCAGATCGACCTATTATAGCAATGGTTCACTATCCACCTTTTGATAAAGAAAAAAGTCCAAACGAATTTCACAATTTAATGAAACAAAATAATGTGGAGATATGCGTATACGGACATCTTCACGGCGAGGGAGGTAAAAAGGCTGTTGAAGGATTAGTTGATGGAATTGAATATCATCTTACAGCAGCTGATTATTTGAATTTTACACCTAAACTCATAAGGAGGTAAATATGAAGGTTTATGTAGGTAAAGATTATGAACAAATGAGCAAGATGGCTGCAGATTTTATTGCAGAAAGAATTGCCAATGTAAAAGTTTTGGGACTTGCAACAGGTAGCACACCTGTTGGCATGTACAAAGAGTTAATTGAAAAAAATAAAAAGAATGAAATATCTTTTAAAAACATAAAAACTGTTAACCTTGATGAATATATTGGATTACCAGTTGGTCACAAGGAAAGTTATAGAGAATTTATGAATGAAAATCTATTTGATCATATTGATATAAATAAAAATGATACTCACGTGCCATTTGCAAAAAACAACGATGATCACGAAGCATGCAAATCATATGATGAATTAATTGATTCTCTAGGAGGTGTAGACATACAAGTATTAGGCGTTGGAGAAAATGGACATATTGCGTTCAACGAGCCAAGCAGATGTTTGAGTTATAATACAAATATTATTACACTTACCGAATCAACAATAAAGGCTAATTCAAGATTTTTTGATGATATAAAGGATGTACCGACATCTGCCATTAGTATGGGTGTTGGTAAAATTATGGAAGCGAAGACAATTATTTTATTGGCAAATGGACCTAAAAAAGCAGATGCAATAAGAGAATTATTGAAAGGTAATGACATTACTACAGATTGTCCAGTAACATTATTAAAATTACACAAGGATGTTTATATTTTCATTGATGAACAGTTAAATGAGCTTTTATGATTGAAAAAGAAATTGAAGTAAAAGTAATTGGATATAGTCTTGATCAATTAAAAAATATCATATCAAAATCAGATGCTGAGTTTATTAAAAAGGAAAATCAAAAAAATTATCGTTTTATAAACACTAATCTTGATGACAACAGCTATTTAAGATTAAGAGTTACGGATGAATATTCAGAATTTACTTTAAAAACAAAAGAATACAGTTCTAGTGCAAAAATAAATCAAGAAATTACGACTGGAGTTTCTGATCCAAAATCATTTTTGAAGATAATGGAAGCATTGGGATACAAATATGACTTGGAAGAGAAGGAAAGATATAAATATATATTGGGAGATTATATTTTCGACTTAGATATATGGAATGAAGATATTTATCCTAATCCGTACTTGGAAATAGAGGCGCCATCAGTTGAAAAACTTGAGGAGTTATTAAAGGAGCTTAATATTCCCAAAGATAAAATAACTACGAAATCAATTGGAGAATTAATTAGCGAGCTTTAAATTTCAAGTTTCAACATAATAATTCTAAAGATAATAGAGTGATTAAAATTTTAGTCACTCTATTTTTTATATGCAATATGATAATATTTATTTAAGCTGAAATTAAGCCTTGTAATTGTGGAAATAATTGGTAAAATGTGTTATCATATACTAAGGAGGATTGCGATATGAAAAATGTTAGTGAAGTTTTTTTGAATACATCTAACGAGATTTATTATTGCGCAATTTTTAACAAAAAAAATATTTTAAAATGTTTACCAGATATGATTATTTCTGTGCCTTTTGGCTCTAAAAATTTTAATAATTCTATCTGGTAATTTTTTATATTAAAATGAGGTGGAAGAGTGATTTATAATAATATAAATGTATATAATTCTGATAAGATGATGTTTGAAAAAAAATCGATAGTGATTGAAGATGGATTATTTAAAAGAATATCTGATGCTTCGTTTGAAAATGGTGATGATTACAGCGATAAATACATGTTGCCAGCTTTCATAAATACACACACACATTTAGCGATGAGTTTACTTAGAAATTATGCTGATGATTTAAATTTACAAGATTGGTTAGAAAAAGAAATTTGGCCTATAGAAGACTTGATGAGTGATGAGGATATGTATTGGGGCAGTTTATTATCAATGGCAGAAATGATATCGTGTGGTATTAGTACATTTAATGATATGTATACTGCTGAGCATCTGAATATTAAAGCTGCAAAAGAGATAGGAATGCGCGGAGTAATTTGTCAAGGGTTGACAAACTTTAGTGAAGATGTATTTAATACGCAGCTTAAAAAGACATATGACTTATTAAATATGAATATTCCAGATTATTTAAAGATTGGAATCGCTCCTCATGCAATATATACTTTGGATGATAATGGTTATGTGTTTGCAAAAGAATTGGCAAATAAAAATGGATTGATTTTTCATACCCATCTTTCAGAAACCATGAAAGAAAACGAAGATTCAATAAAAAATTATAAGAAATCTCCGACAAAATATCTTGACGATTTAGGAGTTATTGATGAAAATACTGTCCTTGCTCATTGCGTTTACTTGTCTAATGACGATTTAGAAATTATCGCAAAGAGAAAAGCAAGTGTTTCAATAAATATTTCAAGTAATTTAAAACTTGGAAGCGGAATTCCAGATATAAAAAAGATGTTAGATTATAATATTAATGCTTCAATAGGCACGGATGGAGCATCAAGTAATAATAATCAAAGTATGTTGAAGGAAATGCAATTAATATCTCTTGTTACAAAGGGCTTAAATAAAAATCCATGTCTACTATCTGCAGGTGAGATTATTAATATGGCAACAAGAAATGGAGCAAAGGCTTTGCATTTTGAAAAAATAGGTGAAATAAAAGAAGGATATCAAGCAGATTTTAGTATTTTTGATTTGAGCGACATTCATAATTGCCCTGTAAATAATCCAGTATCGGCAATTGTGTATTCAGCAAAAGATAGCGATATATGTGAAGTTTGTATTAAAGGAAATGTTGTGTATAAAGATAAAAAATTTATAAATATCGATATTAATGAAGTAAAAGAAAACTGTAAAAATATTATTCAAAATCTAAGGAGAAAGTTATGAAGTGGAGAGGTAGAGAAGGTAGTTCAAATATAGAAGATAGGAGATTTAATTCTGCCAGTGGATCCGGTGGTGGATTTAGAAGAGGTGGCGGCGGCTTTAAAATCGGCGGAGGCGGCATAATAGTTGTTGTTATATTATATTTAATTATGGGAGGAAATCCGATAGATTTATTATTGCCAGCTGCAAATAATAGTTTTCAATCATCTTCTAACTATGTTGAAACAAGAAGCGATAAAGAAAAAATGGAATTTTTAAGTGTTATTTTAAAAGATACGGAAGATGTTTGGGATGAAGTATTTAGTGAATATAATTTAAAATATAATCCTACAACACTTGTTGTGTTTCATAAGTCTGTTAACTCAGCTTGTGGAACTGCATCTGCAGCTAGTGGCCCATTTTATTGCCCTTTAGATCAGAAGGTGTATATTGACTTGGACTTCTTCGATCAATTAAGCAATCAGTTTGGAGCAAAAGGAGATTTTGCAATTTGCTATGTATTGGCTCATGAAGTTGGGCATCACGTACAAGATGAATTGGGAATACTTAAAGAAAAGCAGGCGCTTAGAAAGCAAATGACGGAAAAAGAGTATAATCAAATTTCGATTAGAATTGAACTTCAAGCAGACTATCTTGCAGGTGTGTTTGCGAGAAGAGTAGAAGATAAAGGTTATTTAGATGTTGATGATATAGAGGAAGCAATTACTGCTGCAGAGGCAGTTGGTGACGATATTTTACAGAAAAAATATCAAGGCACAGTTGTTCCGGATAGCTTTACACATGGTACATCAGAGATGAGAGCAAGATGGTTTATGAAGGGCTACAAGGCAGGTAACTTTGATGAGTTTGATACATTTAAATATAGCTATGATGAATTATAGGGAGGAAATATGAAAACAGTTTATAGTGCAATACAACCATCTGGAGTTTTAACAATTGGTAATTATATTGGTGCATTAAAACAATGGCCAAAATTACAAGATGAATATAAGTGTTTATTTGCAGTTGCAGATATGCATGCGATTACAGTTAGACAGGATCCAGAAAAATTAAGAGAACGTTCAAGAATGCTTATTGCAATATATTTAGCTTGTGGAATTGATCCTAAAAAAAGTATTATGTATATTAACTCACATGTAAGCGAACATGCTGAGTTAGCTTGGGTACTTGACACATATACAAGCATAGGACAACTTAAAAGGATGCATCAGTTTAAATCAAAAATTAAAGGAAATGAAGAGAATGCAAATGCTGGATTATTTTGTTATCCGGTATTAATGGCAGCGGATATTTTGCTTTACAATACCAATTTAGTTCCAGTTGGAGATGATCAAAAACAACATGTTGAGATTACAAGAGACATAGCCGAGAGATTTAACTCTGCATACGGAGATACTTTTGTTATGCCAGAACCTTTAATATCAAAGACAGGTGCAAGAATTAAGTCACTTCAAGAACCCTCATTAAAGATGAGTAAATCTGATCCGAATGAAAATTCCTATATTTTATTATTAGAAGAAGAGAAAACTCTAAAGAAAAAATTAGGCAGAGCAGTTACTGATTCTGTTGGAGAGATAAATTATAGCGACGATCAGCCAGGAGTTAAAAATCTTATAGATATTTATCAGGCTTTTTCTGATGAGAGCTTAGAAGAAATTTTAAATAGATTTGAAGGTAAAGGCTACGGAGAATTAAAAAATCAAACATTTGAAGCTGTAAATTCTGTATTAAAACCAATAAGAGAAAATACAGAAAAATATATAAGTGATCCATCATATATTGATGAGATTATTAAAGAAGGAGCGATTAAGGCTCGTGAAATTGCGTCAGAAACTTTGGATAGAGTTTATGATAAGATTGGCTTTCTAAGGAGGATGTAATGAAGGTTTTAATCATTGGAAGCGGTGCAAGGGAGTATGCAATTGGTAAAAAGATTCATGATCAGCGTGGGCAAGAAGTAAAATTATTTTTTGCACCTGGTAATGCTGGCACAGAATTAATTGGAAATAATATTAATATTCCAGATACTGAAATTGCGAGCTTATTAGTTTTTGCAAAAGAAGAGAAGATTGATTATACAATCGTTGGGCCTGAAGCACCACTGGTTGATGGGATTGCTGATGTTTTTGAAAGAGCGGGTCAAAAGATATTTGCTCCATCAAAAGCTGCATCACTTATTGAAGGCTCCAAGGAGTTTTGCAAAAAAGTTTTACAGTCTGAAAATATTCCAACTGCAAAATATAAAACATTTACAGATGCTGAAGAAGCAATTGTTTATGCAAAAAAACTTAGAGACGAATCAAAATCTAATTTAGTTGTACTAAAAGCTGATGGCTTGGCTGCTGGAAAAGGTGTTTTAATTCTATCTGATGATAAGGAAATTGAAAACGGTGTAAAAAATGTTTTGACAAATAAAATCTTTGGCAATCAAGTCCTACTTGTTGAAGAATACTTATGTGGTTTTGAAACGTCATTAATGGGATTTTTTGATGGAAACTGTTTTAAAATTTTCAATCCTGTTCGTGATCACAAGACAATTTATGAAGGAAATCATGGACCAAACACTGGCGGAATGGGAACATTTACACCAGATATGGAAGCTCTTTCATACAAAGACGATATTGAAAATCAAATACTAAAACCATTTATTAAATCCATCAAGAAGAATAATATCGATTATCGTGGGATTGTATTTTTTGGACTTATGATTACAAATGATGGACCAAAAGTATTGGAAATTAACACAAGATTTGGTGATCCTGAGACACAAGCTGCATTAATGACACTTGAAAGTGATTTGTTAAATTTAATGATGTCTACTTCTGAAGGGAAATTAGATGATTGTTATATTAAGATTAATGATAAACAAGTTGTAAATGTTGTTTTGGCAAGCGGTGGATATCCATCGAGTTATCAAAAAGGTTTTGAGATTAAAGGTCTTGATAAGGTTGAAAACGCAGAAATATTCTACGCAGGAGTAAAAAAAGATGGGCAAAAAATCGTTACAAATGGTGGAAGAGTTTTAAGTATTGCCGCTGCTTGTAATAAAATGGAAGATGCAGAAAAAATTGCTTATGAACAGGTTAGAAAGGTGATGTTTAAAGATATGTATTACAGAAAAGATATTGCTCCAGGAGTTAAGAGAGTTTATGTAAACAAGAAGAACGAATTTGACGTTTTTTCAAAATCAATTATTAATCAACTTAAAGAAAATGGTGTTGAGCCGAAATCATGCAAATTATATAAGCGTTATGACATAGAAGGTCTTTCTGAATCTCAAATTGAATCTATTAAAGATACAATATTAAGAGAGCCACCAGTTGATGATATATATGTATTTGACAATGCATTAGAGTTACAGAAAACTTTTAAAAATGCAATCGTTAGACAATATAAATCAGGGCAATTTGATCAAAGAGAGCGTGGATTAATTGATACGATTAAGAGTGTAATGCCAGAATGTGATGTGCATGCACATGTTGCAGAAGTTATTAACTTTGAAGGGTTATCTAAAGAAGAAATCGAGAAGGCAAAGAAGATTTTAATCAATCCTGTTGACGAAGAAGAGGGCAAGCTTCTTGAAATTCCATCTACAGTAAGAGATAATGCAACAACAGATGCTTCAATTGATGTTTATAGTGATTTTATTAAGTTGAGTGAAGAAGCTTTAAAATTATTTTATAAAGAATCATCATTGGCGATGGATTTTGAAGATTTAAAAATTGTACAAGAATATTTTAAATCAGAAGATAGAAATCCTACAGATGCAGAAATTTCGTTGATCGACACTTACTGGTCTGATCACTGTAGACATACAACTTTTAATACAGAGCTTACAAATATTAAATTTGAACAAATAAATTCAAAGCGTGACAAGGCTGTCAAAGAAGCTTTTGAAAATTATTTAAAATCTAGAGAGGAAATAAATAGAACTAAACCAGTTACATTAATGGATTTAGGCACAATACATTCTAGATATATGAGATATTTTAACAAGCTTGATGATGTTGAGGTAAGTGATGAAATTAATGCATGTACATTAATTATTGATGCTGATGTTGACGGAGAAAAAGAAGAATATTTATTATTCTTTAAAAATGAAACACACAATCACCCAACAGAAATAGAACCATTTGGTGGCGCGCAAACATGTCTTGGTGGCGCCATTAGAGATCCACTTTCAGGTCGTGGTTATGTTTATCAAGCAATGAGGATTACAGGCGCATCTGATCCAATAAATGATTACGAATTGAAAGGTAAACTAAGTCAGAAGAAGATTATTCGTGATGCAGCTCGTGGATATTCATCTTATGGTAATCAAATAGGTCTTGCAACTGGTTATGTAGAAGAATTATTCCATCCAGGATTTAAGGCTAAGAGAATGGAAGTTGGTGCAGTAATGGGAGCTGCGCCAAGAAAATATGTAAAACGCGAAAATCCAAAACCTGGTGATGTTGTTGTTTTATTAGGTGGTAGAACAGGACGTGATGGTGTTGGTGGTGCAACAGGATCATCAAAATCTCATGATGAAACAAGTGTAAAAAAATCAGGGGCAGAAGTACAAAAAGGTCATGCTCCAACCGAAAGAAAGATACAAAGATTATTTAGACGTCCAGAGGTTACAAGCCTAATTAAGAAATGTAATGATTTTGGAGCTGGTGGTGTCAGTGTAGCTATAGGCGAGTTGGCAGATTCATTAGATATTTATCTAGATAGAGTTCCTTTAAAATATAAGGGACTTACTCCTAGAGAAATTGCAATTTCAGAATCCCAAGAAAGAATGGCTGTGGTAATTGCAAAGGAAGACTTAGAAAAGTTTTTGAAATATTCTGAAGAAGAAAATCTTGAAGCAACTCATGTTGCAGATGTTGTTGATACTGGCAGAGTTAAGATGTATTACAATGATAATGTCGTCGTAGATCTTACTCGTGAATTTTTAAATTCAACTGGTGCTGTAAAAACACAGGATGTAACAGTGGATTCAGTTGATAAGATTGATTTCTTTAGTAAAAAATCAAATGTGGGAGTAGAAAAGAGTCTCGGATCAATTGAGCAAGCATCAAGAAAGAATTTGCTTGAGAACTTCGATTTTTCAGTTGGAAGGGCTACTGTAATGGCTCCTCTTGGTGGTAAAAATGAATTGACACCAATAAATGCCATGATTGCAAAGCTTCCATCTAAAACAGATAAAACTAATACAGTAAGTTATATGAGTTATGGTTATATACCAATGCTTTGTGATCAAGATCCTTTTGTTGGTGGATATTATTCTGTATTGTTATCTGTTTTTAAACTCGTTGCATCAGGTGCTCCGTTAAGTACAATAAGAACATCATATCAAGAATATTTTGAGAAGATGGGCGATAATCCTAAAGTATGGCAAAAACCATTTATTGCATTATTAGGGGCATTAAAAGCAAGTAATATTGTAAGCACTCCACCTATAGGAGGTAAAGACTCAATGAGTGGTACATTTGAAGATATAAATGTTCCACCAACATTAATTTCATTTGCTGTTGGATATGGCGATAAGAAATATGTAACAACTTCAGAATTAAAAGGTGGCCATAAACTTGGTGTTATTGAGTTAAAGACAGATGAGTTTGGATTGGCAGAAGATGCTGACATTTTAAGATTGTTAGACACTCTTGAAAGTCAAATTAGAAATGGCAATATTAAAACATCATTTGTTTGCGATAATTCAACTGTATTTGAAGCGTTATGTAAAATGAGTTTTGGTAATGATGTGTTTGTTGATGTTCAAATAAACGAAAATGATAAATTCAATAAATCTCCATTAGCAATTATCATTGAATATGAAAATGAATTTGATGGTGTTAGAAATATAGGTAAATCGGGAACAGAAGCATTTATTGTAAATGGTGAAACACAAAACTATGCAGATTTAAAATCTAAATTTGTACATGGACTAGATGAAGTTTATGGAACAAATATGGATGAGATTACGACGGATATGTTCTTTAATAAAATTAATGATAGACGTATGAAGAGTTTAAAGCCTGTTGAAAATGTTAGAGTTGTAATACCTGTATTTGAAGGAACAAATAGTGAGTTTGATTCAAGACTTGCATTTGAAAAAGAAGGTGCAATTGTTAAGGAAGTTCTCATAAAAACACTAAGTCCAGATTTATTACAAGAATCAATAAAAGAATTTGCAGATGCAATAAGAAATTCTCAAATATTGTTTATTCCAGGTGGTTTTTCTATGAGCGATGAACCAGATGGAAGTGCTAAATTCATTGCAAATGTCTTACGAAACAAAGATGTTAAGGACGCTATAGAATTTATGATTTCTGAAGAGGGTAATGATGGATTAATTCTTGGAATATGTAATGGCTTCCAAGCTCTTATTAAGACAGGATTATTACCATATGGTGAGGTTAAAGAGTTGACAGAAGCTGATCCGACATTAACATTTAATACAATTGGTCGTCATATATCAAGAATTATAACGACTAAACCGCAAACACTTGATTCACCATGGTTAAAATTCATTGAAAATAAAGAATATAAAGTTCCGATTTCTCACGGGGAAGGAAGATTGTATTGTTCAGAAGAAACATATAAAGAACTTGTTGATAGAGATCAAATAGCTTTTAAATATGTGGTAAATCCTAACGGAAGTTCACATTCAATAGAGTCATTATTAGACCCAAGCGGAAAAATCTTGGGTAAGATGGGACACTCTGAACGTGTAAGCACAGACACATATAAAAATATTCCAGATATTGAATATATGAACTTATTCAAAGCTGGAGTTGAATACTTTAAGTAAATTAAGGCAAAATAAAAGAGACTTTAGATTTAAACTAAAGTCTCTTTTTGCTTGTAAATTATTTTGTTTTATTCGTCTTTATATCTTGGAAGCATTCGTTGTAGATTATTAATATTTATTTTATAAATTACTAATCCTGCTACTGTTGCAAATAACATTGAGATTAGCGAAACAGCAATTAAAACATAAATAATATTATCAATAAATGCACTCAATAACTTATATAAAACAAAAACTACAAAAGCATTCACAAGTGTGAATACCATACTTTTTAATGGATTTGTACCGCCTTTTACGGCTCTTTGTGGAGTGTCCCAATCAAAATATGGAAACTTAATACCAATATATAAATCAATATTTGAAAAATAAAACCATGAAATTATTGAACCAAAAACAAATGCAATTGGAAGAGTAAATGTAGAAATACATAGGCCTGACTTAATGAAAATAAAGATTATCAACGCTACTACAATTAAAACAAGATTAACACTTGTAATCCAAAGAGAGGCAAGTAGTCGTCCTTTAACTTGATCTCTTGAAGATGTAGGAAGAGTTTTTACAATGTCTATATTTTTTCCCTCTCTTGTAATAGTACTAATGGTTGAGGAGTTAAAAGATATAAATGTTGTGTAAAGAAATCCTGCAATTAAACAAACCAAGGTTTCTAATAATAAATTTTCTCCAAAAGTATAGTCAATACTATTAATAATCATAGGTAGACTCATTCCATCTTTAGAAGCTGCGTTAATAAAACCAACAGAAAATATTATCATAAATATTATTCCAACTGCCATTATGTTGAAAAAATAAATCGGTGTTTTAAGAATTTCTTTAAATTCTTTGTTTGCAATTTCTCTAACAATTGATCTTTTTTTAATAGATATAGATTTTTTATGTTTCTTTGTCTTTGTTCCAGTAATTGAATTTAGTTCAATTCCTTTTTGTAGAGCTTTTTCTGAAAATTTAGCCACGAAATACATTATTGAAAATACAAATCCTCCGTATATTAGAGTGTATAGAAGACTCGTAACAATATTATTTGTAAAGATTTTAACAATAAAAAATGTATGTGGAATAAATTTGAAAATTGAATTGTCAAAATTTTTAACTGCTGCCATTAAGGACTCGACAGAGTTCAAATACCTGGTTATCATGAAATATAAAACAAGTGCAAAAACAAGTGAGATACTTTGAAAAATGTTTTTGAGGTTTGACACCTTATTTAAATATTTCATTAGGTATATAATAATTAATGAAACAATGGCAATTACAAGCATATTTGTCAAAAATATCGCAAGTGTAATTGTAATATAGCTTACAATTCCATAAGATGAGTAGTAGCATAATCTTAAGAATGTTGGAATAATTAAAAACAACGAAATTAAAATGCTATCGGTAAAAATTGATATAAACTTACTTATGATTATGTCTTTATTTCTAATAGGTAATCCCTGCATTATTTTTATGTCATTTGAAAAATAGAAGCTAGACATAATAGATGGCAGAATAGTAAAGATTAGAATTGCAACATGGGCAGTACTTATAGAAATTATAAATAAATTAATAAGACCCATGCTTATCATGTTGTCAATGTCTTTAAACAGCATACCTTGTAATATAACTGCATAAAAAACAATTACAATAAATGAAAAGACAAGTGATAATAATTTTTTTCTTTCTTTTTTATCTTGAATTGATGTTCTAGGATGCATCAACGCACCATATTTAATGTATAAATCCTTTTTAATGAGGTTCTTAATCATTTTTGGTTAACTCCAAGAATATTGTTTCAAGATTACCATTTGCCTCAGGGACAAGCTTTTTAATATCTTCAACAGTTCCTCTGGCAATAATTTTTCCATTATTAATAATTATAATATCATCGCAGACATTTTGCGCCACTTCCATTACGTGAGTAGAAAAGAGGACGACCTTTCCGTCGTCCGCTCTCTGTCTCATTATTTCCTTTAAATTAAATGAGCTTTTTGGATCAAGTCCAACCATTGGCTCATCTAGTATAAAGTAATCAGGATCGTGTATAAGGCCACCGATAAGAGCTAGTTTTTGCTGCATACCATGTGAGTATGATGATATGGTTTGCCCAAGTGCAAATTCAAGGTCAAATATTTTAGCATATTCATTTACTTTTTGAATAGCTAGATTTGGATCCATTTCATATACATTTGCAATAAAATTTAAATACTCGATACCTGTCATTGTTTCGTATAGAAGAGGATTGTCCGGGATGTAGCTTGTAAGTTTTTTGCTCTCGTAACTATCTTTACTTACATCATAACCACCAACGGTTACTTTGCCATTAGTAGGTGAGAGTATTCCAACAATCATATTTATTGTTGTGGTTTTACCAGCACCATTTGGTCCTAGAAAGCCAGTAATTTTTCCGCCATCAATTTCTATATTAACATTGTCAACGGCAACTTTAGAGCCAAAGACCTTTGTTACGTTTTGAAGCGAAATAGCTTTATTCATAAAATCCTCCTAAATTATTAATTATTTATTTTTACTAATCTCGGCTTGCGCAGCAGCAAGTCTTGCAATTGGAACTCTATAAGGAGAACAACTTACATAATCAAGACCAACTTGTGCAAAGAATTCTATAGAATCTGGGTCACC
>CAMYPV010000031.1 GCA_947293975.1 uncultured Ezakiella sp. | reverse complement strand
TATGCGGAAAGCTAGTAGGTTTAGTGATTGTACTCAGAGAATTTCCGGTTGGTGCGAGGAATTACATAGCTAGGTCGAACCTGTTTCTTGTTTCGCTTCGGCGCGTTTGGTCACGTTATCGACTACAAAGAACCAAATTGAGTGGTAACGCGTAATTTCGCCTCATGTTTATGAGGCTTTTTTTATATTTAAAAAGGGGTGTTTTATGAGATTATCAAATTATTATATGCCGACTTTGAAGGAAGTGCCGGCAGATGCAGAGATTGCAAGTCATCAGCTTATGCTAAGGGCGGGTATGATTCGCCGTACTGTTACGGGTGTGTATTCGTATTTGCCGCTTGGTCTTAAGGTGTTGATGAATGTTGAGAACATTGTTAGAAAGAATATGAACGCTTTTGGTGGTCAAGAGATCAGGATGAGCGTTGTGCAACCTAAGGAGATTTGGGAGGCATCTGGCAGATGGGAAAAATATGGGCCGGAGCTTTTTAAACTCAGAGATAGAAATGATCGCGAGTTTTGCTTGGGACCAACTGCTGAGGAGTATTTCAGCTATCTTGTTAAGGATGAGCTTAATTCTTATAAGCAGTTGCCACTTAACTTGTATCAGTTCCAAGTTAAATATCGTGACGAGAAGCGTCCGCGTTTTGGTTTGAATCGCAGCCGCGAGTTTTTGATGAAGGATGCGTATTCGTTTGACCGCGACCGCGAAGGAATGCTAAAGAGTTATCACAATATGGAAGATTGCTATGATGCGATTTTCACCGAGATTGGCCTTGACTATGTTAAGGTTGATTCTGACAGTGGTCAGATGGGCGGCAATTTGTCGGTTGAGTTCCAAGCGCTTTCAGAAACTGGCGAGGGCGAGCTACTATACACAGAGGACTACGATTTTGCTGCAAATATCGAGAAATGTCCTGTTAGTTACAAGATTAATGACGACAGCGAGCTTCTTGAAATCGAAGAAATTCATACACCTGATACAAAGACGATTGATGATTTGTCTGAGTTTTTAAACATCGACAAGTCGAAGACTGCAAAGATGGTTTGCTTGTCAAACGCAGGTGAGCCGCTATTTGTAATGGTGCCTGGCGATCGTGAGCTTAATTTGACGAAGCTGGTCAATTTTATCGATGCAAATGATTACGAGATTGAGATGCTTGATGCGGACAAGATTGCGGAGCTTGGCGGTGTTGCTGGATTCTGTGGGCCTGTGGGCTTGAATGCAAAGGTGATTTGCGACGAGAGAATTCTTGATATGAAAAATTTCGTGGTGGGCGCAAATAAGGCTGACTACCACTTAAAGAATGTAAATTATGGCAGAGATTTTGAGGCGATAAATGGCGGAGACTTGCTCGAGGCACGCGAGGGCGACCTTGCTCCTAATGGCAAGCCGATGAAAATTCGCCGCGGTGTTGAAGTTGGACAAATTTTTGGTCTCGGCACAAAATACGCTGAGGCTGAGGGTGCGTTGTTCCTTGACGAAAACGGCAAACGCGCGCCACTATACATGGGTAGCTACGGAGTCGGCGTAAGTAGAACGATCACTGCGATTATCGAGCAAAACCACGATGATCAAGGCATCATCTGGCCAATGAGCGTTACGCCTTTCCACGCAATTGTTACTGTTGTCAACACAAAGGACGACGAACAAAATGCGCTTGGCGAAAAAATTTACAACGAGCTTTCAAAATTCTGCGAGGTTTTGATTGACGATAGAAAAGAAAGAGTCGGAGTTAAATTCAACGATCGCGACTTGATTGGTATTCCGCTTAGAATTACCGTTGGCAAGCGTGCGTCTGAAAATATTGTTGAATTTAGTTACAGAAAAAATCCTGACGAAAGACAAGAAATTACTGCTGATGAGGCGATTGAGATTATTAGAGGAGAAGTGAAATAATGGTAAGATTACGTTTTGCTCCGTCACCGACGGGTTGGTTACACATTGGCGGACTTAGAACTGCGCTATTTAACTATCTTTATGCAAAGAAGATGGGCGGCGAATTTATTTTAAGAATCGAAGACACAGATAGAACGAGATATGTTGAGGGCGCTGTTGAGAACTTGCTTGACGCTTTAAAATGGAGCGGCATCGAAAACGACGAAGGGCCAAAATACGTTGACGGCGAGCTAAAAGAGGTTGGCGACTACGGTCCATACACTCAGTCGGAGCGTCTTGACATTTACAGAAAATACGTTGATGAGTTGATCGAAAGCGGTCACGCTTACTATTGTTTTTGCGACAAAGAGCGTCTTGACAATGTTCGCAAGGAACGCGAGATCAAGGGGCTTGCTCCGAAGTACGACGGCTTTTGTCGTTCAATTCCGCTTGACGAGGCGAAAAAACGCGTCGCAGCTGGCGAAGAATATGTTGTAAGATTGAAGCTTCCAAAGGATGTCAACATCACTTTTGACGATTTGGTTCGCGGCAAGATTACGATTAATACAGACGACATGGACGATCAAGTGCTTTTGAAGTCTGACGGATTCCCGACATATCACATGGCGGTTGTTGTTGACGACCATTTGATGGGCGTAACTCACATTGTGCGTGGCGAAGAATGGCTGCCTTCAACTCCTAAGCACGTGTATTTATACGAGGCTCTCGGTTGGGAAGCACCGAAGTACGTGCATCTACCAACTGTTTTGAACAAAGACAGAAAGAAACTCTCGAAGCGTCAAGGCGACGTTGCGGTTGAAGACTTTAGGGCTGCGGGATATTTGCCGGAAGCTCTTGTAAACTATCTTGCACTCCTTGGCTGGAGTCCTGACTCTGAAGAGGAAATTATGGACATGGATACGATGATCAAGTTGTTCGACTTTGACCGCGTCAGCAAAACGGGCGGAATTTTTGACATCGAGAAATTAAATTGGACAAATGCTCACTACATCAGAAACACTGACAGCGAAAAGCTTTTGGAACTTGCAAAGCCTTATATGGTCGAAGTGCTTGGCATCACAGCTGAGGAAATCGACAACAATCACGAACATTATGTTGTGATGATGGATGCGTTTAAAGAAAATGCTGAAACTCTAAAGGTGCTTGCAGAGAAGTGCAAACTCTTGATGCCTGGCGATTACGAGGTCGAGGACGACGCAAAGGAATGGCTCGAAAGTCCAGACGTGCCTGCAATTAGAGCGGCAATTGTGGAACTTCTTGAGGGCGAAGAGTTGACTCTTGATTATGCAAAGGGCTTTATGAAGCTTGTGCGTGAAAAAACTGGCGTAAAGGGCAAAAATCTATTTATGCCAACACGTGCGCTTTTAACCGGCACTGCACACGGCCCTGAGTTTGACAAATGCTTGTATCTATTGGGCAAGGAAGAAATTTTAAGGAGAATTAAATAATGAGAAGACTCTTGATTATTGCAATTTTAATCTTGAGTTTGTTTGCGGTGGGTTGCTTTGGACAAGGTTCAAAGCTCTACCCTGTAACCGCTGTTGAGAACAACAAGTTAGGCTACAAATTTATAAACAAAAAAACCGAAGATGTTTTGGCAAGTTTTGATGACGTACTTTTGAATTTTGACGGCGATCATTCAAAAGACTACGCAATTGTGGTCAAGGACGGCATTATTGAAATCATCAACAAAAAGGGCGAGAGCCTTGTAAATGTTAAATTTGATAATGTTGCTGAAATTTATGGCGACAGAGCGATTTTGATCAGAGACGGCAAAAACACGCTTTATGACTTGAAGAACAAAGTGGAGATTTTGACTCACGATTATATTAAGTCAGAGTCGAATGGAATTTTTGCATTCATGGAAAATGGCAAGTGGGGCTACAGAACTGAGAAGGAAATCGTTGCGGAGCCTATGTATGATGAGGCGTATTCGTTTGGCAAGGAATTTGCGGTTGCAACGAAAGACTGCGCGTCTTACAAGATCAAGAAGGATGGCACATCTACATCGCTACCTTACAGCGAGGTTGTAAAGGCGAGCGATTCCGAGTATTTGCTTGCAAAACGCGAGGACAGTTTGAATCTTTTAAATCAAGATGGCGACGAAATCTTCAAGGACATCAAGGGCGACATTGTGGATGTAAACTACGACATGCTCTCGATTTTGACGAGAAATGGTGGCAAAATCCAAAATGCAATTTACTCAGTAAATGGCAAGGAGCTTCAGCCTCCAATCTATGACGACGTGAGACTGCTTAGCAAGAAGTTTTTCTCCGCACGCAACAAAGACGGTTTTGCACTTTTTAACATCGACGGCACACAGCTGACCGACTACAAGTACTCGTACTTGAGTGCAGATGGCTTTGACAAAAACGGCGGTGTCATCTGTGCGATAATTGGCGAAGAGCCGGAGTTTCTCGACAAAAACGGCAAGAAGCTCGACGGCCCAGAGGTCGCAGGTGCAATTGACGTGTCGAAGGACGAAAACTTTTATATTATAAAGACTAACGAGAACACTTTTTATTTTGACAAGGATAAAAATTTAAAATACACCTCGCCAAATGCGACAAGGCTCGAGAATGTGCTTGCAATTATTGCGGGCGATCCAAAGTATCCGATGATCTTTAACGATCGCTTAAATCCAAGCACAAACCAAAATCTAAAAGCTGCGGTGGACGAGCTTACAAATCTCGCAGACAGAAAAATCGAGATGAAAATTCGCGGCGACATCTTGGACATTACAATTAATAATGCTGAGGGCGAAGCGACATTTATGTACGACATTTCAAGAGCTGAAGTTGTAAGGCTAAAAGACATCTTTAAGTCGGCGGACTTAGAGAAGGCGATTTTGTATCTCACAAGTTTTAGAAATAAAGACGTGTCTATTGTGGCGTTTACACTTGATGACGATTTAAAAATTACGGTTAAAGATGGCGACAAATTTGAAAACGAGACGATTCCATACGAAAAAATCGAGCCATTTATCAACAAAGACGGAGGCACATTCTTTAAGGCTGTGCTTGCGCCGAGCGTAAATGTGGAGCATGAATAATGGAGAAGATGGGAATTGTAACTCGCTTGGAGTTTAACAAACGCACCACAATCAAGACAGAGGACAAGAATTATCACGCAAAAGAGGGATTGCCAAACGAAAAAGTTTTGTTTTGGGCAGGCAAAAAGGGCAAAGCCGACATTATGGAAGTGCTAAGCACGCCGTACGAGAAAATCGTTGACTGCGAACTTCAAGACAGATGTGGCGGCTGCAGATTTCGCGACATAAATTACGATGACGAAAATCATATCAAGACGCTTGAACTCGAAAGACTTGCGTCAACGCTTGAGGGTGTGGAGTTTTTGGGACTACATAGTCCGACAACGCTCGAGCGTTACAGAAACAAAATGGAATACACTTTTGGCGACGAAGAAAAAGGCGGCGACTTGAAGCTTGGATTGCACGAAAAAGCGAAGTTTCACAACATAGTCGAAGCGAAGGACTGCAAACTCGTGCCACACGACATGGACCGCATAAAAATCGCAGTGAGAGAATTTGCAGAAAGTACTGGCTATCCATTTTATCATCGCTACAGAGCGGACGGATTTTTTAGGCATCTTGTCGTAAGGCACAGCGTAAGCGACGACAATTATCTTTTAAACATCGTAACGACTTCAAACCACAAACTGGATGTCGAATCGCTGATTAAAAAGCTTGACGACGAAAAATTGCTCGATAAAATCAAATCAATCTATCACACCGTAAACGACTCGCTGTCAGACGCAATTGTGCCGGAGAGCGTGGAGAAAATTTACGGCGACGACGCAATATACGAAGATGTGTGCGGAGTTAGATTTAAAATCGGACCATTTTCGTTCTTTCAGACAAACACGTTGGCGGCTGCAGAGCTTTATGAATATGTAAAAAGCGTCACGACAAATGTCGACACAATATGGGATCTCTACGCGGGCAGTGCAGTAATCGGCGCGATTATGCACAAAAACGCAAGGCAGATTTATTCGGTCGAGATAAACCCCGCAAATGTTGACGACGCAAAAAATATGTTAAAGGCAAACGGCATTGAAAACATCACGCCGATACTTGGAGACTGCAAAGATTTCGTAACGCGTGAGGATAAGGCAGACTTGATAATCGTCGACCCGCCACGAGTGGGCCTGCACCCAAAGGTTGTCGAAGCGCTAAACCAATCGGGCGTGCGCCGTATAATATATGTAAGCTGCAACCCAGTCACAGCGGTTGCCGACATAAAAGCGATGGACAATTACCAAGCCAAAACATTTAAAGCATTCGATAATTTCCGCGCAACATTAAATATAGAATCAGTGTTCGAACTCGAATTAAAATAGACGACAAAATCGTCTATTTTTTTGTGCAAAATCCACACTTGAGTTAAGATTTACAAGCAATAAAACGCATGTAGCGCCTACCGACCGTAAGCGGCAAGCGTTTTGTTCATAAAAAATTTAATAGGGTTGTATGGTCGACCGACCGCGATCGACATATATTTTTATACATTACAAAATGCCTTGCTCCGCAATATCGCTTTGGATACACGGTGGTGTCCTCTACATGCGGCGTTGCTCACATATATGAAGAACGTTGTAGGGTCGACCGACCGCGATCGACATTTGTTTTTATACATCGCAATACCATTTTAACTTCTTATCAAAAAGTATTGTGTGGAAAAATGGATGAGATTCACGACGTACAGAATTTTTTCGAGTGAGTCGTACATGAGTACGTCGCAACGAGAAAACAATTCGAAACGAGTGAATATCGCCATTTTAACCACAATACAAAAAGAACCTCGCTATTATTATATAGCAAGGTTCAATTCATCCATTGTGGTTTTAAATACTTTTCCGATTTTGTCGTAGATACAAAGATCTGCGTGGGTGTCGTAGCTTGTTGGGGTCATGTTGATTAGGACGAGGTTTTTGCCGCGGAAATAGTTGATTAGTCCAGCGGCTGGGTAGACGACTAGCGAGGTGCCGCCCACGATTAATGTATCCGCCTGTGAGATTGCGGTGACGGAATCTCTTAGGACTTCGCCGTCCAATGACTCTTGGTATAATACGACATCTGGTCTTACAATGCCGCCACATTTTTTGCATCGTGGCACTTCGCCTAATGTCAAAAATTCTTGCAGGTCATATTTCTCGCCGCAGTCCACGCAGTAGCTGCGATGCACCGACCCATGCAGTTCATACACGCAAATGCTACCCGCCATCTGATGAAGCCCGTCGATGTTTTGCGTTATAATCGCCTTTAGCTTCCCAATGTCTTCGAGCTTTTTGAGCGCTTTGTGGCAGTCATTTGGTCTTGCGTCTGGATAGATGAGTTTGTCGCGATAGAAATTAAAGAAATCTCGCGGATGATTTTTGTAAAAACTGTGGCTCACCATTTCCTCTGCGGACAAAACTTTGCCCACGTCCTCGTTATAGATGCCGTCTGCGCTTCTAAAGTCAGGTATGCCTGACTCGGTCGAAACGCCCGCGCCTCCAAAAAATACGATGTTGTTGCTCGAATTTATAATCTCTGTAAATTTATTCATTATTCTGTCTTTTTGTCTGTGTCGTCGGTTTTTTCGTCGGTCTTTTCATCAGTTTTTTCATCAGTTTTTTCGTCTGATTTTTGATTGTTGTCTTCTGGCATTTTTGGTGCTTCCATTTGAGGTTGCATTTGTATTGGATTTAAGCCGATTGATAAGAGTCTTCCGTCGTCAGAATATACTGCACGATACTGAACTTGTGGACCTTCTTCGTATGATGCGACTGCAACAATATTTACGATTTTACCTGTTACGCCGATTTTTTCGAGCGATTTTACTGCAGTTCTGTCTACGATGTTTACAATTTTGAATTCTTTTCTGTTTTTAACTTGTGCAACAAGTGAATCAAGTTGCTTTTTAAAGTTTTTGTGAGCTTCTTCGTCCATTTCCATTAGTGCAAGCTCTGGCTTTACCTTTTCATAGTCTCCAGCTTCAACCAAGTCTGCAAATTCTTCGAATTTTTTTACAACCAATTCGTGTTTTTTCATATTTGCTTCTTGGTCTTGAACCGGGAAAAATCTCCAGTCGATAAACTTGCCGTCTTTTGTTACGATTATGTCAAATGCAAGGTCTTGATGTTCGCCCTTGACTTGACCGCTGTACATTTTGATTTCGCCAACCTTTTCGTCTTTGCGTTCTTGTTTTGTAAGCGCTTCAAGCTCGCCGATTTCGCCTGTGTCCTTAAACACATTGTTGTTAAGCTCATAGCTTTCGTCGTTTTGATACTCTTTAACTTCTTCGTGCAATCTTTCTTTAATCTTTGAAAAATCATCTGTCGACAAAAATTTAACAAGCTCAAGCGCTTCTTTTTTGTCGTTTTCGTCAACATTTACAAAATTTTTATCTTCTGTTGCTGCGTTTTCTTGATTTGTTTCTTCTTGATTTTTTGTTTCTGTGTTTTGCTCTTGGTTATTTGCAGGATTTTTTTCTGCAGGCTTTGTGCATGCAGTTGATGAAAATAAAATTGCAAATGATGCAAGAACGATTAATAATTTTTTCTTCATAATACTCTCCTTTAACTTTTATATTATAACACAAATTGTATAAAATTCATATAAAGAAAGCAGGCAAAAATCTTGCCTGCTTTTAATAATTTAAATACTATTCAAATTTTATTCCAATTTTGTTGCTAACATAGTCAAGCATCCACAAATCGTCCTCGCATATACGCGCCACCAACGCACGCCCATCTGACATAATCGGTTTTTTTACGATTTCTATTTCGCCAAAGTATCTGCCAAAATCTCTCGTACTAAAAACCACGTCTCCGCGTTCAAAATTCTTTGTGTCGGAGATTTTATCATTCGTCAGATCAATCTTGCCGCGCATTGTTGAATCGCGCACAAGCTCTTCCGCGCCGTCAGGCCTGTCGTAGAACACATGATTCTTTATGTCATCAGGCACATCCGCTCTTGCAATCATAAAACCATTTTGTAGATTCTTAATCTTTTGTAGCGACTCGTCTTTGATGTCCACGTCGCCAACTGCAACAATGTCCGAATCGGCACTCAAGCATTCCATGATGGACTTAATGATGTCTTGGTCGCGGTGACGCTCGACAGTTGGAAGGCCCTTATATATTGGTCCGCGCATTGTCAAATCGCCCGGCACAAATGTCATCAGCTTAAATCCACGCTCCTTGTAAGCGGCGTTAATCTTTTGAACGCGTTCGAGCGAAAGACCGGTGTTTGGCTTTGGATAAAAATTGTGGCATATCAAAGTCCTTGAGCTATCAAGGCCCATCTTTTGCATCTTCTCAAGTTCTGCAATCGAAGTGGTCGATGCGTTAAGAACGATGTCAAAATCTTTTTGAAAGCCCACAATCTCTTCGTAGCTGATGCCGTCGTCCATCCTAAGACAGACTTCGCCAACCGATTTTATACGCTCCAAGTCAAATGTCTTGCTGCTTTCGCCGTTGATGTCCACCATTACACTCATCGACCTTTTGTGCGCCGCCTCCACAAGTTTTAGAAGCGTGTCGAAATGAAATTCATTTGCCCTGTAATTTACAGATGTAAACAAATACTTTCCGCCAGCCGACTCAAAGCGATCCAAAAGTTTTTCGTCAAAACTCCCGTCATTTTCAAAGTAAATGCTAAAGCCTATGTCAAATTTTTCAAGCATTATTGAAGATCAGCTCCGTCGCCGTAAACTTCATCGATACGTTTTTCGTCAACACCAAAGAACCATGTTAAGACGAATCCGCCGATATATGCACCAATCATTGCGATTGCATATTGTAATTGTGTGCCAGGAACTGTGATTAATAATCCGAATAATCCAGATACACCTTGTGTGATTGTACCTAGTTTAAATAGAACTGCAAGAACACCGCCAACGCCAGCGCCCAAGCATGCTGTGATGAATGGTTTTCCTAGTGGAAGTGTAACAGCGTACATCATTGGTTCGCCGATTCCTAAAATACCAACAGGAAGTGAGTCACGTGTAAGTTGTTTTAATTTCTTGTTCTTTGATTTGAAGTATAGAGCAAGACCAGCACCAACTTGTCCGCCACCAGCCATCATTAGAATTGGTAATAGATAGTTAACGCCCATTGTTGGACCAGCTGGATCGTTTAATAGAACGTGAATTGGTGTCAAAGCTTGGTGTAAACCAACAGATACCAATGGTAAGAAGCCAGCTGATAGGATGTATCCGCCTGCAACTCCAAGTTTTTCATAAACGAAATTCAATCCGCCAAAAATTCCTTGTGTAACAAATGCACCGATTGGTTGAATGATCAATACTGCGAAGAATGAACCAATCAACAATGATACAAGTGGTGTCAAGAATGTTTCCAAAATATTTGGCATAACTTTTCTGATATTCTTTTCAAGATATGCAATCAAGATACCCATAAATAGTGCAGCCAAAAGTCCGCCAGCTGCTGGATTGTATGCAGCGTTTGTAAGAGGCATCATGATTTTTTCGTCATTTGCAAGTGTTTTTAACAAAGGCATTGCAGGTAAATTCATTGAGAATGCACCCATGATTGCGCCTAGAACTCCAGTGCCGCCAAATTCTCTTGCAGCGTTGTAACCTACAAGAATAGGAAGGAATCCAAACAATCCCCAGCTGATAGTTCTAATTGTTTCGTACCACCATAGACCTGAAAATGCGCCGCCAGTAGAAACGTTAATAACATTTGTAATACCGTTTACAAGACCAGCTGCAATGATACCAGGTAGTAGTGGAATAAAGATATTTGCAATACGTCTTAATAGTCTTTGCAATCCCTTGTCGTGTTTTTGTTTTTGAACAGCTTTGTTTTCCTTTGCCAATTCTTTTGCGTTTTCGTAATTAGCTTTTACGCCGGCAATTTTTGAAAATTCAGCGCCGACTTTTGAAACTTTGCCAGGTCCTAAAATAACTTGAAGACCATCGCCTTCAACAACTCCAAGCACACCTTCAATTGCCTTTAGCTCATCAATCTTTGCAAGACTCATATCCTTTAAGCTAAGTCTAAGTCTTGTCATGCAAATTGTGTTGGACAAAATGTTATTACTTCCGCCAACAGCGTCCAATATTTTTTTAGCTAAAACATCATCTTTCATAATATCCTCCTTTATTTTGTCTTTAGCTTTCTAATAGCAGCGGCAACATTATTGCCCTCAGCCATTAGAATATCCCCAATAAGAGAAGTGTCGTAAATTTTTGTAAGTCCCATAATAATTGCAACCTTAACATTAAATCCAGAACGCTCCAACAAATCCTTCGCAGAATCATCGTCAATATCACAAATGTTTTTAATAATACCAGTTGCCCTCATCACAAGTTTTTCGTTTGAAGGCTTAACATCTACCATGAATCCGTTGAAGACCTTGCCGTATTTAACCATTATTGTGGTTGAAATCATATTTAGAATCATCTTTGTTGCAGTGCCGGACTTCATTCTTGTGGACCCTGAAATAACTTCAGCACCCACCGGACAATCAACAGCAAAATCAGCATGCTCACTCACCTTCGAGTGACTTACACACGAAATCGCACCCGTCATTGCGCCAACGCTCTTTGCATAGTCAAGCGCACCGACAACGCACGGAGTCCTACCGCTTGCGGTGATGCCGATCAAGAAATCGTCTTTCGAAAAATTCTTGCTCTTCAAATCGCCTATGAGCGAATTTGTATCGTCCTCCGCTCCTTCAATCGGAATGACAAGCGCATCCAAACCTCCAGCAATGAGACCAACAAAAAAATTACCTTCGCCAAAAGTTGGCAAAATCTCCGACGCATCAAGCACGCCAAGCCTGCCCGAAGTTCCAGCGCCAACGTAAAAAATTCTCGCACCATTTTTAATCGACACAAAAGAAGCGTCAACCAAATCGTTAATGGCAGGAATAACCTTGCTAACAGCAAGTGCAACGCCCTTGTCGTTGTCGTTAATAATTCGTAAAATTTCTGCGGTGCTCATAGTGTCAATGCCATTTGCACTAATATTAAGAGCCTCTGTTTCTAAATTTAAACTCACAATATACCCCCCTATATCGTATTTATATCCAAAAAAATAAAAAATATGCAACTTTATCATAATATAACAAAAAGCAATCAAAACAAATTAACTTCACGTGTTTAAAATTTGTTGCGTGCAAAAATTTGCGAGGGAATTTTCTTTTTTTATTTTTCTATGTTATAATATTTTTGTATATGATGCTATGCGGTTGACATTTGTCGGCTGCAGAGATTTTTTATAGATTGGAGTTTTTATGGATAATTCTATTTCACTTTTAAGATATTTAAGGCAGCTTGCCTACGAAAAAGACAAGACGATTTCAAATCTTGATGAGCTTTCGTTTCACATGTTTTTGGATGAGCTTCCTAAAAATTCTTCGTTCGTTGCAATCGGCGGCGTTGACGATGAATTTATTTTGCGTATCAAGAGACCGTTTTCGTCTAAGGCTGCGCAAGATCGTAACATTCAGGCGATTTATCATGAGTTTTTGAAGCTTTATTATATTATTCAAAACGAGAACGAAGACGTTGATTTGTTTATTGCAAATGCGATTCTCGTCTCAGATAGCGAGCCTGATATTAATTATCCTGTGTTTACAAAGCGTGTTAATATCAGCTTGAATCCAAAAAAGGAGATCATTGAGATTAGAAATTCAAACATTGTCTCGGAGCTTGATGTTAAACTCTTGAGCAAGATTGGCAATATAAATCCGATGGAACTCAAGCGCATTTCTGATGAACTGCGTGAAAATTATTACAATCCAATTTCGTCGAAGGAGACTCTGTCGTTTATGCGTGGCATTGCAAAGCGTCTTCACATCGACGGGCAAGTCATCGAAGATTTTGAGAGCGATTTCAAAACGACTGCACTCACGCTGATTGACAGAAATGTTTTGATTCTTGCGCCAAAGTCTTCAAGTACGATCGCCACTTTTGACAGAGCGATTGCACTTTACGAGGCTAATCGCAAGTCGCCTGTGATTGAGCAAATCAGCGGCGAAAATGTCATTAAGAACGAAATATCTGAAGAGAACATCGACTTTGGTCTCTTTACAAAGGAATTTAACAACGAACAGCTAAACATCGTCAAGAATTCTTACAACAATATGGTCACTCTTGTTGACGGCCCTCCGGGCAGCGGCAAGACGCACACAGTTGCAAATATGATTGGGCATTTCTTGGCTGAGGGCAAGAGAATTCTCGTGCTTTCCAAAAAGAAAAAAGCGCTTCGTGTTATCAAAAATATGATTGACCCTGCTTTTAATGGGCTTGTTGTAAGTAGAATTATGGATTCAAACGACGATATCAACGAGGCTCTTTATTATATTAACGAATTTATTTCAAATCACACAACTCTCGAAATGGAGGCAAAGTCGAAGAAGCTTTCGGGCGAGCGCAACGATTTGATTAGACGCATGAAAGAGACCGAAGATAATCTTTTAAATATGATGGAGACTGAGGGTCTTTCGATTTATTATGACAACGAAGAGCTATCGCCTGTTGAGGCAGCGAAATTCGTTGTCGACAACATCGATTCTATCAACATCATCCCTGGCTCTATCAAAAACACCGCTT
>CAMYPV010000030.1 GCA_947293975.1 uncultured Ezakiella sp. | reverse complement strand
AGATGTGTATAAGAGACAGTCCTATGCCATCTTTTAAAACCAAATCTGAATTGTTGATTAAATTTTTTAATGATTCATCTTTACAAGCTGTCATAACTATTTCTGGATTTGGTGTCACAATTTTAAAATTATTTGCTCCCACGATATTCTTCGTTAAAATTTCCTGTAAAGTTTCGTCATCAACGTCGCTAAATTTTACGCCAAATACATTAATTTTTTTCATAATTCACCTCTAACAATGATAATGCTTCTTTTGCATTTAATCTGGCGAGTTCTTTTCTATTTTTGTCTGTTTCAAGTATTTTTGAAAGATATTCTTCATCATCAATGCAGTCGTTAATCATATTATAAAGCTTGTCTGCATTGAGTTCTTCAACAGATATAATATATTTTGATTGAATACTATCCATAAAGCTTGTTACCTTTGGATCATAACTAATTGCAAACGGCTTTGTATGAACTGTCGCCGAATATATTACACCATGAAGACGCATTGCAACAACGAGACTTGCCCTTGTAAATATGCCCATAAGAGTTGTTACATTCATATCTTCAAAATAATAATATAAATTCTTATGCTTGCAATTTTCAAGGAGTTCTTTTAGAACTCTAGTATCTTTTGACATGTGCATTGGAAGCAGCAAGACTTTTTTTCCATCGTCCATCAATCTAGTCAATGCCTTTGACACCTCTTCGATTGTGTTTTTGTCATTGTGCCATGGTCTAAGGTTTACGACTATAAAATTATCTTCAAGACCAATTGAGTTTAAAATTTCATCAGCTTCTTCTAGATTTTCTTTAAGCAGGAATACTGGGTCGCTTCTTACCAAGCATTTTGATTTTTCAATTCCAATTTCTGCAAGATAGTCCGCAGAATCCTTATCACGCAATGTAATTAGATCTGTGTTTTTTAACGTCTTTTTTGTTAGCCATCTGTTAAATTTCTTTTTGATTGGCCCAACCCCATTTGCATAAATCACAGTTTTTTTATTATAATGTTTCGAAATCGCAATTACGAATAAATAGTACCAAAGTGATCTTGAACTTGTGACATCTTGTAACAAGCTCCCGCCACCTGAGATTAACATATCACTATGCTTTATGGTTGACATTATTTTTAACGGATTAAATCTATAGGATGAATCAACTTCGTATATTTTTCTGGTCTTGTCAGGATTGTTTGATAAAACTCTAAGTCTAAAGAGCGGGTTTATGCGTCTAAACTCCTTGACAATAGACTCTAATATTGCATCATCGCCTTGATTGTCAAATCCATAAAATCCTGACAGCACAATACTTTTATCAAATAATATTCTGTCATATATTTCAATATGGCTACGCGTCATGCTTTGGCTGCTATAATTTTCGCTTACAAGATTAAAAATATTTTCACCAAATTCTTTACGCTTATTATCGTCATTTGCAAATCTTAATAAGCAATCTTTTAATGCCATGTAGTCTCCAACATTATAAGTGTATCCTGTAATATCGTTTTTTACAATCTTTGGAATACCGCCAACATTTGTTGCGACCATCGGTTTTTTATATTTTGCTCCCTCGAGAATTACATACGGAAAGCTTTCCGACAAACTCGACAATACATTTATGTCAATTGCATTTATAAATGAGTAGGGATCTTTTACTTCGCCCAAGAAAAATAGATTTTTATTGATGTTTAATTCGTTAGCCATTTCTTGAAGCTCGTTCATCAATGGTCCGCTACCGCCAATTAAAAAGTTGGCGTCTTTTGTTTTTAAAAATTCTGCGGCCGCCTTTATAAATGTTCTGTGATCTTTTACTTCATCGAGCCTTGCAAGTATTCCTATGTTTATCTTATCAGTAGGAATGCCATAGCGTTTTAAGAACTCCTCACGAGTTACAAAATTATCTTTCTTGTTCAAATTAATTCCATTATACACAACATCGATATTTTTGTTTGAAAAACCACGCTTGATTAGCATATTTTTAAAGTCATCACTTACAGCTATATAGTTTTCGAATTTTTTAAGCGCAAATGTGTTTAAATTTTTAAATATTATCTGCTTGTAAAAATTCCCCTTAAAATCAAGCTCTGGATCCGAATGAACTGTAGAGACAAATTTTATATTTTTTAATTTTCTCATCAAAAAAAAGGCAATAAAATTTGCTCTTGCCCCATGGCAATGAATCAAATTAATGCCCTCGTTATTAACATATTGAACAATCTTTTTTACAACACTCAAATCATACCTATTCTTCTGCTCAAAAACAACAGTAGGTATGCCAACAGCCTTTGCTTCTTCAATGAACACATCTTCAAAGAATACTCCAAGGGTTATGTCTATTTGATTTTTCATCTCTCCCAACAGAGACATAATATGTGTTTTTGCACCACCTGTATCACCGCCACTGATAAGATGCAGTACTTTTTTCATCAATAGGTTTCTCCTTCGATAGGTTGTAAGAACCAGTTATTTATGTTTAATGCGTCATTCACATCGGTTTTAACTACGACTGGAAAAGAGCTTTTTGCATTTTGAAATCTCTTGTCAGCAATTAAAACTGATGTTTTAGAATTTTTCCATAAGCCAATGAGATTTACATTTTCTCTTTTAGCTTTTTCATGTAAATAATCATACATTGATTCAAGTGCTTCTCTTGAACTGTATAAAATATCCATAATCATAAAATATTTTAAATCTCCGCGTTCGATTACTTTATAAATTATATAGCCTTCGATGCCGTCTTTGTATGTTCCTAAGATTTTGTAATTAATACGATTGTTGATACGAGAATTTATCCAATCTGAAGTACGCTTAGACATAAATCCATATTGTGATTTTACTTTCTCATAGAGATCATAAACGTCAGATGTTGATATATTTTCTTTAATTTCATATCCACTATATGAAATATTTTTAGTTTTAATCTGTGTTATTTTATTAATTAACTTTGCCATAATCGCAAAAAAACCGTTGCTAATTACATTTTGTGGATTTAAAACTTTTGCGTATGCCTCAACCTCGCCAATAATTTTATAATCTTGCTTGTCAACAAGATTTATCAATTCGTATTGAAGTGGAAATGCGTATAAAATATCCGCTTTTATATCGCTTTCAAGCTCTTTATATAATTTTGTATAAATGCCCTGTCTACGCATATCTTCTTTAACAACAGAATCGATTATAAATGCGGATTTATAATCCTTGCCATTGTAATTCAGATTCCTGATATTTGCAGCAACATGAGCTATAATGCCATCATCATCTGAAACAGTTCTATTTTTGTATTCTTCAGTATATTTACTTAAAATGTCTTGCTCGTTTTTAATGCCAGTATTTTTGGTTAAAAAATCTATAATATTTTGTTCCATTATCCCTCCAAAAGATGAATGCTAATTCTAAGAGCTTTGTCGATTTCAAGCATCTTTGCATCTGTCATTCTGCCAATTTTTTCACGCAATCTTTTTTTGTCAATCGTACGAATTTGCTCCAATAAAATCACAGAATCTTTTGGAAGCCCACCAATATCTTTGCCTACATTTACATGAGTAGGCATACTTGATTTGTTTCTGACAGATGTGATTGCAGCTATAATCGTCGTTGGCGAAAATTTGTTACCAATATCGTTTTGTATAATAACAACCGGCCTTATGCCCCCTTGCTCACTTCCTATTACAGGCGAAAGGTCTGCATAGAATAAATCGCCTCTTAAAACCGAAACCTTTTCGTGGCATTGCTCAGATTTATTTTGTTTACCTTCTATTTTTTTTATAAACTGTTTGTGTTCATCAGTTGTTTTTTGAATATTTTTATTGTTCGATTTTTTTATTTGATTTTCTGCAACTGACTTATCTTTTAATTCCATAGCACTCCATCCTATACATAATTAATAATTTTGGATACCTTTTCATGGTCAATTATAACTCTTGGAATGCGGCGTGATAGCATGCACATTATTTCGTAATGAATTGTACCCATTGTATTTGCAAGTTCTGGCAAATGAGTATCAGCATCGTTTGAACCAAATATAACAACTTCATCTCCAATTTTAACATTGTCAATATCAGTTACGTCGACCATAAATTGATCCATACAAATATTTCCTATTGAAGGTGCTTTTTTGCCATTAATAGTTACAGAAAATTTATTAGACAATAGTCTTGAAATTCCGTCAGCATATCCCAAAGGTATGGTTGCAACTTTTGTTATACGCCTTGTCACATAAGTTTGCCCATAGCTTACTCCACTACCCTCTGGCAAAATTTTTAAATTACTTACCAACGCCTTTAATGTCATAAGTGGTCTTAAGTCCCACTCTGAACGCATTGTGAGTGACGGCGGATAACCATACATGATAATTCCAGGTCTAACATAATCAAGGTCAAACTCTGGATAATCCATAATAGCACCTGAGTTTGAAATATGTTTTTTAAGTTTTCTACCAATAGTTTGTTCGATTGAATTAACAAATGTAGAAAACACTTGATATTGTCTTCTTGTATTACCAAGATCTATCATATCAGAAGTTGCAAAGTGACTGTATATTCCTTCGCATTCTATATTTTTCATATTTATAATGTCTACAATTTTTCTGAATGCAACCGTTCCTGGTAAAAATCCAATTCTACTCATTCCAGTATCTATTTTAATGTGAATTTTTGCTTTTGTATTAAGTTCACCAGATATTTTATCAATTAATCTTGCTTGCTCCATATCATAGACGGTCATTTCTAAGTCGTTTAAAATAGCCTCTTTAATCTCTGTGTTTCGCACGTAATTCAGAAGTAAAATTGGGTCTTTAATCCCAGCGTTTCTAAGCTCAATTCCTTCACTTAAAATTGACACCGAAAATCTATGTACGCCAATTTCCTGCAATTTATTTGCAATTGTAACTGCGTCATGATTATATGCGTTTGCTTTTATAACAGCCATTATTTCACTTTCTGGATTTAAGTTTTCTTTGATAATATGTATGTTGTGACACAGATTATCCAAGTCTATTTCGAGCCAGCAAGGTCTTATCTCTTCAAAATTCATCCTACTCCTCCACATTCATATAAAATATACCATATTATGTAACAATTTGCAAGTGATAAAATTTATTATTTACAACTTTTCTTTAACCTTTTTAATCGTTGTGTTATAATATTTGTTGAGGTGAATTATGAATAACGAATTGATGAAGAAAATTGAGTTTGTCACCACGATTGAAAAAATGAAATCAATCGAAAGGCGTACAAAAATAATTGGAATTGATAGAAGAGAAAACGATGCTGAACATAGTTTTTCAATTGCAACTATGGCGATGATTTTTAAAGACTATGCACCAAATGCTGACTTAGATAAAACCGTTAAAATGCTTTTGGTTCACGATCTTGTTGAGATTGAAGCCGGCGATACATTTGCTTACGATACAGAAGGATACAAAGATAAATCTGAGCGTGAACAAAGAGCTGCCGATAAAATTTATTCGATATTGCCCGATGACATTGGCAAAAATTTAAGAGCATTATGGGAAGAGTTTGAAGAAGGCATCACAGCAGAGGCAAGATTTGCAAATGCCATGGACAGATTGCAACCTGTTATTAATAATATATACAATAATGGCGGCACCTGGCTTGAATATAAAGTAAGCTGGGAAAGCTTTCTAAAACGTATGGAACCAATTAAAAACTTTAACGATGAAATTTATAATTATGTAATTGAAAACGCAAAAAAATATTTTTAAATAAAAAGCTGATGTGATAATCAATGCGTCCAGTTTTCTGGAAACATTAAATTCACATCAGCTTTTTGTTATAATACTTTCTTTAAAAATTGTCCAGTGTAAGATTCTTTTACCTTAGCAACTTCCTCTGGTGTTCCTGTAGCAACAATTGTTCCGCCACCATCTCCACCTTCTGGGCCTAAATCAATCACATAATCAGATGTCTTAATTACGTCTAGATTATGTTCAATAATTACGATGGTGTTCCCACCTTCAGCTAATTTGTTTAGTACCTTGATTAATTTTGCAACGTCTTCTGTGTGTAGACCAGTTGTCGGTTCGTCTAAAATATATATGGTCTTACCAGTTGCACGCTTTGACAACTCTGTTGCAAGCTTTACCCTTTGTGCTTCACCACCAGATAGGCTTGTTGAACTTTGCCCAAGTTTTATATATCCCAAACCTACATTTTCAAGTGTTTCGAGTTTTCTACTAATCTTCGGGTGATTTTCAAAAAATTCAAGTGCTTCAGATACTGTCATATCTAAAACGTCCGAAATATTTTTGTCTTTAAATTTAACCTCGAGCGTTTCGCGATTATATCGCTTACCCTTACATACTTCACAAGGAACATAAACGTCTGGCAAAAAGTGCATCTCGACTTTAATAATTCCGTCGCC
Source organism: uncultured Ezakiella sp. (assembly GCA_947293975.1). Lineage (GTDB taxonomy): Bacteria > Bacillota > Clostridia > Tissierellales > Peptoniphilaceae > Ezakiella. Next base: position 7,519 of record CAMYPV010000030.1, on the reverse strand, counting down.
CTTGCACGCTTCACATCTGCCACCTTTTACATTAAATGAAAATCTTCCTTTTTTATATCCGCGTTCTTTCGCTGAATTTGTCATTGCAAATACATCTCTAATTGCATCAAACACACCAGTGTATGTTGCAGGATTAGAGCGTGGTGTTCTGCCGATTGGAGATTGATCGATTACAACAACTTTGTCAAATATTTCATCGTTTAAAACTCCGTCCGACTTGCCAGGTTTAATTTTTGCTCGATTCAAATCTCTTGCCAAATTTTTATACAAAATTTCATTTATAAGTGAGCTCTTGCCTGAACCGCTTACTCCGGTTACAGCTGTAATTACACCTGACGGAACTTTTACATCGATATGCTTCAAATTATTTTCGTGAGCATTTTTAATCGTTATAAAGTCAACTGGCTTCCGTCTTTTTTTTGGCACTTCAATTTTCTTTTTGCCTGACAAATATTGACCTGTAATGCTCTTTGAATTTTTCATAACTTGTTTTGGTGTGCCAAACGCTACAATCTCTCCGCCATGCACTCCTGCACCAGGGCCTATATCAAGTATATAGTCCGCCTCTCTCATGGTGTCCTCGTCATGCTCAACTACAAGTACGGTGTTTCCGATGTCTGTAAGCTCTCTTAATGTGTGCAGTAATTTTTCGTTATCCCTTTGATGAAGACCTATCGAAGGCTCATCAAGTACATAGGTTACCCCTACAAGCTTTGAGCCAATTTGAGTCGCAAGTCTTATACGCTGAGACTCGCCACCCGATAAACTTCCTGCCATCCTTGATAATGTAAGATAACCCAAGCCCACATCATTTAAAAATCCAAGTCTTTCCTTAATTTCTTTTAAGATTTCCTCTGCGATTTTATAATCCATTTCGGAAAGTTTTAAATTATTAAAAAATTCTATTTCTTTTAATACGTCAAGATCTGTCAGTTCTGCAATATTTAGTCCGCCAACTTTAACGCTTAGCGCTTCTTTGTTTAATCTTTTACCACCACAGGTTTTACATGGAACTTCCTCAATAAACTCACCAATCGTCTCTTGTACCCAATCGCTTGTTGAGCCGTCATATCTTTCTTGAAGATTGTTTACTGCGCCCTCCCATCTACGAGAAACCGTCTTTCGTCTTCCCGTTCTGTCAAATCCTGATTTATATGTGAATTTAACCGCATATGATGTGCCATACAACAGCTCGTCTATGAATCCTTTTGGGGCTTCTTTAATTGGAGTGTCCATACTAAAATTCCAACGCTTTGCAATTTCCGAAAACATCTTCATATAAAAAGAATCCATGTCCGCACTGCTATAACTTGCAATGGCACCTTGCTTTATAGACAGTTCTCCATTTGTTATTAATCGATCTGGATTAATCGTTTGAAAAAAACCAAGACCGTTACAGGTATTACACATTCCAAATGGCGAGTTGAATGAAAATAGTCTTGTACTTACTTCTTCAATCGCAATGCCACAATCTATACATGCAAAATTTTCACTAAATGGGAAACTGCCTTTATCTGTCTCAACAACAATGTATCCATTGCCTATTTTAAGTGCAGTCTCAAGTGAGTCCACAAGTCTTTTTTCCATATTATCTCTTCTAATTAATCTATCTACAACAACTGCTATTGTGTGATTTTTATTTTTTTCGAGTTTTGGAACATTTTCAATGTCAAATAATTCACCATCAACAAATACACGTACATATCCATCACGTTTTATGTCTTCAAAGACTTGCTTATGTTCACCCTTCTTGCTCTTGACCACCGGCGCAACTATCATCATCCTCTCGCCCTCATCAAAGCTCATAACCTTGTCGACCATCTGATCGACAGTTTGTTTCTCAATAAGCTTTCCACATTTTGGACAATGAACCTTTCCAACTCTCGCGTACAACAGTCTATAGTAATCATAAATTTCTGTAACTGTACCCACTGTTGAGCGTGGATTTCTGTTTGTCGTCTTTTGATCAATTGAAATTGACGGGCTTAATCCACCAATGTATTCAACAGCTGGCTTTGTCATATTCCCCAAAAACTGCCTTGCGTAACTCGACAAACTTTCTACATATCTTCTCTGCCCTTCGGCGTATATAGTATCGAATGCAAGCGAGCTTTTTCCTGAGCCTGATAATCCTGTTATAACCGTCATCTTGTTTCTTGGAATATTGACGGAAATATTTTTTAAATTATTTTCGTGCGCTCCTTTAATTTCTATATAATCGTTCAAACTATCTCTTCCTCTCTAATTTTTCTAACTTTTTTTGCCATGTACTCATTTCATCACGAAGTTTTGCTGCTTCTTCGAATTCTAAACGCTCTGCAGCTTCAAGCATGGCTGATTTATATTCTTTAACAATTTGTATAATCTCTTCTTTAGACAATTCTTTTGTCTTGACTTTCTTTTCTGCAGTCTGCTTCATAATACCAATTACTTCACGAACATCTTTTACTATGCTCTTCGGTACAATTCCATGTTTTTCATTGTATTCCTCTTGAATTTTACGTCTAGAAGCAGTAACATCAATCGTCTTTTGCATGCTATCAGTAATTTTATCTGCATACATCACAACTTGTCCATTAACATTTCTTGCAGCACGACCGACTGTCTGAATAAGGGATGTCTCTGAACGCAAGAAACCTTCCTTGTCAGCATCAAGTATTGCAACAAGGCTAACTTCTGGAAGATCAAGACCTTCCCTCAATAAATTTATACCGACCAATACATCACATTCACCAAGTCTTAATTCTCTTATAATCTGCATCCTGTCAATCGTTTCGGTATCAGAGTGCATATATCTTACCTTTATGCCAATATTATCCAAATAATCTGACAAATCTTCTGCCATTTTCTTAGTAAGTGTTGTAATCAAAACTCTCTCATTTTTTGAAATCCTATCCCTTATTCTTTCTATCAAATCATCAATTTGATTTTTAATTGGATGGATAATTATTTCTGGATCCAACAATCCTGTAGGTCTTAAAACTTGTTCAGCAATTGTAGTTGACTTTTCAATTTCATATGGTCCCGGCGTTGCAGACACAAATAAAATATTATGAATCAACTTTTCAAATTCTGTAAAATTCAAAGGTCTGTTGTCAAGTGCAGACGGCAATCTAAAACCATATTCAACAAGTGTTTCTTTCCTAGACTTATCGCCTGCATACATACCCCTAATCTGTGGAATTGTTACATGGCTTTCATCAGTAATAATCAAAAAATCATCCGGAAAATAATCAATCAACGTGTATGGTCTGCTTCCCGGCGCACGCCCAGACATATGTCTTGAATAGTTCTCAATGCCAGAGCAAAATCCAATCTCTCTAAGCATTTCTAAATCATATCTTGTACGCTGCTCTAATCTTTCTGCATAAAGTAAATGGTCTTTGTCTCTTAATTCTTTTAATCTATCCTCAAGCTCTTCTTCAATTGTTACAATTGCACGCTCAACCTTTGCAGTTGTCGTGGCAAAGTGAGATGCAGGAAATATACTTGCGTGATTAAGCACACCAATTATCTCTCCAGTCATTGGATTGACCTCTGATATGCGATCAATTTCGTCGCCAAAAAATTCAACGCGTATAGAGTTTTCACTTTCGCTTGCCGGAAAAATATCTAAAATGTCTCCGCGAACTCTAAAAGTACCCCGCTCAAAATTTATGTCATTTCTCATATATTGTATTGCAATTAGCTCTTCAATAACTTTATCTCTGTCCTTTTGCATACCTGGTCTTAAGCTTACCATTAAGCTCAAATAATCTTCAGGATCACCCAAGCCATATATACAGCTTACCGATGCAACGATAATTACATCTTTTCTTTCAAAAAGTGCAGCAGTTGCAGAGTGTCTTAACTTATCAATTTCATCATTTATCGCGGAGTCTTTAGCAATATATGTGTCAGTTGAAGGAACATACGCCTCAGGTTGATAATAATCATAATAGCTTACAAAATATTCTACGGCATTTTCCGGGAAAAATTCTCGAAGCTCCATGCAAAGTTGATATGCTAGTGTTTTATTATGTGCAATTACAAGGGTAGGTTTTTGTACGCCTTGTATAATATTTGCCATTGTAAAAGTTTTACCAGATCCGGTTACACCTTTTAATGTCTGATATCTCTCGCCCGATTTGATTGAATTAACTATTTTTTCAATCGCCTGAGGCTGATCTCCAGTCGGTTTATATTTTGAATGTAATTTAAATTGCATGCTTCCTCCTTGTAAATTTTATAAAAATTAAGTACAATTGAAATGGTGATATAATGAAAAAAATAATTTTTGTATTGATTGCACTCTTGTTTTCTAGATGCAATATTTTAATAAAAGATGATCCAAATACCGGTGTTACATATACACCAATCGAATTTAATGTGCAATCAGTAGATTATATAAAAGACTATAATGACAATGAAATTAATTGGGTTATGAAGCCTATGAACGATATTGATGTTTCGCTAAATATAATCTGTCAACTAACAGACAAGCGTGACATACAAGTTGTCGATTTAAAGCAAAATGACAACGACATTATAATCAATCTAACCCACGGATTAAAAAAAGAAAATATATTAAAAAAACCTGTAATCAAAATCTCTTTAAAGGGCATTAATCCTTACAAAAAAATGGATTACAACTTAATTGTAAAAAGCGATTTTGATTTTGTAAAGACCAATATAAATTTCAATCAGCTAAAAAACATAGTAAAGAAAAACCATCTAAATATTAACTATAATCCAAGCGATATAAATCTTATAAAGAGAAGAAACAAATTAACATGGAGTTTAAACTATCCTGTTGTAATTACCGGTTATGATAATCCTATATCAAGCCTTGAGCTTATTATAGATGATTCTACCAAAAAAATTATAAATACAATCAAATCAAATAATTCAATTAAAATCTCTAAGGGTAATCCTATCGGTTTTATTTCTGATGAAATTTTTATATATGAAAACAACAAAAATCTCTACGCATATAGTATACCCAAAAATGAATCCATAAAAATTCTACAATTAAATTCATCAATACGCACAGCAAAATTTGACTATGCAAAAAACAATTTGTATTTATTGCTAAAAAACGAATCTAATTCACTTGTTAAAATAAATTCAAATCTTTTGTATGAAAATATTAATATTGGAAATTTCAAAATTTTTGACTACGCTGTTTCAAATGACAAAATTTTCTTTGTCGTGCAAAATAAAAATAAATCTGAAATCTATAAGCTAAATAACGGTGTGCCTGAAATTTTTAAGTCACTTGATTTTAAAATACAAAACATCAATACAAATGGTGAGGCAATTGCAATTGAAGTTATGTCTGACAAAGATAATTACATTAACCTGATAAAAGCAGATGGCGATATTTCCTATATCGGTTTAGGTTCAAAGCCAATTATCAACAATCAAAACATCTTTTATATAAGATCTACAAATAAAACTCTATACTCTGAACTTGTGAGCTATTCATTGTCTACTGGACTTTCGAACTCACACTTGCACGGCATAATTACTAATATATATCTGAATCTCAACGACAATTTAATTGTAAAAGAAAATGTTGAGGGCAACACAAAGCTCTCAACATTACAAAACAACATATTAGATGAAATTATACAAATACCAAGAGAAAAAATATTCTACTCTAAAAAGTATAATTCAATTATAATTTTATTTGAAAATACGATTTACTACACAAATGTATCTTAATTGAACAGGTCCACAGTACCTGGGCCTTCATCATCGCTCTCAGAGTCATCTGTGCTTTTGTTGCTCTTTGCACCTATTCCAACTTCTACAATCCTGTTTTGCATTGGATAGTAGCTATTAAAATAAGCAACTTCCTTTATAATCGCACCATTCTTTTTATAAATCTTTTTAGAAACTGCGCGCTGCCCGCTTCTGCCGTTTGAAATAACTTTTTCTTCGCCAGATTGAATATCAGCGCTTTCTTTTTCAATTCGTCCCGCTGGAATGGTTTCGGTAATTGTGGCTTTCAAGTCAATATCGTAGTCTTTTTTATTAACATCACCATAAATCTTAAAATAAATCCTTTTATTATCAACCCACGATTTTATTAGTATTGGAAAGTCCCAATTATTTTTAAATCTCAAATCCTTGGCGCCCTTCCACACAGCAGCATCTGCACCAACTGCAACGTAAGGAGCCGCTATTGAGTGTGGATGTCTTTCAAGAATTTCAACATCTGCTCTTACCAATGCGTTGTACAAAGTCGTTGATGTTTGACATAATCCTCCGCCCAATGAATCTACATATTTCCCACCGACAATCGTGGAAGCCATTTTGTATCCATTTTGAGCATTAATCTCGCCCATCTCTTCATTAAACGAAATTGTCTGACCTGGCATTACTATTCTGTCGCTAATTAACTTACAAGAAAGTTTTATATTATCGTTTCTGCCCTTTGTGCCTGAGCCAAGCAATGTTGAAAACTCTCCAATAACTCCATTTATTCTTTTTAGCATTTCTGACGAATTCTTCGGTGCTTTTACTCGTGCTTCAGCTGTTACGGTGTCATCACCATTTTTAATAGCATTTACTATGTCAGAAACCAATTTATCGCTATCAATCTCAACACCGTTCTTGCCTTCAATTATTTTGAATGAATCATTCGTGTATTCGATATGAGGCTCAACAGGCTCCGCAATAATAGAACTATTTAATTTGCCGATATAATCTGACAAAATCTTTTTGTCGATACTGGTATTAATATTGAAGTTTATTGGATTTTGTTTGATCTGATTAATTGTACTTAATCGAGCATCTTTACTTCCAATTCTGCCAAAATTGTATGCGTCGTTAAGTGCAGACTCGTAATCAAATTTAAGTCCAAGTTGTTGCAAGCTTGTCACATGCTTTTCATTATCAATTATTATATTGAATTCCTTATTTAAAATACCATTTACATATGACTCTAAAATTTCTCTTGCTTCTTCTTTTGACTTGCCAGACAAATCAATATCTTGAACTTTAATTCCACTATAAATATTTCCATCTGCCAACATTTGTTCTTGAGCAGCTTTTTCTTTCTCAGTTGTTGCGATATAAAAAACAGCTCCCCCCAGCATGGCTAATACTATTAATGTAATTAAAATAATTTTTACAGTTTTACTCATATTAATCTCCTAAATTATACTCACTTAATTATACCACTAAATAAAAATAATATTCAATTTTATTATTAAGTTTTGATTACATTAGATAAATGATGACAAATTAAAAATAGGAAGCACAAGTCCAAGTGCCATAAGTCCAATTACAAAACCAACAACTATGGTAACAATTGGTGATGCCCACTTTGTCATTAATTCAATTCTGTTATCTACACTTGCCGTATAATGCTCAGCCAAGTTTTCGCTTACAGTCTTCATTGCTTCTGTGGTACGAACGCCTGTAAATAGTGCCGTTGAAAACTCAGTAAATAAATTGCTTTTTGCAGCCATTTCTACAAAATTTTCACCAGTACTGATACCTCTGTCAAGCTCCAACAAATTCATTCGCA
>CAMYPV010000029.1 GCA_947293975.1 uncultured Ezakiella sp. | reverse complement strand
GTCGATGAAATACTAGATACATTATTAAATGAACTAAATGATGATATAAGAGAAAATTTTAATGTAGCACAATTTTTCGACAGGATAAAAGATAATATAAAGAAATATAACATAGAAAATCCTAAGTTTTATGTTGAGGATTTGTTTAAGTTGCAAAAATTTAGCACTAAATATGATTCAAATATTCATGTTCTAAATCCTTCTGAAATTTTATTGGATTATGATGATATTTATCAGATAGGATTAAGTGACAGTGACTTCATGCCATCTGATGAATTTGATTCAAGAGAAATAATAGGCACAATTTATAATATAATTAATCATTGTGAAAATTTTATATTATGTACTTATGATACAAATATCATCACAAAATCAGAGTTTATGATGATAGAAAAAGAAAACGAGTATGTTGATAATTTTGCGTGGTTAAAGGGAGGTAGTCAGTTCACATCTTTTCAAAAAGAATATTTTAAAGAAATTAATTTAGATTACGATAGGCGTGACAATGTAATTTCCTCAAAAAATAATAAGATCGATTTAAAACTACGCGACAAACTTTCAGCTTCAAAAATTGAAAGTTATAAAAAATGTGCATTCAAATATTACTGCGATTATATTCTTAAAATTGATACTAAGGATGACAAAATGTATGCTGACATCGGAACATTTGCTCATGAGGTTTTAAGAATATATTTTAGGGAGCATTCAAAAAAAGAGTATATTGAAGAAGCTTTTGATGCCGCTGTAGAAATTGCCAAAAAGGATTTTTTAAATCTAAAACAATTTCAATTGGATATGGTTATTTCAAAATTAAAATTCTTAGTCAAAAATGAGTGTAATTATAATGATTTAACATTTGCAACAGAACAGGCATTTGAGCATAATTATTTTAAGGACGCAAATGGAAACGACATTGTGTTTAAAGGAATGATTGATCGAGTAGATTACTCTGATCATGGCTATACTCTTATTGATTATAAACTAAGCTCGTCATCGATTCCAAGTAATAAAGATCTTTTAAATGGCGAAGCACTTCAATTACCAATTTATATTGCAAATTATATAGATAATATTTCATCAATTTCATATATTAATATAAATGATGGCAGAAGGACTGCAACGGTTTGTTTTGACGATAAATTTAATAAAGAAGATTTTATGAATTTGTGTGCTGAAAATATTAAAAAAATTGTAAAAGATATGGACGACGGAATTATTAAAAGAACAGATAATAAGAACAATTGTAGATATTGTGAGTATAGTAATTTTTGCAAGAGGATTTGGGAATGATAAGATTAAATGAAAATCAAAAACGCGCTGTTGAAACGATTGATAAAAATGTTTTGGTAAAGGCAGGCGCCGGTGCTGGAAAAACTGCTGTTTTAACAGAGAGATTTATTAATATTTTAGAAAAGCAAGAAACAATCAAAGACAAAGAAAGCATTATAGCCATCACATTTACAAATAAAGCTGTTGATGAGATGAAGTCAAGAGTTATTAAAAGAGTCTTTGATGAAAATATAGACTTTGATTTTAATCTAAATATATTTACGTTCGACTCTTTTTTTAAAAAGATTGTTGATAAGTATGAATCAGAAAAATATATTGGCTTTAGAATGCTTGAAGAATATGAGTCTAAAGAAATTTTAAATAATATTGTAAAGAGCATGTATGAAGAAAACGAAAATTATAAGAATGTCTTTGATACTATACAAATGTTAAACGACAGCTATGATTTAAAATCAAGCATCGATGATATTGTTTATCTGTACGATAGAACAAGAAATATATATGGCGATATGAATTTTAGAAAATTAAAAACACCATATGGCAAAATTATTGATATGAGAATAAGAGATATAGTTAATTTATCAAGAGAGTTCTATAGTCGAAAAAATAATTTGTGGAATTACATTGACGATAATTTTACTGATAGAAATCATGACGACATTTTAGATATCGAAGAAATTATTCAATTAATAGAGATTACAAATAAACAAGAAATCATCTTAGAACTTCAAAATCAATCGTCAATTTTAGATTTAATGTATAAAGACTTATATGATCAAATCAAAGAAATACTTGATTTAATTGATTATAGATATTCTGTTATTAAAAACAAGATGTTTGCATACGATTTTACAGACATTACATTAGAAGCAACAAGATGTATGATACAAAACATAGATGAAATGCGTCAAAGTTACAAATATATAATGATTGATGAATTTCAAGATACGAGCCCTCTTCAGATGAAGTTTTTTAAAATATTAACAGATGATTTTAATATTAATAATATTTTTGTTGTCGGAGATGTAAAGCAAAGCATATACAGATTTAGAGGTGCCGATTATAAAAATATTATTAACTTTGAAAAAGAAATTGCCAAAAATGGTGGCGAAATTATAGAGCTAAACACAAATTACAGATCATCATACAATCTTATTGATTTTACGAATAAATCATTTGAAAGTCTATTGCCAAATTATAATGAAATGAATTGCGGCAAAGAAATTGATACTGAGAAATGCATTTTTGATTTTCCAAAAACTGAGCTAAATGAAGACAATGTTTTGGCTTTAATTAACAAATTGCTATCATCAGGTTATAAATACAGTGATATTGGTATTTTATCTGCCAAGAAGAACAGTAGTAATGATTTGATAAAGATATTTAGTAATAATAACATACCTTATATAAATCATAATTCAGATATAATTATTGATCGTCCTGAAATAATTGAACTTATGTTAATATTAAAGTTTATGATTGAGCCTGACGATAGATTAAATACCTTATCAGCTTTGAGAGGTTTATTGTTTGAATTGTCTGATAAATCAATAAGTGAAAATCTCTGCGATAATAGTTTTTTAGATTTAAATTCTACTGATGATGAAATTCAAAGTGCAAAAAAATTGTATAATGATTTATATGAAAAATTTATAAATAACGATATAGAAGATTTTCTAAATTATTTATTTGTAGAGAAAGAATTTTTTGCAAAATGTAAAAATATGTGGGGCATAGAAGCTGCAAATAATTTGCTTGTTATAAAAAATTATTTGATTAAACTTGTTCAAATAGAGCAAAAAAGTTTAAAATATGCTATAATTGAATTACAAAGAGATGATAATATAGAATGTTCAAATCTTTATTCAAAAAATGAAAACGCTATTCATATATCGACTATTCACAAATCAAAAGGCTTAGAGTATAAAGTTGTAATTTTAACAGACTTAGCTAATAAAAGGTCATCGACATATCCTAAATTCATTATTGATGACGATACATTGTATATAAAACTTGAAAAAAATGTTGGCTCATATCAAATTGCACTTAGAAAAGAGAAATTTGAATTAAACGAAGAGACAAAGCGACTTTTATATGTTGCGTTGACAAGAGCAAAGGAAAAATTGATTATAATAAGTGAAGATAAAATCACAGATTCTATGATGCTTAGATCTATACGAGATATATACGATGAATTTAAGCAAGAAATTAATTTTGAAAATGCTATGTACAAGTCTAATGATTTGAAAATAAAAAAGCAGTTTGAAAGTTTAGTTCAAATTGGTACAATTTCTAGCTGCAAAAATCCGTCGGAACTGGATGACAAGATTGAAAGAGACACTACATTTGGCGATTTTATACATCATCTTGCAGAAAACTATGATAAGAACATTAATATTAATGATTTAATATCTCATTATAATATCGACGAATATTATGATTACGAGAAAATTAATCGACATATAAATAATTTGATTAGATTTTTAGATAGCAGAATATTTGAAGCATATAAAGAAAAAAGTATCAGTATGTCCATTGGTGGCAATGATATAGATGCTGTCATTGATAGATTAGAGATATGTGATGATGTTATAAATATCATTGACTTTAAGACAGTAGAAGTTAACAAAAATAATATTGCTGATTATAATAATATTTACAGCTCGCAATTATATGAATATAAAAATATAATTTCTAGTATATATAAAGGGAGCAATATAAAAACGTTTATATTTTATACCGCTATTGGTAGATTGGAGGAAATATTATGATGTACAAAATTTTGGTTGTAGAAGATGAAGATGCTATTAGAAGATTTATAAAAATAAATCTTGAAAGGCAAGGATGGCTTGTTGATGATGCAGATTCAGGTGAAAAGGCATTAAAATTAGCTGGCAAAAATGTATACGACTGTATACTTCTTGACGTAATGCTTCCTGGAATAAATGGAATTGAAGTTGCTAAAGAAATCAGAACAACTAATCAGGAAGTCGGTATCATCATGTTAACTGCAAAATCACAAGATTTAGACAAGATAGATGGACTTGAAGCAGGTGCTGATGACTATATTACAAAACCATTTAATCCAACTGAATTAATTTTAAGAATTAAATCTCTAGTAAAGAGAGTTGACGTTGAACCTGAATATAGAAACATATCGGACGACGTTTTTGACCTAAACGAGGAAAAGAGAGAATTTAGAAAAAATGGAGTTCTAATAGAATTAACTCCAACAGAATTTACATTGATGGAATTATTTATGAAAAACCCTGAAAAAGCTTTTACTAGAGATGAATTATTAGATGAGGTTTGGGGAGATAATTTCTTTGGTGAGTCTAAAATTGTAGATGTAAATATTAGAAGGATAAGATCTAAAATCGAAGAAGATCCTGCAAATCCTAAATATTTAAATACTGTGTGGGGTATTGGCTACAGGTATAGATAGTGAAGAAGAGTTTTAGGCATATTTTAATATTGAACTTTGGTCTGTTGATATTTCTTACTGTTTTAGTACTTGATATTGCAGTAATTTTTAGTGTAAAAAATTACTTCTATTCAGATGCTACAAAAAAGATGAGATCACAAGCGCAATTAAATTTGAATTATCTGTATAGATATATCGACTTTTCAAAAGGACTTGATGATGTAGTGTTAGAAGATTCATCCACCATATATGAGTACAATACTGGTCATATAATGATTTTAAATAATCATGGTGAGAATATTTTAAGTACGATTGGTTTGTCAGAAAATATTTTTGACTCCAAAGAGATACAAGACACTATAAAAAAGGATGGCTACTTTGCATCGATTGATAAGTTTGATTTCTTTGATCATAATTTAGTTACTGTAGCATTACCCATAAGATATCATGGAAATATTATTGGCACAGCAATTTTTCAATCTAGTTTATTCGAAACTGAGAATTCAATAAAAAATATTGAAATGATGATGATTATATTTTCGCTTACAGTTATGGTAATTGCATTTATTATGTCGATTTACATGTCAAAGCAAATGGTAAATCCATTGGGCAAGTTAAAAAATTATGCATCAAAACTTGCAGGTGGTGATTATACTGATCAATTACATGTAGATGGAACAAGTGAAATTATTGCCCTTGGTGAAACGATGAACTTTATGGCGAGTGAAATAAAAAAGCGTGATGAAATTAAAAACGAATTTATTGCAAATGTTAGCCATGAACTAAAAACTCCTCTTACAAGTATTAAGGGTTGGGCTTATACACTTAATGCCGATTCATCTGATAAGGAGCTTGTATCTGATGGACTTAATATAATTGAAAATGAAGCTGATAGACTTACGGGCATGGTTAATGATTTGCTTGATTTCTCCAGACTTTTGAATAATAAAGTTACTTTGCTTAAAACAAACTTCAATTTAGAAGATTTGTTACAAGGTGTAATTAATCAATTTAAGCCAAGATCATTCAATGAAAATAAAAGCTTAATATTTAATTGCAATGTAAGTAAAAGTAGTTTTATGGGTGATGAAAACAAACTTAGACAGGTTGTGATAAACCTTATGGATAATGCATTTAAGTTTACTACAGAAAACGGACACATTTCATTAGACTTGGATAGAAGAGAGGATAATTATATTATTACAATTACAGATGATGGTGAGGGTATGGAAGAAAAAGATATACCACATATATTTGAAAAGTTTTATCGTGGTCAAAATAAAAATTCGCATGCCGGTATTGGTCTAGCGATTGTATCTGAAATTGTTAATCTCCACAATGGAAGGATATTAGTTACGAGTCAAAAAGGAAAGGGGAGCAAGTTTGAAATATATTTGCCATATTAATAAAAATATAAAATTGTTTATGTTTGTATTATTAAATATGCTCCTTATTGTCGGCTGTGATAAAGCAAATGATGCTTATATAGATCCTGTCAGTGGTGAATATTGTGTTTTAAGCTCATATGATCTAAGTAATGGCAATGAATTTAAAGTCCCAGAGGATATTCATTTATATTTTTATAAAGATAGCTCTATAATTTTTGGAAATTTATTTAAAAATATAAATTATGCAACCAGAAAGGTAAAGTTGTCAAGCTATTCAATTTATAATAATATTAGTCTGGATAATGTTATTAATGCTAAAGATGCTCCAGAGTATATCACAGTTGTAAATATAATTAAATTAGGTGAAAATATTGGTGAATTTATAAAGACTGATGACGCTGATTATTTCATCTATCAAAATTATATTTATAAAATAAAGTTCAAGAATAAAATTGATGAGCAATTATTTGAAACGGCAAAAACGAATAGAAAACTATATAAAGTTAAGCCACTTTATAAGCCGCTTAAAACAACAGGTGCTTTTATTGGCTTAAGAGATGATTCAAAAAAAATCCCTAAATATTATACATTATATGTTTATAGTGACTACAATTCAATGAGTGTACACTTTATTGATAAATTAATCATACCAAAGCTAAATGGATATTTATCGGTAAATAATTATAATGAAATTACTGGTGGTTCATATAAAAATTTGCTTACATTTAATTTTAGTCAAGATTTTATCGATGAGCATCAGAATTTAAAAATTTTCAACTCATATTTCAATTATGAAGATATTAAGATCAAATATGCGTCGCCTTATATAATAAGCCTAAGTGTTAGAAATAAAAATTTTTTAAACAACACATATAAAGAGAGGTACGAAACCTATTCATTGGAAAAAGATGGTATTAGAACAAGGCTAAATGCTTCTGACATAATCGGAGAAAATTGGTTAGATGTTATTAAAGATAATATTTATATCGATTATTTAAATGATGTTGATTATAGAATAATGCCTAACAACATAGGAATTGTGCGTAGAAATGGTTATTGGATTTTAAAAACAAATCTATTTAGCGATTCAACAAGTGACGACATTTATACGAGAATAAAGCCGGTTTATTTAAAGCAAGATAGCAATCGAATTTTTATGACAATGGAGCAGATAAAAGAACTATATACCTCTGCAATTGATTATACGGTTTCTCCTCAAAAATCATTGTTAATCGTTAATACAGGTTCAAACATAAAAGTTGTTAGTTTGTACACGAGTAATACTAAGGTCAGAGACAGTTTTTCAATGATTAATGATAATTTAAATTTAATAATGGATTATTGGGTTGTAGGCAGTGAGGCAGAAATGCATTTATACAATATTAATCATTCAAACAAGTGGACTAAAATCTATTAGTTGATATTTTTCTAAATATAGTTTATACTGTTATTGGAGAGAATTATGGATCAATTATTAAAAATTTTAAAAGAATTAACACCATACACATCACAAGTTAGCTCGCAACTATTTTTTTTCTTATTTGCTGCTATTATAGTAACTACTCTTCATATTTTGTTTCCGAGGCAACGGATAATAAAATATATTCCTGGAATAATACTTATTTTGATTGCATTATCTAAAATTATATTCAATGGGGAGAGCAGTATATTAAGAACAAGTGCAAATGATTTAGGTACGGCTATTATTTGTGGTGCAGTTGGGCTTGTGTCAATTATTTTTGCTAATCTCATTGGTATTATGTATGGTAAAAATAAAAGAAAAGCAAAACGAAGACCAGTTAATAGACAAAAGAATATAGAACTTGAGGATGAAAATTCGACAAGTATTAAAAATAAATAACCGACAGCATTTTGCTATCGGTATTTTTCTACAAGTTTTTCTTTTTGAGCTCTTGTTAATTGTTTAATTTCATATTCTCTTTTTAATGCAGAGGATTTAGAGTATCCATTTTCGATATAAATCAATTTGACAGGAAGTCTTGAACGTGTGCATTTACTAGCTTTTCCTTTATTGTGCATTTTCACTCGTCGGTCAATATTAGTTGTGATTCCACAGTAGAAACTTTTGTCAGAACATTCTAAAATATATACAGAATAATCACTCATATTTGTCTAAGACCTCTTTAATCATTTGATATTCGTAGCCTTTGTTTAGTAGATGTCTAATGATTTTATTTTTTTCATTATAGTCAAGTTCTTTATTTACATTTATTTTTTTATTTGCTTGATCTTCCAAGTTTCGATATATTAATTCCTCGCAATCAAGCAAACCATTTTCTATTGTTTCATCAGGGATGCCCTTATCTCTAAGATTAATTTTAATTTTTAGTGGACCCCATTTATTTATTAAGAGATGGTCATTAATATATGAGTAAGCGTAGTCATAATCGTCAATGTAGTTCAATTCTTTTGCATACGCTATAGCTTCTTCTATTTCGTTAGCTTTATAATTTTTATTATATAAATGGCTTCTTACTTCTTTTTCAGTTCGTGAATACTTTAAATAATATAAACATTCTTCTTTACAAGTTCTCATTTTAACCTCATTTCTAGGAGTGCATATGGATTTTTTTTCAATCATTAGTACAATTTTTAAATACTTATTTATTTTAGTCGTGTATTTTTTTATTGCTAATATCCTTAAGGATATTTTAACCTATTTTTATAAAGAAAGCAAAACAAGAAGCACAATTATAAGAATATACGAAGGCAACAAATTTATAGACATACCAGTAATAAGTCATTTTACATTTGGCAGAGCAGGTGACAATGACTACATTGTTAAAGATCAAGCTATTTCAAAACATCATTTTCAAATAAAAGATGATGGCAGTAGCTTTTATTTGATTGATTTAAATAGCTCAAATGGAACATACTTAAACAACAAAAAAATTTCTTCGGCTAAAATTAAAAAAGGTGATCAGATTTCTTTTGGCGGAAGCGATATAAAAATTGAGGTTATGAAATGAGAAGAAAAATATCAAATTACAAATATGTTTTGATTTTTCAGTTACTTGCAGTATGTGTTCTTGCATTTCATCCTGTAAAAGATTTCAACTACAAATATATTTTCTATCCTACAATTTTGTTAGCAGTAGGTGCTGTCAATATGTTTTTAAATACTAGAATGGTCGGATTTGGCAGACATTATGCAATTGTGTCTATGATTTTTTCTATCGGAGTTGTAGAAATATTTAGATTAAGCACTGAATATGGGTTTAAACAGATATTTTGGTTCTGTGTAGGTTCGTTATTGATGTATATATCATATATAATCATAAAAAACATCAAAATATTTGAGAAAATGTATATATATTATGTAGCTATGATTTTTATGTTGTTTTCAATTACATTATTATTTGGTGAATCGTCTGGAGGCGCTAAGAATTGGATTAGGATTTTTGGGCATCTATTTCAGCCTATAGAAATTATAAAAATATTGTTTATTTTCCAACTTTCATCGTCTCCTAAAATATATATTAATAAAATAAATTTTCACTTTATAAATATTGCGCTCACATTAATATACATGGGTTTATTGATAATACAAAAAGATTTGGGTTCTGCGCTTATACTGTTTGCAATATTATTGGCGTATTTAATAATTTTTGAAAAGAATAAGAAATATTTTTTATTCACATTATTAAGTTTTTTATTAGCGGCATTTATTGGATACAAAATTTTACCACATGTAAGAGTAAGGTTTAACACATGGTTAAATCCATTTAAATTATATAATAGCACGGGGTATCAGATTGTGACTGCACTTACATCAATGGCTAATGGTGGTTTTACCGGTACAGGATTAGGGCTTGGAATTCCAAATATAATTCCTGTTAATATCAGCGATATGATTATTGCATGCGTTGTTGAAGAAATGGGTTCATTTATGGGGATAGCAATTGTGTTATTATATTTAATTTTCACAGTTGATACTTTATTTTTAGCAAAATATGTAAAAAACTCTTTTTATAAACAGCTATCTGTGTTAATCTCATCGTTTTATATAATGCAATTTATGGTTATACTTTTAGGTACATTGTCAATAATTCCTTTAACAGGTATAACAGCTCCATTTTTGTCTTATGGTGGAAGCTCTATGCTTAGTTCTTTTATAATGCTTGGTATATTGCAAGCATCACTGAGGGTTTATAATGAATAAGAGAATAAAATTTTTCATATTAGTATGCATTATAATATCAATAATAACAATGATATTATTCACTGGTTTATCTACGGTTGGTAAAAAATATTTAGTCGGTTCAAAATATGACTCAAGGGCCAATAGAAGTATTGAAATTGTCAAGAGAGGGAGCATTTTTGATAGAAATAACATTTTAATAAATCATTCAGAACTTATAGATGGAAAATATTTAAGACAATATAATTTTCCAGAGCTTTACTCTCATTTAATAGGTTACGTAGATAAAAAATATGGAAGTACAGGCATAGAAAATGCATATAATTCAATACTACAAGGATATGGACAAATTAGTTCTTGGACAGAAATTAAAAATAAAATTTACAAAGAAAAATGTGGAGAGAATTTAATATTATCCGTCGATCATAAATTACAAAGCGAGTGTAAAAGTTTAATGCGTAATTTAAAAGGAGCGATTGTAATTACAGATCCTAGAAATGGAGAGGTATTATCATATTATTCTAATCCAGGCTTTGATGAAACAAAGATCAATGAGGCGTTAGGATCGAATGATAGTGCTATGCTAGATAGAGTTAAAAATGGAAAATACAGTCCGGGATCTGTTTTTAAAATAATTTCTTCATTGAATATTCTAAGCAATACTAATGATTTGGAATTCGATGATCAAGGGTTTGTGAAAATTTTAGACGGAACAATTTCAAATTATGGAAAAATAAAATATGGTAAAGTTGATTTACATGCTGCAATTACTAATTCATTAAATACATTTTTTGCAGTAAAAGGCTTGCCGCTGACTGATAAGCTTGTACAACTTACTAATGACATTGACAATAAAATAAAAGAATCAACTGACAATAATTATGCTATAAACATAAGAAAAGGTGATAATGATTTTAAAAATGCAATATTACAAATTGGTCAAGGAGAAGTAACCGCATCACCACTTGCAATAAATCTTATAACACAGGCTATTTACAATGAGGGATATTATTATTCTCCAAAATATGTTAAGTGTATTTTAACAAATGATTTTAAATTTTCACGAGATACAAAATCTGAAAAAATTGATTTAAATATTAATAAAGAGCATGCAAAATATATAAAAGATGCTATGTTTGACGTTGTAAAGATTGGAACAGCAAAGGGATATGGCCTTGGAGATGATTGTGGAGGAAAGACGGGAACAGCTGAACTTTCAGGTAAAAAATATAATTATTGGTTTACAGGATTTATTTCAGGAGAAAAGCCAAAAATTATTACAATTGTTGTTGAGAATGTTAACGAAATGGGGTATAATAAAACTGTAGAGATATTTCGGAATTTAGTAAAACAAAACTTATAGGAGGTAATTATGTTTGTAAAAAATCATATTTTGGAAAAAAGCAAACTTACACTTATTGATGTAAGCGACAATCTAAAAACTGCTTTAGAAAAAATGAACAAGGGAAATTTCATGAGTTTACCCGTTGTTGAAGGTGACAAATTTGTCGGATACTTAATGAGATCTGACATTTATGAAACATACTTTGACAAAGACGTTTCTAAAGATGAATTTTTAGAGCAAAAAGCAAAGGACTACATGAAGACAGATATAAAGAGTCTTGATCCAGATGATGGCATTGATAAAGCATCTTATGCTATTGAAAAACTCAATATTCCATTTTTACCTGTCATAAATGTTGATGGATTATTTTTGGGTATATTAACACACGCTGCTATATTCAAAGCATTCTCAGACTTATTCCATTTAGGAAAAGGCAAACAATTGATTGTTTATATATTTAATATTCCTGGTCAACTTTCAAGATTGTTAAATGTATTTAGAAAAGAAGATGTTAATGTTGCAAGCATGGTTGTAATGGATGCTAAAGTAATGGGAATCCTAAAAGTTTTAGTAAGACTCGAAACCGACAATATACAAGACATCATGGAAAAAGTCGAAAAAGAAGGCTTCAAGATAGGAAGTCTGTAGTAAAAAGGGCTTAGGCCCTTTTTTATTGTAATTTTTTATCGTATCTGTTATAATTAAGATGAGGTTGTTATGAGGATATTAGGACTTGATCCGGGCTTAGCAATATTAGGCTTTGGTATCATTGACGAAGTAGGAAATAAAATAAAATTAGTAGATTACGGAATTATTAATACAGAACCGGATATTACTTTTCCAGAGCGTTTAAACTTATTATATGATGATCTGGATTTTTTGATAAATAGATACAAACCTGATCTTGTAGCAGTTGAAGAATTATTCTATAATAGAAATACTACAACTGCTATTAAGGTTGCTCAAGCTCGTGGTGTACAAGTTTTATGTTGTCAAAGACATAACATCCCTTTGTATGAGTTTACGCCGCTACAGGTAAAGCAAACAATAACTGGTTATGGTAGAGCAGATAAAAAACAAATGCAGATGATGGTTAAAAACTTACTTAATATGGAAGTTCTACCAAAGCCTGACGATGCTGCAGATGCTATTGCTCTGGCAATTTGTTTATCTTTTGCAGGAAAGTTTAGAGAACAATTTAGAATGGAGTAGATATGTACGAATATTTTGAAGGTAAAATAGTAAAATTAAACTCTGAATATGTTGTTGTAGATATTGGTGGAATTGGATACAAACTTGAAGTTCCAAAGTCTATGCAAGATCATCTGTTTGTTGGTGATGAAGCAATGATATTTGCAGAGCAAGTTGTGTCTGAAAACAAAATTGCTGTTTATGGATTTTATAATGATGATCAAAAGTGGATATTTAATCTTTTGAGAACTGTTTCAAAAGTTGGACCAAAGACAGCATTAGGTATTGTTGGTCATCTAAGCACAGATGAAATTGTAAATGCAATAAATAGCGACAATGACAAATTACTTGCTTCTTGTCCTGGAATTGGTGCAAAATCTGCTGCAAAAATTATTATAGAACTTAAAGACAAAGTTAAAGGTTATGTTGTAACAGATACTGATAATATGAATTCATCGTATGTTGATTTAATTGATGCATTAGAAGGTTTAGGATACTCGAGGTATGAAATAACAAAACATATTTCAACTTTGGACTTAACAGGCATGGAATTAAATGATATGATTAAGTTATTTTTAAAAACAATGAATTAAGGATTGATTAAATGAGTGATAGAATTGTTTCGAGCAATCTTCAGACAAACGAAGATGTCTTTGATAAAAGCCTGAGACCTAGATGGCTTGAAGATTATATAGGTCAATATAAAGTAAAAAAGAAACTGAAAATTTTTATAGATTCAGCAAAAATAAGAAAAGATACACTTGACCATGTCTTGCTCTATGGACCACCCGGTCTAGGCAAAACTACATTGGCAAACATTATTGCTAATGAAATGGGCGTAAATTTAAAAGTAACAAGCGGTCCAGCTATTGAAAGGCCAGGAGATTTAGCTAGTTTAATGACAAACCTTAATACTGGTGATGTTTTATTTATAGATGAAATTCATAGATTGTCAAGATCTGTAGAGGAGATTTTATATCCTGCAATGGAGGATTTTTGCCTTGATATGATTGTAGGTAAAGGTCCAACTGCAAGGAGTTTAAGACTTGACATTGAACCTTTTACATTGATAGGGGCAACAACAAGGGCTGGCTTATTAAGTTCACCTTTTAGAGATAGATTTGGCGTTCAGTTAAATTTGGATTTATATGATGATAAGAGTTTACAAGAAATTGTAGTAAGGTCATCACATATTTTAGATGTTCATATTGATGAAGAAGGGGCTCTAGAGATTGCAAAAAGAAGTCGTGGTACGCCAAGAATTGCCAATAGGCTTCTAAAGAGAGTAAGAGATTATGCTGTTGTAAAGGCTGATGGTGTTATTACAAGAAGTATTGCTGATGAAGCGCTGAGTATGCTTGAAATTGATAATTTGGGTCTTGATAAAACGGATAGAAAGATAATAAATACATTATTGATTACATTTGGTGGAAGACCAGTAGGAATTGATACATTAAGTGCGGCTACTGCCGAGGATAAATCAACAATAGAAGATGTATATGAGCCATATTTGTTACAAATAGGATTTTTGCTTCGCACGCCAAGAGGAAGAATTGCAACGAAATTGGCTGCGGATCATTTAAACATAGAATATAAGGGAGAATAATGAAAAGGTTTTTTATTAC
>CAMYPV010000028.1 GCA_947293975.1 uncultured Ezakiella sp. | reverse complement strand
TGTACTGCCCCCTTAAATCCGGACACGGAAATAAGGGGGTATTTTAATGAAAAAATAACATAAGAAGAGAAATTAAAAATAGTAAAAGAAAACCAAAAAGGATATGGACTAATATATCTATCCAAAAAACATGGAATATCTAAAGATACAATTAGAAGCTGGGTTGACTCATATAAAATATTAGGTGAAGAAGGTCTCAAGAAAAGTATGACACATAGCTTATATAGTGGAGAATTTAAATTATCTGTGTTAGAATATAGGCAAATAAATGGTCTATCCTACCAAGAAACTGCAGAACACTTCAAAATTAAACGGCCTGTCACTTGTTGAGTACAGGTTACAAGCCGTATAGTAAACGCGGTTATTTTGTCCGGGTTTGTGGGTGCATATCAAAATTCTAGAGTCTTTTATTTTATATGGGCTTAACATTTCTAAAATTATAAGGTATAATAAATGTAAAGAAATCATTCGAAAATAACTTAATTATAGAACATTTAGGAGGAACATATGAGCTTTTATGATGACGACAGCAATAAAGACTTTGTTGAATACGCAAAGGGGGAAGTAATAGGAGAAGCAGCTGGTAAAGCTTTCTCATTATTTTCATTAGTTGATACAGGATACAGAAATCCGATATTATCAATTATATCTAAGGTTGTTAGTGTATATTGTGCTTTTTGTTTAGTTATAGGCGACAGAGGCATGACCTTAAAACAAAAAGCAATATTTTGGGGAGTATTGTTCATTGCCAACTTTCCAATTGCAATACAAAGGTACTACAGATTCAAATACAGAAGACTAAATAAGAAAATAAAAATTGACTATGAGATACCACATATTCAAGTAAACCAACACGGAAACTCAGGTGTTAATATGACTTATTTAAAATATAATGGAAATGTAATAGGAAATATACAGGTTACTGCTCTAAATCATCAGTATTTTTATAATGTTTGTGAAAAAGCTGGAGATAAATTCAAAGTTATTGATGGTATGTTTATTGTGGGAGATCGCCAAAGCTATAAAGAGGATTTTGAAAGCGAAGTGCTAAAGTTTAAAGAATATGTAAGCAAAAACAGAAAAGACCTTCTGAAATAAGGATATTATCACATTTTCATTGAATAAAAACCTAATTTTCAAAGATTTGAGTGATTTTGGAAATTTTCTGACATATATATAATGGGTGGAAAAATCCCTGTTGCTGATATTTTTATCCTAAAAAATTTTTCCTTCTCTAAAAAGGTCCACAGAGTTATGTACTACCCCTTAAATCCGGACACGGAAATAATGGGGTATTTTAATGCAAATTTCTCATTAATTTTTATTGTAGGTTTTTGCGTAATCTTTAACTTTGTTAAAGAACTCCTTAACTTCTGTAGTATTTTTAAACCCCTTGATTAAATCTTTGTACATTTCTATTTCTTGTGGATATATGCCTTTATACAGACCATTAGATCTTGCGTATAATTCTAATGTAGACCAAGCATCTACAAAAGTATTTTTATCTTCAAATATAATATAGGAACCTTTATTATCCATAATAAATAAAGGATAACTTGAAAAACGCGGTTCATCAATTCCTTCTAAATAAAAAGCTCTATAGAATAAGTATGCGTTATCTGAAACAATATTTCGATGCATCATTCTCGGGCGGTTATAATTAAATAACCTAGCTATATAATAAGATTCAGAATTATCACTTTTAAATTGCTTATATGTGTAATCCCAAATTAATGCATCATATCTAAATTCACAATTATATAAATTAGACAAAATATCGCACAATTCATCTGGGTCAGTACAACTATCTATTTTCTGTATAATTGAAATTTCTTTTATTTTTGTTTCCTCATAATCACTATCATTTTCTGCATCACTAGAGCCATATTCAGAGCCTTCACTTTGTTCTGTTGATTCATCCTCTATATTTTCATTATTTATACCATCATTATTTAAATTATCATCTATCAATGACTCAAACTCTTTGAAGAAATCCAATTCATTAACATACTTAGAAAGCGGTGCTTTCATTTCATCGTTATTAATAAATCCCCTTTCGCACATATATAAATCTAAAATAGGTCTAGCTTCGACGTTTAACATTTCTTCTCCTGTCGACTCTCCTGTAAAATATTCATATTTATCAACTAAATATGAACCATATTTATCAATTATAAATGTAGGTTCTTCAGAAATTATTTTGCCCTCTCTGTCGCCGAATTCCTGATAAACAAAATATACATCTGGTTTAGCAAATACATCCTTACGAATTTTATACGCTCCTAAAACAGTACAAAACACTGGCAATTCAGAGTTATTAGGAAAATTATATATTTTGTCTTTACTATCATATTTTAATTTTGTATATACAAAATTAAATCCATATATATCTTTCAATATTGCAACAAGTTTGTCTGGTGTGGTACAACTTTCTATTTCTAAGATTTTAGAGTATATTTCGTCATTTTCATAATCTCCAACATATTTTGCATCTGGATTTGCTAACTCTACTTTTGGGAGTGTTGTCTCGTTATCTAATTCATTAATAGATGTCTTAATTGAACTCTTGTTTTCTAATTTATTATTTTCTACTTTATTTTCTGTTGTCCCACAAGAACACAGCATAATCGTCAACAAAACAAATATACTTGTTTTAAAAATCCCTTTCATAATCCCACCTCTTACATATACAAGTTTTAACTAATTTTTTAATTTTTAAAAACAATTGGGAAATTTTTTATCTTTTTAAATTGTCAAGTGCAATTGGTCTTATACTTTTCATTAGATAAAGCGAGCCACACCATAACAGCGCATCGCCTTCTTTCAAAAACTCAAGCGATTTTAGATATGCTTTTTTGTTATCAGCTTCAGAAATTACATTTTTGTGATATTGATTGGCAATCTTTGTCAATTCAGCAATCGGTAATTTTCTGTCGCTATCAATTTCGGTTACAATAATTGTATCAGCCATTGGGAACAATTCGTCAACTATGTGAACATAGTCTTTGTCGCCAAGAACTGAAAAACCCAAAATCAATCTGTTGTATTTTAATTTTTGTATGAATTTTTTAAGTGCAATAATCCCTTCGAGATTGTGTGAACCATCCAGAATTATATGCGGATTGGACGAAATCGTTTCAAGTCTTGCAATGTTTTTTGCTTGCTTTAATCCCGTCTTGATATTTTCTAAATTCAATTTAAAATATTTTGATAGATAATCAAGCACGTCAATTGCAAGCATTGCATTGTAAATTTGGTGTTCGCCACTTAAAGAAATTTCGTATTCGTTATTTTTGTACACAAATTTGCTGCCACCTTCGTGCATTTCAATTATTTCGAGTTTGTATTTGTCGATATAATTTGCACTAGTGTTCTTTAATTTGCATTCTTCTTCAACAACGGCCCTTGCATCAGGATGTAAGTCGTAGCAAAAAACAGGCACGCCTTCCTTTATAATGCCAGCCTTCTCGTGTGCAATTTTTGCAATCGTGTCTCCCAGAAAATTTGTATGATCCAGCGATATAGACGTAATCACAGATGCAAGTGGCGCATCCATTGTGTTTGTGCTGTCCATCCTGCCACCCATACCAACCTCTATAACTGCAACATCAACATCTTTCTCGTGAAAATATTCGTAGGCAATTGACGATAATATATCAAAATATGTCGGATAAAATCCGTCGCTATCTGCTTTATCTGTAGCGTCCATAATTTTTTTGCCGACACTTACAAAATCATCATCAGAAATTTTTACGCCATTTATTTTGATCGACTCATTAACATCTTCAATATAAGGAGATATAAACGCGCCAACTTTTAAACCTGATTCAATAAGCGCATTAGAAATATATGAAACCGTTGAACCTTTACCGTTTGTACCTGCAACATGCACAATTTTTATTTTATTTTGTGGACTGTCAATATTTTTTAAAAGCGTTTTTGCATTTAAAATTGAATAGTCGCCATTAGGTTCTTTTCTGCTTTCCATCCAATTGACAATATCTTGAATTTTCATAATAGCCTCCTTAACATAACTATATTAACAAAGTAAGTGTTTTGCGTCAAGTTTATAATGCTTGTATAATTAGTGTAACGCTCACTTTTTATGAGTAAATTTATACAAAAAAATCCACAGCCTTAAATGACTGTGGATATTATCTTAGCCAGCAAATGCAAGTGCGCCTTCAGATTGAGGATCAAACAACTTGTATTCAAATGTTTGACCTTGATAGAATGTGTAAACTTCGCCGGTGTATTTGTCGACCATAAAGTCCCAAACAACAGGAATGATAAAGTATCTGTCGTTTTCAGCTTTTATTTTTAATCCTTCGTTGATTTTTAATCTCCATTCATCTTTTTCATTTGGATTCATTCTGTCTACATTTTCGTCTGGATCTGTGTATTTTTCTTTAAACCTTGTCTTGTAAGCAATCTTTAATTGTTCTTGAACTATTTTGATTGCTTCTTCTTTTGTTAAAGTTTTTTTCATATCGCTATAATTTGAAACCATTATTTGTTGATACAATGGAATTACAGGATATTCATCAACTTTTACTTTTTCACCATTTGTATAAACAACATTATATCCGTACAATTGGAAAAAGTCTTTAAGAGGTACATAAACAGTTCTGCCATCACGAATAGGCTTTGCATTTAAAAATTCTGTCTTTCCACCATTTTCAAAATTTTGATCATTGAGTCTAAAGGTTACTTTTGTTTTATCCTTCAAAAGATTAAACTCGTCGCCATTTTTTTCTGACACCTTTACCTCTGCGCCAACAATTTCTGCAAGCTTTTCTAATGGCAACATAGACATGCCGTCAAACGCTTTTATCTCCGCATTTTTAACAACGCTACCATTTGCGATCAAAAATATTCCCGGTGGATTTGAAAGTGCAACTCTATCGTTGTCAGAAAATTTAATATATCCATCAGTTTTGTCGGTATAAATCTCAATACCATTTAAATTTGTGGATAGCACTTTTTTCTCCGCCTTTGGTCTAAAGACGATAAAAAGAGTTAGTATTACAATAACTGCAAGTACTAAATAAACTTCTTTTCTAATTCTCATCATTTACCTCCTTTTTAATTTCAGGATTTGAAACTTCTTTTGGTTTTGACATAAAAATTTTAACTTTTTTAATGCGTCTGTCTTCAACTTCTAAAACTTTAATCCTCAAGCCATCGTAGTTAATCATCTCGACTTTGGTATCCTCTGGTATAAATCCAAGTCGACTTATAATAAAACCAGCAATTGTATCATAATCGTCGGTGTCGTCCGGCAAATTTATGCCAAGCATATCATTAACATCTTTGATACTTGTCGTACCTTGAATAACTGCGGTGTTTTGCGTGACTTCGTACCAATCTGGTTCATCATCGTCAAACTCGTCGTCGATTTCTCCCATAATTTCTTCGGTCAAGTCCTCCATTGTTAATATACCCGAAAAACCTCCGTATTCATCCATCAAGATTGTCATGTGCTTATTCATACGTTGCATCTCTTGAAAGAGTGTGTGAATGTTTTTGCGCTCAGGCATAAAATACGCTGGCTTTATTAATTTTTTTAATTCGACATTTTCAAAGCCCTTCTTGTAAGCCTCTGTCAAAAAATCTTTTAAATATAAAATTCCAATTATGTCATCAATATTATTGTCATACACAGGAATTCTCGAATATCTATGATTTATAAGATCTTCTAGATAATCTTTTGGCTCTGAATTAATATCAATCATAAAAACTTCTGTTCTTGGCGTCATAATCTCCTCGGCTACGGTTTCGTTAAACTCCATAACCCCATCAATCATGTCACGCTCAGCAGAATTTATAATACCTTGTTTCTCTCCAATATCAACGAGCATCTTAATCTGATCAATTGTAACTTTGTGAGTAGCTTTTGGCAAACCAATCAACTTTACAACGACTTTCTTAATTACCATATACATTTTGTAAATCGGTTTTAATAGAGCAAGTATTGTAATCAAAAATACTTTAAATATATTCAAGCATTTATTTGGTCTGTGTGCTCCAAATCTATCTGCAAACTCAATGGTAATAAGATCATACATAAACATCAAAAGAATAGTAGATGCGCCCATTATTAAAATGTCAATCGATCTTTCAAAATCAAATTTATCCAAATTTCTTATGAGTAAGACTGTAAACATCATCATGAAAATTGTCTTTAAGACATTATAACTCATTTGAAGTTCAGATATTACATCTTCTCTGTTTTCGATTGTATTTCTTATACTGTCATCCAACTTGCTGCCATCACAAGTCATGACGGCTGTTCTTAGCATTCTAATAATAATTGAAATTAACATCACCACGCATAGTGATATTAAAAGTCCTATACTCGGATCTGGATCCATTAATAATCTCCTTTTAAAATATCTCTTATTCTTAATGACGCCTTGCCATCACCGTATGGATTTACTGCATGACTCATCTTTTTGTATTCGTCTTCCATCTTTAAAAGCTCGCACAAATTGTCAAAAATTTTATCATAATTATTTCCAACAAGCTTACATGTGCCCGCATCAATTCCCTCTGGTCTCTCGGTTTCACGTCTTATAACAAGAACCGGCTTTCCAAAACCAGGCGCTTCTTCTTGCAATCCACCTGAGTCAGTCACAACAACATCGACCTTTTTAATCAGATGCACCATATCATAGTAGCTCAAAGGCTCAATCAATGTAAAGTTGTCGCAATCCTTTAAATATTTATCTGCAGCCTGTCTAATCCTTGGCGTTAAGTGCATCGGAAAGATTACATGCGCATCATATTTGATGACGGCATCTCTAACTGCTGTAAAAATTTCTTCAAGATTATCTTGATTTTCTCTTCTGTGACAAGTCATCAAAACTTTTTTGCCATCAGGAAGTTTGTTTAAAAATTCATTTTTAAATTTATAATCATCTCGATAACTCATTTTAAGAGCATCGATAACTGTGTTTCCAGTAACAAAAATAGTTTTTTCATCAATACCGTCATTCAAAAGATTTTTCTTGGCATTTTCTGTCGGTGCAAAATTTAGATGTGCAATTTGCGAAACCATTTTGCGGTTTGCCTCCTCTGGATAAGGGCTGTAAATATTATTGCTCCTTAAGCCAGCTTCAATATGCCCCACCTTTATTTTGTTGTAAAATGCCCATAATGCGCCGGCAAAAACCGTCGTTGTATCTCCTTGTACCAAGCAGTAATCAAAATCACGCTCTTCAATCCTATCAAGTGCAGTAAGTGCATTTGACGTAATTGACGATAAGCTTTGGCCATCTTCAAAAATTCTCAAGTTTTCGTAATCCGTTATGCCAATGTCTTCAATCATCATGTCAAGAAGTTCTCTGTGTTGACCTGTAAATACAACCTTCAACTCAAAATTGTTGTCTTCTCTCAAAGCTTTTATAACGGGAAAACATTTTATAATCTCAGGCCTTGTGCCTATTATTATTAAAACTTTTATCAAATCTAACTCCTTTTATTATCTTGATTGCTACTCTTAAAAAATCCAAACAAGACGCCAACCATTATCACAATTATAAGTGCAAGCGTACTGATCACAATTGCAATTGAAGGCTCAACCTTTGATACAAACAAACCAAGAAGCGAAAACAAAATGCTTATTACATACAAAATTATAACAGTTTGTTTGACTGAATAACCCTTTTGCACCAATCTGTGGTGAAGGTGTCCTTTGTCTGCACTCATAATTTTTTGTTTGTTTATAATTCTTCTAATCATGGCAAAAAGCGTATCAAATACTGGAAGTGCGAGTATGAATATCGGCATAATTAAACTCATTGTTGCAACCGACTTTACTACTCCCTCAACAGATATGCACGCAAGCATATAGCCAAGTAATAACGCGCCTGTATCTCCCATAAAAATCTTTGCAGGATTGAAATTGTACGGCAAAAATCCTATCACAGAGCCTGCCAATATGAGCGATACTAATGCAATATAACTAATTTCTTCCGATGCAAAATAGAAAGTGAGTGCAGATATTGCAGCAAGTCCACCGCACAATCCGTCAAGACCATCCACAAAATTAAGAGCATTAGTTACCCCAACAATCCAAATCATTGTAATAATTGGCCCAATAATTCCCATGTCTATTAGCTTTCCTGCATGCATTGGATTTGAAATTACATTTATACTTACACCACCATACACAGCAATTGCCGCTGCCAAAATTTGCCCCAGCATTTTGTGAAGTGGCTTTAAATTTTTTATATCGTCAATAAAACCAGTGCCAGCAATTATCGTTGCTCCTATCAAAATTGAAGCAAGTCTTTTGTTTAAAGGCACAAATATCAAAGTAATTGCCATTATCGATACAAAAATACTAATGCCACCGATTGTTGGCACTGCATTTGTGTGCATTCTGCGATTATCCTTAGGCACATCGACAAAGCCAAATTTCTTTGACGCGTAAATATTAAATGGCATCAGTACAAATGTCAACAGCATTGATACCAAAAATACGTAAAAATCACTCATTACTTAGTCCCGAAAAGTCTGTCTCCTGCGTCGCCAAGTCCAGGTATAATATATTTGTTATCGTTTAATCTCTCATCAATTGACGCGACAAAAACATCAACATCAGGATGAGCTTCTTGCAATGCTTTTATTCCTTCTGGAGCCGCAATAATATTTGCAAGCTTAATTGAAGTTACGCCCATGTTTTTTAATTCATCAATTGCATCAATTGCAGAACCACCAGTTGCAAGCATTGGGTCTACAACAATAATTTGTCTATGGCTTACGTCCTCAGGCATCTTGCAGTAATAGCTTACAGGCTTAAAAGTTTTTGGATCTCTATACAATCCAATATGACCAACCTTTGCAGCTGGGATTAAACTTAAAAAGCCATCAACCATTCCAAGACCGGCTCTTAAAATTGGAACAATACCAATTTTTTTGCCAGAAATCATATTTACTTCAGCATCACCCATTGGCGTTTTAATTTTTCTTGGTTCAAGCGGAAGATCGCGAGTTACCTCGTAACCCATCAGCATTGTAATTTCTGTTACTAATTCACGAAAATCTTTTGCGCCAGTTTCAACTTTACGCAAAATTGCTAGCTTGTGTTGAATCAAAGGATGATTACATTCTACAACTCTACCCATTATCTTTCCTCCATTTTTGAAATTTTATCCAATCTTTTTTGGTGGCGACCACCTTCAAATTCTGCCTCTAAAAAACTCTTTACAATATCTGCTGCAAGATTTACACCTGTTGTTCTTCCACCAAGTGCAATGCAGTTTGCATTGTTATGAACTTTTGCCATCTTTGCTGAATAACCTTCGGTTAATAATGCACAGCGAATGCCCTTAACCTTGTTTGCAGCAATTGAAATGCCAATGCCTGTACCGCAAAAAAGCATGCCAAGTTCAACTTCGCCATTTACGATTGCATCGCAAACTTTTTTTGCGTAATCAGGATAATCAACAGATTCCCCTTCAAATGAGCCATAATCAAAGCATTCATATCCCATGTCAGCAACAAGTTTCATAATTTCTTTTTTTAAATCATATCCACCGTGATCGCTACCAAATCCAATCTTCATTTTTGTCCTCCATAATTTTGCCTGCGGCAGACTTTTTCATTCTATTATACAAAGCCGTGCCAATGTGTTTTTTATTAAATCCTTGTATTATAATCATATCTCCATCCATATTGTCAGCCTCTCTTAAAGATGCAAAGTATCTTTTGGACGCATCATCAGGATTGTCGTATGATCCTATAACAATATTACTTTTTGCGTGGTATTTATTTTCAACAGAAGAAATAAATACTGCATCTGGATTGTATTTTGTTAAAACATAATCTGTGTCCTCTGGACTCATGTCCATCAAAACAGTTTTCTTTTTTGCCATATAATGCCCGTACTTTTGTCCTGGGCTTCTTACAACAGTCTTATCAACTGCACCCTCAATTACATCTCCGACGACTTTTTGTATTGCGTCTGCATCAATTTTTCCAGGACGCAATATTTGCGGCGGATAGCTTGTGCAGAGTAAAACAGTGCTTTCAATGCCGATGTCTGTGTCGCCACCTTCAAAAACTGCAACGTCTTTATCCTTCAAATCATTGTAGCAATCTCTAAAATTTGTTGGGCTTGGTCTTCCAGAAATATTTGCAGATGGTGCCGCAATAGGAACGCCCGCCGCCTTAATTATTGCTCTTGCAGTTTCATGACTTGGAAATCTTATAGCAACAGTATCAAGTCCTGCTGTAACGGTTTTTGGTATACTTGGCTTAGCTTTTAAAATGATGCTAAGTGGTCCCGGCCAAAAATTTTCCATCAGCTCATTTACATATTCAGGAATTTCTTCGGCAATATTTTTTATATCGTCCTTGTCTGCAATGTGAAGAATGAGTGGATTATCGCTCGGCCTACCCTTTACGCGAAAGATATTTAAAACAGCCTCTTCGTTTAATCCGTTTGCACCCAATCCGTACACCGTTTCTGTGGGAAACGCAACCAGCTTACCATCTCTTAGAAGTTCGCCAGCTTTTTTAATTCCCTCTTCATCGTTTTTTAAAATTGACATCTAGAAATCTACCTCGTCAAAACGCCTTAAGTTTTGCTTTTCAATAATGCTAATCAACTTGCCCGGATATTTTGAATCCGTCGCATAACCCGCGCGCCTAATTGCCCAAGCACCGCGCACAGGGTCAAACATTACATCTCTAAAAATCTTGTAGCGTTCTTTGTTTAAAAGTAATGCCTTGTGATCATTCCAAGATTCATTTAAAGTATTATATGCTCTGAAATAATCATCAACGCGATACTTAACGCCATTGTACTCTTCCCATGTATTTGAAATAACCGAACCATTTGTACTCTTTCCTTTTATTCCAAATAAATTTCTTGAGATTTTTCCATTGTATTTATCAACAGGAACATATTGTCCCCAACCAGTTTCTAAAATCGCTTGAGCCATTTGAATTGATGATGCCATATTTGTTTTGTTGAAGCTATCAACTGCCATTTTTGAAAAAACATTTATAAAATCATTTTTATCAACAACAGGTCTAGGTCCAAAAGTTTTTGCCGTGTGAATTTTTACATTAACAGCATCACTTTTGATTTTACCACTTGCAGTGTCAATTTCTACGTACACCTTGTAATTGCCATCTGGTCTATCGCTTGGATTAAACTTAATCTTGCCTTTTAAAATGCCATCAACTACAAAGTTTTGCTTGCCCAAAAATACATATCTAACAGCGCTATGGTTGATGTTGCTGTCATATTTTAATTCAATTTGCTCACTAATAACAGCATTTGGTCCAACGCCTTGAAGCAAGAGCCTTGGCCCCTTTTTAATATTTACATAAACCTTTTCTGTCGACTTAACAGAACCATCTGGCATATCAACCTCTGCCCTCAAATAATATCTGCCACCAATATCTGCACTTGGGTTAAATATATGCGCACCATAAGGTTTTTCTTCTAAAAGCTCTTCGCCATTATCGTCTCCAAGATAATATCTCGTACTCTTTACATCAAAATTTCTGCTAACATTTACATTAACAGTCTTATCAATTATTCCATTTTGCTTTACGCCAATTAGCGAAAGCTTTTCAGGTGTTTCAAGATTAAATGTGATTGAATTTGAAACATAATTATTTCCAGCCATGTCCTTAACATTCATGCTTACCATCAAAGTTTTGCGTTCTCCACCCTTTAAAGTCAGCTGCCAAGGTGCATACGGATCCTTGTCGTCATAAGTTGTAGCTTTATTTGTATCAAGCTCAGTTACTGTGTAGCTTGCAGTGCGAGCAACAAAATTTATATTAGGAACAATCTCAACTTTGTCAACATTGTCACTACCATCAGCTGGTCCTGAAATATTTACTTGCGGAATTAAATTTGTCTTTACCTTTTTGCCACGTCCTGCAACAATATTTCCATAAGCATCATAACTTACAACAGCCAGAATTTTAAAGCTAGAAATTTCCCACGGCATATATTTTACAGTGTATCCACTTTTTATATCGTTAATAATGCCCTTTCTTGTAATTGGATCAATTACAAAAAGCTTTGTGGTCTTAATTCTTGATTTTAAATTATTACCTGCATTTGCGGTAAACTCTACAGAATCTGTAATGACATCATTAAGTCCACTAACCTCGTATTTGTCAAGCGGATTTTGATTGCCATTATTAATAGTAACAGTATTTGATTTGTAATCATATCCAACAAAAAGATTAAAAGCCTCAGCAACGGCACGCACAGGAACAAATGTCCTGCCGTTTTTTGCTGCAACTTTAACATCACTAATAATATAATCTTTGCCAGAAATTTCAATCAAATTACTGCCAATTTTTAAACCAACAGTATCAGCACCGTCAGAAATTTTAATCTCTTGAGTCGACTCAATATAATTTACATCCTTGCCAAGCGCCTCGCTTACAAAACGAATCGGTACCATCACGCGATCATTTGTAATAAAGCTCTCGCTCTTGTTTGTTATATCTTCTCCATTAACCAAAATTTTTATTCCTCTCGCCTCGACATTCATCGACAAAAACAAAAGAATAAAAATACTAGCAATTAATGTAAATAATCTCTTCATAATAACTCCTTTCGATACTTGTATCTCCCTATAGTATATACAATTATAGCGAAATTATCAAGTTTTTATTAATGATAGAAAGCAAAGCATCGTAACTGAAATTTAAAAACACAGATGCAAATATCTGTGTTTAAAATTTTATCTTATGCTGTTGTATTTATCAAACCAATTAATAATTTCATTTAGTCTCTTTATTCTATTGCTTGGTTTTCCCGTCCTTGACAAGTCATGGTTTTCATTTTTAAACCAAATAAATTCAGAATCAACTCCATGCATTTTAAGCGCTGTAAACATTTGCAGGCCTTCAGCTATATAGCATCTATAATCGTTGTCTGAATGCAAAAACAGTGTTGGAGTTTTTACTTTGTTTGCATGCTTTAGCGGAGATTGATCCCACATTTTCTCTGGATTTTCCCATATATCTGCCTTTGTTTGATCAGGCACAAAATAATAACTAATATCCCCTGTGCCGCACATTGTAATCCAATTTACAACCGAGCATCTACTTGCAGCAGCTTTAAATCTGTTGTTATTTCCAACAATCCAATTGGTCATATATCCTCCGTAGCTACCGCCAGTTACAAACAAGTTATCTTCATCAATGTTTTTATATTTTTCAAGAACTAAATCCACAAAATGCATAAAATCTTTATAATCCACATCTCCAAATTTTCCATAAATATTTGCAAAATCGTCCCCGTATCCATCACTTCCACGCGGATTAAAAAACATTACAACATATCCTTTGCTTGCAAAATATTGCATTTCATGACAAAATACTGAACCAAAAGAATTTTTCGGGCCTCCATGAATTTCTAATATAGCGGGATATTTTTTGTTATGATCAAAATTTTCGGGCAATAATACAAAGCCATCATATTCAAAATCATTTTCGCTCCAGTTTATCTTTTCTGGTTTAGAAACATATTTACAGTCATTTGCACAGTTTATTTTAGAGATTGCCGTTAAACTTCCATCTGATTCTAGGCGATAAATTTCCTGAAGAAGCTGGTCTTTTAAAGCTATCAAGTAGATTTTGTCGCCAATAAATTCGATTCCATCAACAGAGCCTTCAAAGTTTGTAAGCTTGATTAGATTTAAATTTAAATCCAATTTAAACAAATCGACATTGTACTTATATGCAGATAGAAAATACAATTCATTATTATGAACAATCATGTTTTTCCCAATCCCATATCTAACATCAGTATCAAGACTAATCCAGGTTGAGATATCATAATTTTTCTCAGTGATTATTTTCCCTTCATAATCACATAGCAAAAATGTTGGATTTTGATTGAAACCATATTTTTTCATATCGCTACCGCCAACAAAAATCTTATCGCCTGCAAATTTTGCAAAACTATAATTGTATTCATCATGTGGATTGACTTTTACGGTCTGAGTAGATTTAATGTCGTAAATAAACAAATCGTTCACTTGCTTCATGCAATTTACGAATCTATTTGCTATATACAAAACTTTATCATCTTTTACATCTTGAATTCTTACATCAGTAAATTTATCAGTTACAACCTTCAATGATGATTTTTTCAAATCATATACTGCGAGACGATTGCGTTTTTTATTTGTAACTCCCATGCCATTAATCCAAAATGGTATCTCGTCAAATTTAAAATAATCTGATTGCTCCACTGCACGTTCTATCATAAGTTTGCGTTCTTGATCACTTGCATCTAAAAATCCATCATAACATTGATCATAATGTTCAAGCATTACAATATAATCATCTTCAATCTTTACTGGTGTAACATTGCTATCAACATCAAAATATCTATATGCTTCTCCACCATTTAAATCTAATTTGTATATTGAAGAGTATGGAACTCCACTAGCTTGCTTTTCTTTTTCTTGTTTTGTTCGCGCGTCTTTAAAATAAATAGCATCATTGTGAAAAATAAATCCTCCTCCACAATTTGTTGTTATTTTTTTAAAATTCATATCCTCTAATTTTGCAATTGACATCTCGTAACAATTGTTTTCTCTAGAAATATTTGTAAGATTGAAATAAATATCATTGTCGATCGCATTCATATTTGAAATTAAATTATACTCGTAAAAATCGTCAATATTGACACTATTCATAATATTACCTCCAAACTAAACCAACTTGAATTTTATTTTATTATATCAAAACAAATTGCACCATTCAACGCAAAAAAATTTTAAAAAAATTTTTTTACACCAAAAATATCATAATTTAGAATATTAAAAAGATACGAAGCACAATATTTATGCTGTCT
>CAMYPV010000027.1 GCA_947293975.1 uncultured Ezakiella sp. | reverse complement strand
ATTAGTGACGACATAGAATTAATTTATTCTCTTTGTAGTTCTCCAGGTTATTCGACTGAAAAGATTTATTTCTTTAAAGCAAACCCACCATTTGATATAGGGAATAAAATAGAAAACCTGGAAATTGAATTTATTGATCTAGAACGAGTCGAAAAGCTAATTTATGACTTAGAAATAATTGATATGAAAACTGTGATAGCTTATTACATTGCAAAGGATTTGATTTAATGGATTTTTTAAAAATATTAGAGAAAAAAAGAGATAATAAAACTTTATCAAAGGATGAAATACATTATGTTGTTGAAAAAACCGTAGACGGAACTCTTCCTGATTATCAAATATCTGCCTTTTTGATGGCTACGTTTATTAATGGAATGAATGATGATGAAATTTATGACCTAACAATGAGCATGGTAGATACCGGAAATATTGAGTATGTACCAGGAATTAGTGAACATTCTGTAGACAAACATTCTACAGGTGGTGTTGGAGATAAATTAACATTATGTATTGCGCCTTTGCTTGCGGCATATGGGGTGCCTATTGTAAAAATGAGTGGAAGAGGATTAGGAATTACAGGCGGTACTTTAGATAAATTGGAAAGCATTCCAGGATTTAATATTCATCTTACAGAGGATCAGATAGAAAAACAAGCAAAAGATATCGGTATTGTAATTGCTGCCCAAACAAATCAATTAGCACCAGCTGATAAACGTTTTTATGAGCTAAGAGATGTTACAGCAACTATTGATAGTTATCCTTTAATTGCATCTTCAATTATGAGTAAGAAACTAGCAATAAAAAATAAAGCCCTTTGTATTGATCTTAAAGTTGGTAAAGGTGCTTTTATGAAAGATTTAAAATCTGCAGAAGAATTAGCAAGAATATTTAAATTTATAGCAGAAAAAAATGGCAGAACTATCAGAATTTTATTAACTGATATGAATAGTCCTATTGGCAGATGCGTTGGAAATTCTCTTGAAGTGGAAGAAGTTGTAGAGACACTTAAAGGACATTTGCAAGAAGAAGTTTATGAGATGTCTATTAAATTTGCTGCCGAATCAATAAAAATGTTGGAGCCATCAAAAAATACAGATGATATATCAGAAGAATTGAAAAAATTGGTTAAAAGTGGAAAAGTTTATGATAAATTCTTGGATATGATTAGGGCTCAATCAGGTGATATTAATTGGTTAGATACTATAGAGCATAATCTATCTAATAATAAGTTTATTATAAAAGCCAATAAAAGTGGTTATATACAATATGATGCTGAAAAGGTTGGATATTTATCACTTATGTGTGGTGGCGGAAGAAAGACAAAAGAGGACATAATAGACCATGGAGCTGGAGTGAAATTTTTAATTACAAATGATAATTATGTACATGAAGGCGATGATATATTTGTTGTCTATACAAATAAAAAATATGATGAAATCGAAAATTATATTAACCAAACATTTGAAATAGCTCAAAATCAATTGCATATTAAGCGAATTATTAAGGTGATATAATGCAAGGTATTATGGATTTTCTAAAATATATTCCTGCATTAATAGTTGCGATTGTTATTCACGAATTTGCCCATGCAGCGGTTGCTTATCTATTTGGAGATAAAAGTGCCAAACATCAAGGAAGGGTTTCATTAAATCCATTTAGACACTTAGATCCATTAGGTATACTTGCATTGGTAATTTTTAGATTTGGATGGGCAAAGCCTGTTCCGATAAATTCAAGTAACTTTAAAAACTATAATGTTGGCATGTTTTGTGTAAGTATAGCTGGCATAGTTACAAACTTTTTATTTGCATTAATCTGTTCAAGATTATTAAAGCTAAATATAATTAATAACGGTTATATTCTTTCATTTTTGTATATGTCAATAATAATAAATTTGAATTTAGCTTTTTTTAATTTAATACCATTACCACCATTGGATGGTTCTAATATTTTATTGTCATTTTTTAACCAAAGTACAGCATATGAGGTACAAAGGTATTCTAGATATACAAATCTTATTTTACTGGTTTTAATATTCTCTGGTAGTGTTTCAAAAATGTTAGGAATGCTTGTACTTCCAACTTTTGAGTGGATGCTATCATTATGAGTGATATTTTAATTAGTATTGAAAACTACAACGGTCCACTGGATCTATTACTTGATTTAATAAAAAAGAATGAAATTAATATATATGATATACCTATTAATTTTATAACCGAAGAATATTTGACAGCAATAAGACAGAATATTGATTTAGGAATAGAAGTTCAGGTCGAATTTCTATATCTTGCTGCTAGCTTGATAAATATTAAAACAAAAATGTTACTTCCAAGATCTATCGATGAAGACGATGATCCACGAATGGACTTAGTAGAACAATTGATTGTATATAGTAGATTTAAAATTGTTCAAGATGACATGTGGAATTTATTCAATTTAAATCAGTGTTCATATGATAATATTTTAAATCCTGAATATTTTAACACTAACACTAATTACACTATTCAGTATAATCTAAACAAATTATATGAATCGTTTACTAATATTATAAGCAGCTATGAGCAAGAATTAAACGATGAAGTTTTAATTGTTAGAGAGCGGTATAGAACTGAAGACTTAATAAACAATATCAAAGAAATTCTATTTGATTTTAATAAAATAAGTCTTAAAGAAATTTCAAAAAATAAGGGAAGAGAATATTTAATAACATCTTTTTTAGCTATTTTAGAATTGATGAACTCTGGTCTTATTATCTGTAACCAAGAAAATTTATTTTCAGATATTATTATCGAGAAAAAATAAGGGGTGTCTATGGAGGATAACTTTAAAAAGAATAAAAATTTAATAGAAGCTCTTTTATTTGCTTGGGCAGAGCCTATAGAAATAAAGGAAATAGCTAAATATATTAATTTAACAATAGATGAAACAAATGAGATTGTCGATGAATTAATTAATGACTACAATGATAGAGGACTTAGAATTCAAATAATGAACTCTACTATTCAAATGAATACTAATCCATTGTATTCTTCATTAATATCGAATTTCGGCGTAAAACAACGTAAGAAAAATCTATCTAATGCCGCTATGGAAACTCTTAGTATAATTGCTTATTTACAGCCAACAACTAAATCTGTTGTAGAGCAAATTAGGGGTGTAAAAAGCGATGGATCTATTAGAACTTTACTCGAAAGAGGACTAATATATGAAGCGGGAATGTTAAATCAACCAGGAAAACCATTTGTTTATAAAACAACTGATGATTTCTTGAAAAATTTTGAAATCGAAACTTTGGATAAATTACCTGGACTTGTTGATAGAGATGAAATATTAGAACTTCTAAAAATAACAGAGATAGATTTTGATGATTATGTTGAAACACCGGGCGAAAATGAAGAATATATAGACGAAAATTCGGAGGTAAATAATGAGACTGAATAAATTTATTTCCAATTCTGGCTATTGTTCTAGAAGAAAAGCAGACGAATTGATAAAATCTAATAAGGTTTATGTTAATGGCGAAATTATCGATAATATTGGATACGATGTAACAAATGATGATTATGTAAAAGTTAACGGAAAACTTATAAGGAATTCTTCTGGAAATGTTTATTTTGTATTAAATAAACCTGTTGGTTATTTATCATCTAATTATGATAGACATCATGATAAATTAGCAGTGGACCTTATTAATTATAAAGAAAAATTAAATTATGTCGGAAGACTAGACCTAGATAGCGAAGGTTTATTGATTTTCACAAATGATGGTAAATTTACAAACATAATGACACATCCGTCCTTTGAAATTAATAAAAAATATATTGTTTATATTGATGGATATGTATCCGATGATATAATAAAACAAATAGAAAATGGTGTTGAATTAAGTGATGGTTTAACAAAAAGTTGTAAAATAAAAGTTAAAGACAGAAATAAATATCAGTCTAGGCTTGAAATTGAAATTTCAGAAGGTAAGAATAGACAAATCAGGAGAATGTTTGAACATTTTGATTTTAATGTTAAAAGATTAGTTAGAATTTCTCATGGTGAAATTAAATTAGGAGAACTACAAAAGGGACAGTATAGACAATTTGATAAAAATGAGGTAGAATATGTTAAGGAGCTAATTAAATCTCATGAAAATACACGAAAAAAATCTTAGAGAATTGATTAATGACAAGTATTTGTTTTTAAGTAAAGGTCATCAAAAAACGGCCGATTTAATTTTATCAAATACTAATAAAATTGTTGATTTAACGGCTAAAGATTTAGCTGATATACTTGGACTTAGTGAATCAACAATTGTTAGATTTGCTCAAGAACTTGGACTTGAAGGCTATCGCGATTTAAGAAATCTTATTGTAGAAGATGTTAAAAGCTCATCAACTTCATTAGATAGGATGGATTTATTTTCAGAAACTGATGGATATTCATCTTCGATAAATATGTCTATTAATTCAGAGATATCACATCTAAAAAGATGTGAAAGCCTAAATAAGCAATTAATAAAAAGCATTGTTGAGCAAATGAAGAAATCACGTAAGATATATTTGTTAGGATGTAGAACGTCTCATTTTCTTGCGTCATATTTTCATTTTTATTTAAATATACTAATGGATAATGTCGTATTATTAGGCGATTCCGAGACTACAATTCATGAAGAAATGGTAAATATAAGCGAAGATGATTTGCTATTTGTAATTAGCTATCCTAGATATACAAAGTTGATGCTTGATGTAGTTAATCATGCAAAAAGCAAAAATGTTTTTATTGCATCTCTAACAGATAATGATTCAAATAAATTATCTAAAATGTCAAATATTACATTACCAATAAACAATAATTTGTTGTTTTTTATTGACTCTTTGGTTGTTCCAATGGCCATAATAAACAGTATAATCATTGATATTAGTATGAGTAATCGACAAAATACCATAAATGCATTAACTAAGATGGAAGAGTTATGGAAAAATTATAATATTTTTGATGTTGAATAAGGAGGAAATTATGAAAAAGAAATTATTACTAGTAGGAATTATCACAAGCATGTTATTTTCTACAGCATGTTCACTTTTTAGTGATGGTGATATTTACAAAAGGAAAGTCTCTACACTTAAAGAGGAAGAGAAGAAACAAATAGCAACTGAGTTAGCTTCAATTGTAATGACAAAAGATCAAAAGTTCGATTTTATAGTTGAAAAATTGTTAGATCAAATCGCATTAACAAAGGATGATAAAACAGTTGCACAATTAAGAACACAAATAGAAGCTGATAAAGATAATTTGTATGAAACATATTCAAATGAATTTGACGAAGTAAACGCTCCTAAGTCTTCAGAAACAAGTGGAGAAACAGTTGTCAATATTCCATATATCGACAAGGTTGTAAGTATAATCAAAAACATCTATAGCGGAAATTATGCAACAGCAGATAATTTAAATGCTGATATTAGTGAATTTAATGCAGATTATAAGAATGCATTTAAAATGTTATTTGATGAACAAAAAACTTACGAAGGCTTAGAATATAAAAACACTGTCATGACAAGCAACGATCCAAGAGAATATAGGTCTGACCTAGTTGGCACAAATAAGACTATTCATATTTTCTTTGCTGAAGTTAATGGTTCATTAAATTTATCCAGAGTTATAGCTGAATAATGATCTATGATTTAATTGTTATAGGTGCTGGTGCATCCGGCTTATTGATAGGTTCATTGGTTGATAAGGAGAATGTTTTAATACTAGAAAAAAACTCAAAACCTGGAAGAAAATTAAAAATAACTGGTAAAGGTAGATGTAATATAACAAACTCTAAACCTATAAACGAGTTTTTTGATGAAATATTTGCTAATCCTAAATTTATGTATTCATCATTATATGAATTCACTAATACAGACCTAATGGATTATCTTGAAAAATTACAATTAAAATTAAAAGAAGAAAGGGGAGGACGAGTCTTCCCCTTTAATGATAAATCAGGCGAAGTAATTGATACTTTATTTAAGAATGGTAATGCAAAATATAAATTTAATGAGCCAGTATTAGCAATAGACAAAGTGGATGATATATTTGTTGTTAAAACAGACAAAGAGACATACTCATCAAAAAATATAATTATTGCAACTGGAGGAATATCGTATCCATTAACTGGTTCAACTGGAGATGGTTTTCGTTTTGCCGAAGAATTTGGACACAGTATAGTTAAACCTAAACCTGCTTTAGTTGGCTTAAATTGTGATTTAAATGATAATAAGGAATTAATGGGATTAAATTTAAAGAATGTAAATGTTAGTCTAATATCAAAAAAATCTACAAAATCAGAATTTGGAGAATTATTATTTACTCATTTTGGTGTAAGTGGACCTACAATATTAACTTTAAGTGCTTATGCTAATGTTGGTGACACTATATCAATTAATTTAAAACCAGCATTATCAATAGAAAAGTTAGACGAGAGAGTTTTAAGAGATTTTAGTGAAAATAACAATAAAGATTTAAAAAATTCACTTGATAAATTACTGCCAAAATCTTTAATTCCATATATTATTAATAGATCTAAAATAGATCCTAATAAAAAGATTAATCAAATTAATCAACAAGAGAGATATAGTCTAGTTCATAATATTAAAAATTTAGATTTTAAAATTCTATCTAAAAGATCTTTTGATGAAGCTGTAATTACTGACGGGGGAGTTAATGTCAAGGAAATAAATCCAAAGACTATGCAATCAAATATAGTTAAAGGATTATACTTTGCAGGTGAGGTAATCGACGTGGCTGCTAATACTGGAGGATATAATCTTCAGATTGCATTTTCCACTGCACACAAGGCTTTTAATTCTATTAAAGATAGTTTATAAAATTATTCACGGAGGAAATATGATAATTACATTTGATGGCCCATCAGGGTCAGGCAAAAGCACATTAGCAAAAAGAATAGCAAAAAATTTAAATTTGATTCATATTGATTCTGGATCAATATATAGAGCAATCGCATACTATTTATTAACTAATAACATTGATCAGAATAATTTAGAAGATATATTAAATGATATAAAAATTGATTATAAAAAGTCTGGCGTTAGATTAGATAAAAAGAAGCTAACATATCAAATAAGAACTTCTGATGTTGCAAACATGGCCAGTATAATAGCAACAAAACCGTACGTTAGAAATAGGGTTAATAAAATAATTAGAGATATTTCATTAAATAATTCAATTGTAGTTGATGGCAGAGACATTGGTTCTGTTGTATTACCAAATGCTGACTTTAAATTCTATATAGAAGCTAGCGCTGAAACAAGAGCCAAAAGAAGATTTAATCAAATGAAAAGAAAAAAAATCTTAAATAATAAAACTTATGATGATATTTTATCTGAAATCAAAGAGCGTGATAAGAG
Source organism: uncultured Ezakiella sp. (assembly GCA_947293975.1). Lineage (GTDB taxonomy): Bacteria > Bacillota > Clostridia > Tissierellales > Peptoniphilaceae > Ezakiella. The sequence continues at coordinate 7,755 of CAMYPV010000027.1, read as the reverse complement.
AGATTCAGAGAGGGAACACGACCCTTTAGTTGTGCCTCAAAATGCAATTATTATTGATACTTCAAAAAAGAATATACAAACTAATTTAAGCGAAATTTTAAGTTATGTAAATAAATAGTTTGAGGTGTGAATATGATTATCATTAAAATATTAGCAAAAATATTATCAAGAATAATTTTCAGGATAAAATTTTACGGTGAGAAAAATATTGTTTATGAAGGTCCCGTAATAATATGTGCAAATCACATCTCTATATGGGAACCAATAATTTTGTATTTAAATTATCCAAGAGAGATTATTTTTATGTCTAAAAAAGAGCTTTTCGAAAAGCCTTTACTTGGCACTTTACTAAGAAAACTGAACATGATATCTGTTGATAGAGATAAGCCTGAATTAAGCACAATAAAAAAATCATTATCCGTTTTAAAAGATGATATGGCCTTAGGAATATTCCCACAAGGAACTAGGAAGAAAAACATTGATGATAACGATGGAAAAGCAGGAGTTGGTTTAATAGCATATAAATCAGGTGCTCCAATTCAACCTGTATATTTTGAATCTTCATATAAGCCTTTTTCTAAAGTTAAAATAGTAATAGGCGAACCATTTTGTGCAGAAAAAAATGAAGAAATCCCACCCAAAGAATTGTATGAAATTTTGGGTAAGGAAATTATGTTAAAGATTAAGGAACTAAGTAATGAAAGTAATATTAGCTGATGAGTTAGGTTTTTGCTTTGGTGTAAAAAGATCTTATGAAATGGCTCTTTCAAATGCTAAAGATGCCGCAATTATTGGACAACTTGTACATAATTCTGATGTACAAGACAAACTATATGACTCAGGTATAAAAGATTACGTTGATGGCTTAAATGTAAAAAATTTAATATTAAGAAGTCATGGCACAATTAAGTCTGAAAAAGAAATATTAGAAAGAAAATATAAGCTTATAGATACAACCTGCCCAGTACTATTGAATATATATAAACAGATTCAAAAATATGAAAAAGATGGATATATAAATATAATATTAGGCTCAAAGATACATCCAGAAGTAATCGCTACAGCTTCTCAAGTAAATAAATGCATAATTATTGAAGATGAAGAAGATATAAATAATTTAGATATTAATGAGAAATATTTTGTAACAATGCAAACAACTTTAAATGATGAGTTAGCTGAGAGATTAGTAAATTATATATTAAAAAAATTTGAAAATAATTCTGAAAATATTGTTATAAAAAATACAATTTGTTCAGCTTCAAAAAAAAGAAGAGCCGCATTAATAGAGTTGACAAAAATTACAGATTGTATAATCATTTTGGGAGGAGAAAACTCTAATAATACAAAAGAGCTTGCAAATATTCTAAAGGAAAAAAAATTTCCATATTATTTAACAAAATCAGTATTTTCACTTGATTTATCTTCGATAAAGAAGTATAATAGAGTAGGAATATCCGCTGGAGCTTCGACTCCAGATTGGATTATTGAGGAGACTGTTAGAGTGTTAAACGACATTGACAGAAACATTGAAGGAGAAAAAATCAATTCAATCCCATAGGGATACGTGGTTGATGTTAGATTACTTCATGAAGTTACGAATCGGTGAAGCCGACAGGTGAGTCGATTAAGAAGAATTTTTAAATTCAACTGACACAGTAACAGAATCAAAAAAGATATTAAGGAGTGACTACTATGAACACAAATGAATTAGAAACAAATGTTTCAAAAGATCAAAATGAATTGTCAAACACTGCAGTTCAATCTACTGACCAAGATGCTATGATGCAACAAATTGAAGATACTTTTACACGTATCAAAAGAGGACAAATCGTACCAGGTGAGATCTTATATGTAACTGATAGTCAATTAATGGTTAATATCAATTTCAGATCTGATGGAATTGTAGACCGCGATGAACTACCAGAAGATATTGGAGATCCAAGAGAACACTACAAAACTGGAGACAAAATTGACGTATTTATCGTTAAGGTTGACGACGGTGAAGGAAATGTAGTTTTAAGCTTAAGAAGAATTAAAGATGTTAAAGCATGGGATGATCTTGAAGCTAAATTTGAATCAAAAGAACATTTCAACGTGCTCATTAAGGAAGAAGTTAACAAAGGCTTAGTAGCTGATTATGAAGGTGCAAGATTATTCATGCCAGCAAGCCACGCTTATGACAGATTTAGAAAGAACCTCTCAGGTCTAGTAGGTGAAACTGTAGAAGTTGAACTTATTGATTTTGACAAATCTAGAAGAAGAGCAATCGTATCTAGACGTGAGATCGAACGTGAAAGAATTCAAAAAGAAAAAGATGAATTCTGGAATGGAATCGAAGAAGGACAAGTAAGAACTGGTAAAGTTGCTAGACTTACAAATTTTGGTGCTTTCATTGAATTAGGAGCTATTGATGGCCTTGTTCACATTAGTGATATTACATGGGGCAGAATTAGAAATCCTAAAGATCTATTAAAAGTAGGCGATGAAGTTGAAGTATTGGTATTAAGCATTGATAAAGAAAATGAAAGAGTTTCTTTAGGAATTAAACAATTAAAAGAAGATCCATGGGCAACATTCAAAAACAATAATAAAGTTGGAGACGTTGTTAAGGGCACAGTTGTTTCATTACCAGAATTTGGTGCTTTTGTAAATATTTCAGAAGGAGTAGATGGTTTAGTCCATATTTCTCAAATTTGCTCTGAACACATTGAAAAACCATCAGATGTTTTGAACGTTGGACAAGAAGTTGAAGCTAAGATTGTTGATATTAAAGATGAAGATAAAAAAGTCTCATTGAGCATGAGAGCTTTAACAGAACCAGAAAAGCCACAAAGAGAACGTCGTCCTAGAAAGGAAAGAGTTAAAGTTGAGGCTCCAAAGGAAGAAAAAGTAGATACAAATCCAATTGATAATCCACTTTTCGATAGCGAAGTACTTGGCGAACTCAAAAAAATGGCCCAAGCTGAAAATGAAGAAGGCTCTGAAGAGTAAATTATAAGAATTTGAAAGCTGCCAATATTGGCAGCTTTATTTATTTAGGTGATAATTTGAAATATTTTATAAAAACATATGGTTGTCAGATGAATGAACACGATTCAGAAATATTGGCTAATAGTCTACAAAATATGGGATATATGCCTACTAGACAACTAAAAGAAGCGGATATTATAATATTTAATACTTGCGCAATTAGAAAAAATGCAGAAAATAAAGTATATGGTAATTTGGGTTGGCTTAAAGGTGACCCTCATTTTGACGATAAAATTATATGCTTATGTGGTTGTATGATGCAATCCGATGAAATTAGAAATGTTATTCTAGAGAAATATAAGAATGTTAATGTCATTTTTGGTACTAATAATATCGACAAAATAGAAGAGTATATAAAAGAGTATAAAAATACTGGTAAAACCGTCGTTGAAATTAAAGAGAAAAACAATTATGTAGATGAATCATTTAAAGCTATTCGCCCATATAAATTTAAAAGCTTAGTCAATATTACTTATGGTTGTAATAATTTTTGTACATTCTGTATTGTACCATATACTAGAGGAAGAGAAACATCAAGATTACAATCGGATATAATTGATGAAATAAAATATTTGGTTGATGATGGGGTTAAAGAGATAATGTTGTTGGGGCAAAATGTTAATTCATATGGTAAAACATTTAGAGATGGCACAAGTTTTGCTGGTTTATTAAAAGAAATAGGAAAAATTAGAGATTTAAAGAGAGTAAGATTTATGACTCCTCACCCTAGGGACATTACTGATGAATTTTTAGAATGTTATGGCACAATTGATAATCTTATGCCACAATTACATTTACCTATCCAATCTGGCTCAGATAAAGTTTTAAAAGACATGAATAGACACTACGATATGAGCAGATATATGGATATTGTGAATAAAGCTAGAAAAATTAGACCGGATATTTCTTTTTCTACGGATATTATTGTTGGTTATCCTACAGAAACAGAGGATGATTTTAATTTAACATTAGAGGCTGTAAAAAATGTAAGATATGACTCTGCATTTACTTTTATTTTTTCTCCAAGACCAAATACTCCTGCATCTAAACTAAAAACATTAGATGATGATATTATAAAAAATAGATTTGAAAGATTAACTAATTTGATGAATGAAATACAATTAGAAAATCATAAAGATACCGTAGGCAAAAGGTATGAGGTATTAATTGAATCCTATGATGCAAAGAATAATTCAATAGAGGGTCGTAATGAATATGGTAGACAGATTGTATTAAATGGCAGCAAAGATGATATTGGTAGAATTTTAGAAGTTGAGGTTGAGAGAGTAAACACTTTTACAAGTTTTGGTAAAGAGGTAAGATAATGATTTCATTAAAAAACATTGATATTAATAGGCTTACACCTATGATGAAACAATATTATAAAATTAAAAAAGATGCAATGGATTTAATATTATTTTATAGATTAGGTGATTTCTATGAAATGTTTTTCGATGATGCTCTTATTGCCTCAAAAGTATTAGGGTTAGCTCTTACTGGAAGAGATTGTGGCCTAGATGACAGAGCGCCAATGTGCGGAATACCTCATCATGCTGCTACACAATATATTAAAAATCTAATAGATAATGGATATAAAGTTGGTATTTGTGAACAATTAGAAGATCCCGCAACGACAAAAGGTATTGTGGATAGGGGAATAATAAAGATATATACACCTGGAACTATCTTAGATGATGATTACTTAAATAGTAGTGATAACAATTTTATTGCTTCAATATTTTCTGGTAATTCTGTTGGAATTGCATTTTGTGATGTATCTACTGGTGAACTTTATATTCAAGAAAATTTAAATATCAATGATATTTTTAAAATAAAAAGTGAAGTAGAAAAATTTTCGCCAAGTGAAATTATTATTAACAAAAAAGAAATATACGATTCATTTATTGGTGAATCAAAAAATATAATATTGGATGAATGCAATGTAATACATTCTTGTAATGATTTATATAATCTGACAAATGGTATTGTTGGCATTGATAATTACGATGATTACACTCAAGAAACTATAAATGCTTTATATTTGATATTTAGTTATTTAATTAAAAACAAAAATGATAAGCTAAGTCATATAAGTAAAATAATCAAGCTTGAAACAAATGAGTATATGGGCCTTGATGAAAATGCTATAAAAAACTTAGAATTATCAAGAACTATATACGATGGTACAAAAAAAGGATCGTTACTATCAGTGTTAGATAAAACTGTTACTTCAAAAGGTAGTAGGCTTTTAAAAACTTTTATTGAAAGACCTTTAGTTAATGTTGATCAAATTAATTTTAGATTAGATATAGTAGAGGCGTTTTTTAATGATCCTATAAAATCTGAAAATATCAGAGAGTTATTAGAATATGTATCTGATATTGAGAGGATAAATTCTAAAATTGTAAGTATGATTGCAGGTCCTAGAGATTTGATTCATTTAAAAAATACACTTAACGTAATTCCTAAAATAAGGAAAATTTTGCATGAGTTTAATTCACATTCATGTAATAAAATTGATTTGAATTTTAATAATTTCGTATTAGATCTTATAGATAAAAGTATTGTTAACGAGCCACCAAATTCAATTAATGATGGAGACTGCATTAAAGAAGGCTACAATGATATTCTTGACGAAATAAAAAATAGATCAATGCATTCTGAGGAATTGCTGTTAAATTATGAAAATAAACTAAAAGATGAAACTTCCATTAAAAATTTAAGATTGAAATATAATAAAGTTACTGGATATTTTATTGAGGTTTCTAAAGGTCAAATTGATAATGTTCCGGAGCATTTTAAAAGAATTCAAACACTAAAAAATGTTGAGAGATATACAACTTCAGATCTTGCTGAAATTGAATATAAAATTTTAAATTCATCTAAAGAAGCTTTAGAATTAGAAAAACAATTATATAATGAAATTTTAGAAAATATTATTCCATACGTAAATGAGTTAAATTATCTTGCAAATAATATTGCAAGTCTAGACTGCTTTTTATCAATTGCCGAGGTTTCTAGATTAAATAACTATACAAGGCCTGTATTTAATAATGAATTTATAACTGATATTAAAGAGTGCAGACATCCTGTTGTTGAACTAAATACTTCTCTTGAAATGTTTATACCAAATGATGCCTATTTTGATCATAAAAATAGATATGCTATTATAACAGGTCCTAATATGAGTGGTAAATCAACATATATGAGAACAATCGCGCTCAATCAAATAATGGCACAAATGGGTTCTTTTGTTCCCGCAAAACATGCAAATTTATCAATAATAGATAATATTTTTACAAGAATTGGAGCAAGCGACTCTCTAAATTCTGGGAAGTCAACATTTATGGTTGAAATGAGTGAAGTTTCCAATATTTTGAATAACGCTACTGAAAATTCACTATTAATACTTGATGAGGTTGGAAGGGGAACAAGCACATACGATGGTATGTCTATTGCCATTGCTGTTTTAGAATATATTGCTAAAAACATACATGCAAAAACAATGTTTTCTACGCATTATCAAGAGATGTCAGAGCTTGAGAATAAATTAAGTGGAGTCTTTAATTTGACTCTTCAAATTAAAGAAAATAAAAATGAAATTTTATTTTTGCGCAAAGTTATTAAAGGTGTAACAAATAAGAGTTATGGAATCCATGTTGCTAAACTTGCTGGCTTGCCAGAAACATTAACAAAAGTTGCAGAGGATTACCAAGAATATTTTTCAAGCAAAAATAATTCAGGGAAAGCCGTGTCTCAAATGGATTTTTTAAATTCAAGCAATATTGATACTAATAATTTAGAAGTGAATAATAAGTACAATGAGTTGATAAAAAGATTAAATAGCATTGATATTAACAATATTTCGCCAATTGAAGCATTGAATTTTTTAAATAATATTAAAGGTGAGTTTAATGAGTAAAATTATACAATTATCAGAAGACACAATTGAAAAAATAGCTGCTGGCGAAGTAATAAATAGACCAGAATCCATCATAAAAGAAGCTGTAGAGAATTCAATTGATGCCAATAGTAAAAACATTTTAATTGAAATTAAGTCTGGTGGAAAAGATTATATTAGAATAACTGATAATGGTGTTGGCATTTATCCAGATGATTTAGAATTAGCTTTCAAAAAACATTGTACTTCTAAAATTACAAATTTTGACGATATATATAATCTTAATTCATGTGGTTTTAGGGGCGAGGCGTTAAATTCAATTGCAAACGTATCCAAGGCTACTATTATTAGTAAAGCTATTAATTCTAATGAAGCATATCAAATCGAGTATAAATATGGAGAAAAAGTTAGTAAATCTCAATCCGTTTCGAATACTGGGACGACTTTAATTGTTGAATCATTATTTGACAATATGCCAGTTAGAAAAAAACTGCTTGCAAGTGATCGAACTGAAGAAAATAAAATAAGATCATTAATAGAAAGATTTTCAATTGGATACCCAAATATTGCGTTTAAGCTAATATCAAATTCTAGATTAATCATAAATACATCTGGATCAGGTGATTTGAAAAAAGCTATATTTGAAGTATATGGTAATTCCATAGTTAAAGATTTAATAGAAATTAAATCAGATAAGATTTACGGTTTTATCTCAAACAGTCATTTATTTTCAAATAACAACACTACTGAAATGTTTTTTATAAATAACAGAATAGCTGTCTCTTATACACATCTGACGCTGCCGACGAAACCTTATGGGTGTA
>CAMYPV010000026.1 GCA_947293975.1 uncultured Ezakiella sp. | reverse complement strand
AAAACAAAAAGAAGAATTACTCGATGAAAAGAAAACACTGGAACTAACAATAAAAGATGAAAATTCTATTAAAGAAAGACTAAAGCAATTTAAAAAGATCTTAGAAAATAAAGAAATTATAGAGGAATTTAACAGAACAGTATAAGACTAGGGCTTCAATGCCAAATGTGTTTCCAAAAGGTGTTGCGGTTGAGTACAATGTTTCACAACAATATATTTTTTGCAATAAAAAAACGCCACGTGGCGTTATTTTTCTTTTAATATTATAAAATCTAAACGTTCTTTGATATACACTGCGAACATTCTCTTGTGACGCGTCTTGGTGATGAATTGGCTTGCAAGCACTGCAATGCCGATTAGCGATATCACGATTATGATGAACGTTGGCCAATTGATGCCAAAGAGTCTTTTGACATTGAGGTCTCTAATCGAGTTTACCGTCAGCAAAATAGCACCAAATGAGAGTACAAACGGGAATAAAAATTTCCATATTGGCGCCAAGAAGCTGCCGATATTTACCAATTTGTACTTGGTTTCAAGTATGACGGCGATGTTACTTGAGGTTATTGTGAGGTCCTCTATGTTGTTGATATCTTCTTGAAATATGTCGTTCATAACGTCTTCGAGCGCGCTTTCTTTTGCGTTTTTAAAGATTTTTTGCAGACACGCGAGATGTTTTGTAAAGAAGTTTTCGTCGTCTTTCATGTATAGAGTTTCTATTTCATCAGCGAGTTTCGATTTGATTTGGTTTATTTTTTGCATATTTCTCTCCTTTTTTGATTGATACCCGAGAGCGCGCGTTTAAAATCAGCACAAAAAAACAGCTGATATTTCACAGCTGCTAATTTTTAGAATTCATATTTTACAATTGAATAAGTTTTTGATTCCAATACCTCGGTGCCTTTTAGGCCGGTGAGTTCAATCAAAAATCCGATTGCTTCAATGTCGGCGCCCATTTCCTTGACGAGTTTTTCGCATGCAGAGATGGTGCCACCCGTTGCTAACAAATCGTCGACGATTGCGACCTTGTCGCCCGGTTTAATCGCATCCTTGTGGATGAACAATTCGTCTTCGCCGTATTCTTTTTTGTATTTGTAGCTTACGGTTTCGCGTGGAAGTTTGCCCTTTTTTCTAACGGGAATAAACCCAACGCCAAGTTCGAGTGCAACTGTGCAACCGAACAAAAATCCTCTAGCCTCTGGAGCAACGATGTATTTGACGCCAGTGCCTTTTAAAGGTTCGGCAAGTAGCCTTACAGCTTCTTTAAAAGCTTCAGGATTTGCCAATAATGTTGTAATATCTTTGAATGAAATTCCTTTTTTTGGAAAGTCTTCTATAACTGCAATTTCTTTTTTAATGTCCATATTTCTCCTCTTTTACTTGATGCCTTCACCACGTATTGCCATTTCAATGGCGAGTTCTTCCTCGCCTGACAATGGAATTGATGATTTTTTGTTTTTAATCGGCTTTGCGTAGCTAATTGACTGACTTCCAGCGTAAATGCTCGTCAGTACAAAGCCGTTGTTGTACGAATCTAAAAACGCAATCGAAAATGACAGCTCGCCACCACGACCCATATTTTGGTTTTGAAGCGCATTGTAGCGATAAAAACCAACGCGATTGATCGTGAAGCTGAGTTCTTGACTTAGCTTTGCAATCTTGTCCTCGCGCATGATATTTGCTGTATGAATGTCGTTGATGTCACGCCTAATCATAGAGAGCAGCTTTTCGAGATCTACATCATCGGTGCCAGCCATTTTTTCAAATCTTTTTTTTAGTTTATTAATATGAATTGCATTTATAATTACTATTATCATCAAAACTAGCGATAAAAAAGCTAATCCATAAATAATTTCAACAAGATATTTCTCTATCATAACTATCCTTTAATAATTTGTTTTAAAACTTCAATTGCCTTTTCGACCTCGTCGATTTTGTTGTAATATCCAAATGAAAATCTAACCATGCCGGTTTCGAGCGTCTTAAAATGTGTGTGATTTAAAGGCGCACAGTGAAGTTGGCTTCTGACGGCAATGTCTGCAATTTCGTCAAGATCCATCGCCACCTCAGCGCTGTCTCTGCCCTTGATATTTAGACTTACAATCGTTGTGATATCGTCCTCGCTGTCGATGCCGTAAATTTCAATCTCAGGAATGTCCTTTACGCCATTGTAAAACGCGCGAGCGAGCGAATTTGCTTTTTTCTCGATGTTTTCGATGCCAACGCTATTTATCCAGTCGATGCCTGCGCCCAAGCCCACGATGCCATGCACGTTTTCTGTGCCAGCCTCGTATTTGTCCGGCGCAAAATCAGGTTGAACAAGCGACTGACTGCGTGAACCGGTGCCACCCACCATAAATGGAAGCACAGTCATCTCGTCTCTTACATACAAAAATCCAGTACCCATCGGACCCATTAGAGCCTTGTGACCAGGTGCTGCGAGCAAATCTATACGCATTTCGTCGACATCAATCGGAATATGCCCAATCGATTGAGCCGCGTCAACCAAGAACAAAATCTCTCTTGACAGCGAATTTCCAATTGTGCGGATGTCCTTTATACGCCCAACCAAATTGTCAACGTGACTAATTGCGACCATTCTGGTCTCTGGACGAATTCTCTTTAAAATCTCCTGTGGAATATCTTTGAAATCGCAATCGATTACATCAAGATCCACGCCTCTTTCTTTCATCGCAAACAGCGGTCTTAACACAGAATTGTGTTCAAAAACCGTCGTAATTACATGATCACCCGCTTGGAGCGATCCGAAGATTGCAATGTTTAAGCCTTCGGTGCAGTTTTTTGTAAACACAATATTTCTCGTGCTTTCTGCGCCGATGAAATTCTTTATCTTTTCGCGCACACCAAAAACTTCGCGTGCCGATTTCATAGCAAACTTGTGAGAGCCTCTGCCTGGATTTGCAGCATAGTTAAAAGCTCCCCCAACCGCCTCCACTACTGAAGACGGTTTGGGCCAGCTTGTTGCTGCGTTGTCAAAATAAATCATATTATTTTAATTTTTCGTATACAATTTTTAGAGTTTCTTCTTTTTTCTCTTTAGATTTCTTTAATAAGTCAGCTGCACGCTCTCTGATGTTGTTTGCATAAGCTTCGTCTTTGATTGAGTTTACATTGATCAAAACGTTGAACAATGCGCCTTCAAGTCCAGCTTGTAATAAAAGTGTGCCTACTCCAACGTCTGTGATTGCGTTTTTGTTGCCCTTGTGAGCATAGATATCTTGCATTTCAAGACCCTTTAAGCATAGTTCAGCTGCTCTTAGAGGAATTTCTAAAGCCTTTTTGTAACCTTCTTGAATTGCTGCGCTTCTTGCTTTCTTTTCTTCGTCAGTTTCTTTTGGAAGCTTGAATGCTGCCATAACTTCGTCAAAGCTTGTTGCGTCTGTGTCAACGATTTCTTCAAGTTCTTTACGTAGTGGTTCGTATTCTGCTTGAATTTTTTTCATTTCAGCTTTTTCAGCATCTGTTAGAGATTCGAAAGCTTTTTTGTCAATTGTAAGACTTCCTACCATTTGTGTTAAACTTGCACCTAATGAACCTGCATAAGCTGAAACACTTCCGCCACCTGGTGCTGGAGATTCTCCAAAAACTTCCTTGTTGTAATCTCTTAAACTTAAATCAATTAACTTCATAAAATCCTCCTAATATTTTAATTTTTTATTGAATAACCAATCATATAATTGATACCCAATTTTTCCTAATTATAATTACATAATCATGCAAATGCACAATTATTAATTAACAAATAAGCATCAATTACAGATGCATTACGCTGTCTGTTACGATTCTACCAACGCCTCTCATTATGATGGTGTCATCCATCTTTGCAATTTCAATTACGCTTGGGCGTTTCATGATTTGCCCTTGATAAACTGTTATCTCATCGTCGCCCGTTTGATCCAAGATGATTTTGCCCGCTGCGGCTGCTGCTGAGCCTGTTGCGGACTCTTCGTAAATGCCGATTGCAGGAGAGAAATACCTTGCGTATGCGAATAGTTTGTCGCCCTTCTTACCTTTATATACTATATAAAGTCCGCTTGCTTTTTTCTCTTCGCTAAGAGAAATCAAGTCGAAAAAGTCAGGCTTTACACTGTCGAGCGTTTCTTTTGTGTCGACAAATGCGATGATGTCGTGGTTAAAATAACCGCCAAAATAAATATCATCAATTGATTCTTCGCTAACTCTTAAAATCTCTGCAAGCTCATCTTTCTTAATCGACTTATCTTCCTTTATATTGAAGCACTTTTCAGGCATCAAGATGTCAATCTTCTCGACTTCGTAATCGTTGTATCTGATATTTACATCAAGCACTTCGCCGTCTTCGATTTCTAGCTCTGCGGTTTTGATGCCCTCTTCAATTGGTCTGATGTAGCCCATGTTTGAAAGCACGTAAAACGCGCCAATCGCAGCGTGACCCGAGAACTTGATGGCCTTTGTTGGCGTGAAAAATTCTATAAAAAATCTGTCTTTTGATCTTCTGTGTATGAATGCAGATTGCGAGAGATTGATCTCGTTTGCAATTTGCGGATAATACATTTGCGGCACTTCTTCACATTCAGGCACGATTGCTGCGGGGTTTCCGCCAAATCTGCACTGCGTAAAGCTGTCCACAGTTATTAATCTTAAATCCATTAAATTCATTATATCACCCTTTTAATTATATCAAATATTATTTAGCATTTCAACGATTCTATCAAGCTCGTCAGCCGAGTGATACTCGATGGATACGTTGCCCTTGCCCTTGTTGTCGTTGATGCGAACACGCGCCATAAACTTCGACTGCAATCTCTCTTCAAGGTCTTGTATAAATATATTTTTGCCGGGCTTCTTTTTGGTCTTGACAGCCTTTTCGGTGTCGCGGACGTTTAAGCCGAGCTGTTTAATCTTTGCAGCGAGTTTCTTCTGCTCATCCATTGGAAGCGACGATAAAACCTTTGCATGACCAAAACTGATGTCGCCATTTCTAACGTCGTCCATTACGCTCATCTCGAGGTTTAAAAGCCTCAAAACATTTGCGACGTGGCTTCTGCTCTTGCCGATTTCCTTTGCAAATTCCGCCTGCGTAAGCTTGCTCTCCTTCATCAACTCTTCATAGCTAATGGCCTCTTCGATTGGATTTAGATTTTCCCTTTGGATATTTTCGATGAGCGATAACTTTTTGATGTCTTCCTTGTCAAAATCCCTTACAATTGCAGAGATTTTGTCGCGACCAAGACTTTTAACCGCACGGAAACGCCTTTCGCCAGCAACTATAAGATACTTACCGTCCATCGGTGTCAGTAAAATCGGCTCCAATAGACCATGGTTTTTGATGCTCTCAGCAAGTTCTTCAATTGCCTTCGGGTCAAAATGCTTTCTAACCTGATCAGGATTTGCCTTGATTTCGGTCAGATTGATTTCTTTTATTTCATCTTTACTGATATGCTTTGTTTCTTCTACTTGTTCAAAAAGAGCGTTCAGCCCTTTTCCTAGTGATTTTTTTCTCATAAACACCTCTATTTAAAACGCTTGTCAAACTCTTTTGCCAATTTCTTAAAGCTCTCTGCACCTGCCGAGCGATTGTCGTAGTCGAAAATCGAAAGCCCATGACTTGGCGCTTCGGCAAGTCTTACATTGCGTGGAATCGCTGTTTTAAAAACAATATCTTTAAAAAACCCCTTGACTTCCGACTCAACGTCTTGTGCCAAATTATTTCTAACATCGTGCATTGTAAGTAGCACGCCTTTTAATTCAAGCCCAGAGTTATAGTTTTCTTTTACAAGGCCAATCGTTTTTATAAGCTGCGTAACGCCCTCGAGTGCGTAGTACTCAGACTGAATTGTGCTGATGACGCCGTCGCTTGCGTTTAAGCTCATTAGAGACAATATGCCTAAACTCGGTGGACAGTCGATAAATATATAGTCGAAGTCAGAATTTAACTGCTGTAATTTATTTCTCAAAAGATAGTGCCAATCGCCACGCACAGCAAGCTCAATCTCCATGCCCGCTGAATCTGGATTGCCTGCAATCAGCTTTAATCCGTCGTGCGTCGTGTCGGATATCACAGACTTTGGATTGGCGTCCTTCATAATTATATCGTAGACGGTGCCGTTAATCTGAATCTCGTCATTTGTGATGCCTGACGAAAGATTTCCCTGTGGATCCATATCGACAACAAGCACCTTGCGTTTGCGGTCAACAAGCGCCGCTGCAAGGTTAAGCGCGGTCGTCGTCTTGCCAACGCCACCTTTTTGATTGAAAAAAGATAAAATATTTGCCATAACCCCCTCCTCTAAATATAATAACACAAAGCAAAAAATAAATAAAGAGCAATTGTTCCACGTGGAACAATTTGAGGGACAAAAAAATAATGTTCCACGTGGAACATTATTTTAAGAGATATTGAATTAAGTCATCCATATTGTCAAACAGTGGCAGCCCTGCATCGTTGTGCAAACGTGCAAGCGTTGGCTCACGCAAGCCCGCCCTGATCAATAATTCTTTTTGCACAAAGACCTCGCTTTTTTTACCGCTCGCAATTATTTCGCCTTTTGATATGACACTGATGTCATCACACACGTCGTATATGAAGTCCATGTCGTGACTCGAAATCAAAATGCCAATGCCGTCCGACTTCAGCTCACCAATAAGATCGCGCATATTTTCGGTTAGGCGTGGATCAAGCCCCGCCGTTGGTTCGTCAAACAGTATATACTCAGGCTCCATCGCAAGCACGCCGGCAATTGCCACGCGTTTTTTCTGCCCATAGCTAAGGGCGTGCGTGGGTCTGTCCAGAAGTTCGCAAATGCCGAGCTTGTCTGAAAGCTCTTCGAGTTTCTTCTCGATAAATTCCTCAGAGCGTTTTAAATTTCTAAGTGGAAAGACTATGTCGTCCTTGACATTTGAATAGAAGATCTGCTTGTCCGGATTTTGCATCACCAAATTTACTCGTGTGCGATAATCCCTCAACTCGTCCTTTTTAAAACGAAGTGGCTTTCCGTCAAGCAAAATCTCGCCGCTATTCATCTTCAAAAGTCCTAGCGTGTTTAAAAACAGCGTCGACTTTCCGGCACCATTTTCGCCAACAAGCCCATGCACCTTCGAGCGTTCGATACTTAGACTTATGTTTTTAATGCCAAACTGTGAGCCTGGGTAATTGTAATTTAAATTTCTAATTTCTAACATAATTCACCTAATAATAAAAATTGCCATCAAAGAGCTTCAAATCAAGCGCATCCTTCCAGTCCTTGTAGCTTGTCATCATCTTTATAAAGAGCTTGCTTGCAATCATCGCTGTGCTTTTGAGCTTCAAAACGGTGTTTGCGTCGCCATGCTTTAGTTTCATCGCCGTATCCATATCCTTAAACTCGTCCATAAAAACATTTATATAGCGGTAGATCAAAATAAATTGCTCCACAAAAATCCGCGGCATGTGAATGTCCTTAAAAATCGTGACGATTTGATTGATAGGCGTTGTGAGTGCGATAAAATACGTTGAACTCAAACACGCAATGCTCCTTGACAAGGTCGAGACAGAAGTATTTATATTGGCATCGTTTGTTCCTACAAAATATTTCCCGATACTTATATAATAGGAAAGATTGTCCGCAGTTTTTTGAATGTTAATCAAAATTACGATTATCGAAACCATCAAAAACCAAAACGGAATTTTGTAAAGCCTAATGACGCTTGAAAGTCGTATGCACCCGTAAATACAAAGCGTCGTTATAATTGCTACTGTCAAGAGAACGTGAAAATAATTGCTCTCGATTACGAGCGAAATAATAAGTAATAGAAAACCCAAAAGCATCTTGGCTCTCGGGTTTTTGTTGGTAAAATTGTTATTATACGAGATCTTTTCGATTGACATTATTTGTCAGATCCCTTGCGTCTGCCTTTGTTGTAACCGAAGTAATATCCGATTACAATAGCGCCGATTGCTGCTTGGAAAGCAAACAAAAAGCTTTCGATTTCGCCACTGGCTGGCTCGTAGATATTTGAAAACCATGGCTCGTAGTCTGGGTTTTCCGCTTCGATAAATTCAGCCGCTGCACCGTCTGCCCCCTCAAACTCAGCGTCTTTTTGAATTACAAATGGAACCACAAACAATGCTACAAGTAAAATTATAAGGATTATTTTAGTTGATTGTTTCATAAACTATTCCTCCTTCATATTTTTTGATTGCATTATAGATTAAAACCGTAACGATTGCTTCCATAATAGCAATTGGAACTTGTGTAACTGCAAAGATTTGCATGTAGCTTGTGATTGCGCCTGCAAAACTTGGGTTTGGAAATGCAATGCCAAGCTCGATTGATGTAATTACATAAGTCATCAAATCTGATAAAAATGCTGCAAAAAATACAGATACTAGATCGTTTGCGCCTGCTTTTCTAAGAGCTTTGTAAACGCCGTATGCAACGATTGCGCCTACGATTGCCATTGAAAAAGCGTTGGCTCCAAGTGTTGTAAGACCGCCATGAGCAAGTAGCGTAGCTTGGAAAATCAAAACGATTGTGCCTAGCAAGAACATTGGTCCAGGTCCAAAAAGTATGGCACCAAGTGCAACACCAGTTGGATGTGAGCATGAACCTGTTACTGCAGGTAATTTCAATGATGAAAGTAAAAATACAAAAGCACCTGCAAGTGCAATTAGCATTTTCTTTTCTGGATATTCATTAGTAATTTTTTTGATTGAACGGATGCCATAAATGACAAACGGAATCGCAATTACAAAATAAATACCGGCATGTACCTTTGGTAGGAAGCCTTCAGAAATGTGCATTGCTTCAGCGATATTTGTAACAAATAATCCCATCACGAACACAAAAAGACTTGCGAACCTTTTTTCGATTTTGTTCATAAAAAAACCTCCTTATATATTAGGAGGGCACGCAAAAAACGTAGACCCTTCCCTCCGAAGCGTCACTAGTTAATCACAGGTATCCTGACTCCAGCGTCAACGCATATGCACAAGGCCTTCCCTTATAAGTGGTCGTGTGCTGCTCGGCTTATACAGTAGCGGGGGCTGTCCGACTTTACGGTTCCCTGAAACTGATCAACTATCAACAACTTTATATTATCACAACGAGTAGACAATTGCAAGTAATATGAACAGTTATTTATAAATGAAAATAATTATAATCTACAATTACTAAAATTGAAAAAATCTTAAAATTATGATAAAATAAATATACTAAAATTCATGAAAGGCGGTAGAATGTGAAAAGGCAGAAGGGAAATTTTTTGAATTATAACAAATTAAAAGGCAGACTCACGATTGCAGGCATCGCGGCGATTGCAATTGTGATTGGCATTATTATAATCGATACAAAATCGCTACATAGTTTAAATCTAAACGTAAGAGACGGCGTTGTCGGAAAGTATTTGGACTTGATGAGCATATTTGTATTTGTGTACGGCACGATGTTTTTGATTTACGGATGGTTTGCGGCTTATGATGCAATTACATTTATGACATCAAAGCACGCGTACGCACCGAAATATATATTTATAATGATGATTGCACTTGCGATTTTGCAGATATTGGCGGGCATCGACACATTGGGCAGACTCTTCGAGATGAACGGGCTCTTGGTTTCGAGAAATCAAAATGTATTTAGTGGATTGTATTTGTTTAAATCGGCGATCAAGGGCGTTGTGTACAGCCTCTTGATGTATGTTGTGCGAATGATTAGCGACGGCATCATCAAATACAAACACGAAAAATTGATGCAAAACAATCAAGACATGCGTGATAGGCGAGAGCGTTTGGAAAAAATGTTTAATGACAATTAATTGACGGAGCTTACAAAAAAGCTCTGTTTTTTTATGAAAACTATGGGTATTTATAAAATGTATGATAGATTTATATATAAAATATATAATGCTTTAACGCTTTATCAATTGTTATTGATTTATAGATACAATACGTCTATAATATAGTCGAGGAGGGATAGCATGAGTAGAGTGCCCAGCGACAAGGACGTCAGATGTCCTGTTGCAAATACGGTTTCCATTTTAGGCAACAAATGGAAGGCGAGGGTTATATGCGTTTTATCGAATCTTGGTAGATTGAGATACGGCGATTTGCGTGACGGTATGAGCAACATATCCGAACCAATGCTTGCAAAAACTCTTAAAGAGTTGGTAAATGCTGGCATAATCACGAGAACAGAATATCAGGAAATGCCACCTAGAGTCGAGTACGATTTGACCGACAGAGGCCGTGAACTTGTACCCATTTTAAGAGCAATGCGCGCATGGAGCCACGGCGTGCGTGTTGAAAATGAAGCAGAGTTACCTAGGTGCAAGGGTTGCGACTTCTTATGCAAATAATTTTTAACCAGACGCCCAAAAAAGGCGTCTTATTTTTTTGCGTAAAAATATGTTATAATAATGACAGGTGATTAAATGAAGGTTTTACTTATTGGAGTTAATTCAAAATACATCCACACAGCGCTTGCGGTCGATTATATCTATAATATGTGCCGCGATTTTGACGTGGAGCGTTTGGAATTTAATATAAATCAAAATTTAAATTTCGTCTATGGCGAGATCATCAAGAGAAAGCCGGACGTTATTTTGTTTTCAACATATATTTGGAATATCGAATTTATAAAAAAGCTCACAAGCGACCTCTCGAAGGTGACAGATGCGGTGATAGGCTGGGGCGGCATCGAGGCGAGCTTTGACATTATGGAGCATTTTAACGAAAACCCAGGACTCGACATAATTATCAGAGACGAAGGCGAGATCACAACGCCCGAACTCCTCAAGCGTATCGAAGAGGGCAGGGGATACGACGACCTATTGGGCGTCAGCTACCGAGTTGGCGAGCGCGTGGTGTCAAATCCGCCAAGGCCTCTTATAAAAAATCTCGACATCATTCCAAGCCCGTTTGTGAATATGATTTGTCCGCCGGGCAAAATCGTTTACTACGAGATGAGTCGCGGCTGTCCGTTTCGCTGTACTTTTTGTATGAGTTCGACCATCAAGGGCGTGCGATATTTTAGTAGCGAGCGAATCAAGAGCGATTTGATTCACATAATAAATTCTGGTGCAAAAATCGTGAAACTCGTCGACCGAACATTTAACGCAAACGAGCGTGAGAGCATTGAGATGATGCAGTTTATCGTGGAAAACGCACGCGAGGGCATGACATTTCACATGGAACTCATGGCGCATCTTATAAGTGACGAGTTTTTGGATTTTCTAAAGACGCTGCCGAAGCATCTGTTTCAGTTTGAAATTGGCATACAGTCGTCAAACCCCGAAACTCTAAGGGCGATCGAACGCAAGACCGACCTTGACCGACTCAAATACGTCGTCAAAAAAATTGAGAGCTTTGGAAATATTCATCAGCACGTTGACCAGATTGCGGGGCTGCCTTATGAGGATTACGCGAGCTTCAAAAAGAGCTTCGACTATATCTACTCGCTTGGCGCCGAAAAATATCAGCTGGGATTTTTAAAAGTGCTTCGCGGCTCAAAAATCAAGAGCCAAGCCGAATTGCACGAGATCAAATATAACGCCTATCCGCCTTACGAAGTGCTTTCGACAAAGTATCTCTCGGCGCTCGAGCTGACGCGCATCAAAATCATCGAAGACATTGTCGAGAAATTTTCAAACGAAAACTATTTCAAAAACACCATGGACTATCTTTTAAAAGACAAGAGTCCGTTTGATTTCTTCGAAAAGATGAGCATTTATTGGGAGACAAACGGCTTTGACAAGGTGGGGCATAAGCGTGAGGATCTTTACAAGTTGCTCTATGATTTTGTGAATGAAGACGAAAACATCGATTATATCACAGAGCTATTGAGGCTTGATTTCATTACGCACAATCGCAAAAATCCGCCCGATTATTTAAAACCGCACCCGGTAAAACTAAGCGATTATCACGACCTTTTAAACATCAAAAGCGTTCGCACACTCTTTGGAGTTGACGAGGACACGCCCACAAAATTTCTCGTCAAAGACTTTAGATTTGAGCGTTTTAACTTTGATGGAAGCGAAGAATTGTACGGCGTTATGTACTTGGAAAATCCCGCCCTTAAAAAAATTGACATATAAAAACCCACTCATCCGCAAGCGGAAAAAGTGGGCAAGAAGCGTCTCAATGCGAGGCGCTTTTTAAATTCTCGTCATCTTTGCAATGCACTCGACTCCAGTCGTGCCTTTAAACATATCGATGGCGAAAACCTTTTCAATCTTAAAATAATTTTTGAGAATTTTTAAATCACGCGTAAAAGTTCCCAAATCGCAGCTCATATACACAAGCTCGCGGTTTTTGTTACGGATGATGCCGTCAATTACATCCTTCACAAGCCCAGAGCGTGGCGGGTCGACGATTATCGTGTCGAAGTTCTTGCGGTTTTCACGCATAAACTTTGCGGTGTCACGCACCTCGAAGGTCGTGTTTTTATACGGCGAATTTTCGCGCGCAAGGGAAATCGCCGAGTCATTTATCTCGACACCGAAGACGGACGCAGCATTTTTTGCCACATAAATAGAAATAAATCCCACGCCGCAGTAGAGATCAAGCACACTACCACGTGGCTCGTCGCCAATAATCTCAAGTGCGCTTTTTGCACCGGATATGGAGTTTTGAAAAAATCCGTCGATGTCGTGCTTGTAATCGATGCCCAAAATGTTTAAGACAGGGCGTTCGCCCCTAAAGCCATTTGCATCACAAACTCCGTTTAAATCGTCCTCGTCATACACGCCGTCCGTCGCCAAAAACAAACCATTGTCCGCATTTCGAAGACTTACATAACTTGCGCCCGAAAGATTTTTTGGAAGATTTTTAATAAAATCCGCATGCCCAAATAAAATCTCATAATCTGGCGCATAAATCTCGTTTGTGCCGCGCTCGTGAAGGCCTATTGCGTCTGACTCAACATGAAGCCTCAGCTTGTTTAGGCGATAACTCGAACTGGGAACTGCAATCACTTCGCAGTCGACACCGGCCTTGCGATTTAGATTAAAATCGACCATCTTTCTTTTAAGCTCCATCTGGAAATCATCTTCAAGCGGGAAAAGGGGATAGGCGCTCCCCAATGCGTTTTCATTGCTAACACGTCTTGGCGAATAATTTATAAAGCGTTTGACCTCAGCTTCGTCATAATTTTTGTTTTCACGAACCAAAAAATACTCCACCTCGTCTCCCGGTAGAGCATTTTTAACAAAAACAGTTTTGCCATCTCGAATAACGCCTCTGCCGTCAGTCGAAATGTCCATTACAATGCCATGCATTAAAAATGCCCAAGCCTGTAAACAGTGTTTGCCATCAAATCGCAGTCAACAACTCTGCAATCGTCCCTGACCCGCTCAGGCCAATCAGGAGTGCGCTCGTTGTTTTGAAATTTCTGCATAGTTTGAATGGCGCCCTCGATCAAAAGCACACTGTCATTGTCAAGCGCGCGACCTTCCTCAAGCATGACCGACTTGTAAGGCGTCTCGTTAGGCTTAACAGAACCGCTAAGAGGATGAGTCAAAATCTTGTAATTAAGATGCACAAGATCTCTAATCTTGAGCAGCACGCCCATGTAAGTAGATTCGTCATCCACAAAAATCAAATTAAAATCATCTTTAAACTTGTCCAAAACATATTTATTATTAGTAACAATGGTCTTCATAAAAACTCCTTTATAATTTATCTGCAATTTCAATAATTTTTTTCAGCCTATGATTGATGCCACTTTTTGTGAGCTTATTTCCCGACAAAAGCACAAGCTCGTTCAAACTTGCATCAGGATTTGCAAGACGCAACAAGCCAATATCGTAGAGATTTTTGTCAAGATGCTCAAACACGCCCAAGTTCTGCAGCTTCTCGATCGCGTCAATCTGCTTCAAGCCAGCCACAACAGTCTTTGTGAGGTTCGCCGACTCGCAATTAACACGCCTGTTTACGTCATTACGTGTGGAATTTAAAATCACATCCTCCTCAAACATCAATGTCGACTTCAAAGCCCCCATCAGCGTCAGCGCGTCCGAAATGCTGTTTCTGTCCTTAAAATACACCAAAAAATGATCGCGTCTACTCGTCAAACTTGCCCTAAGCCCCAAAGACTCGCAAATCTCAAGCATCAACTGAGCCTCGTTCACAAATTTAAATTCCATCTCCAAATGATAACTCTTTTTGGGATCATTAATGCTGCCGTTCGAAATAAAAGCCCCGCGCATAAACGCACGCTTGAGCTGATTGTCTGAACTTTGCAAAAACTCGCGAATGTCAAACTCCGACTCGATAAAAATAACATCCTTCTCGATAGAATATTTAAAATCACTAGACAAAGTCATGTCGTAAATGCGACTTAAATAATCATAATCAATCGCACCCGAAATCGACTTATTAGAGATAGGATTTTTTGCAGCCAAAAAGCCAATAATCTCAAACGCAATCTCGTCACCACGCATGATGTGGTTATTGTATAATTCAGTTTTGACCTTCTGTGTAAAATTCATCGTTCCGTCTAATTAATCTAAAAGCCTTTCTAACAATATACCTCTCATTATCGTATGCAAGAAGCCTTTGCGACTCGTCTTTTGAAATGTAAAAACACTTTTGAAAGCCCTCGCTCTTTTGCGGAATCGGCTCAAAGCTAGTGGGCTTCATCAAAAACCAATTCACAACCTTGGGCTGACGCAAGCCGTTTGGACCTTTTATTACATACGAAATCTCATCAACAAACTCCACAATCGAAGCGTCTATATTGGTCTCCTCTTTAACCTCGCGAAGCGCAGCCTCTTGCCACGTCTCGCCAGATTCGACTCGACCCTTTGGAAGACAGTAGTAGCCATTTTTCTTTCTAAGAACAAGAATCATACCATCCTTATTAACCACAACTCCCCCACATGAAATAATCATAATACTCCTTAAAATAACATTAAAACCTTGTAAATCAAATTAGCAGCAATACCTGCCGTAATCCCACCAATAGTGTGAGACAAAATTGCCTTACCGGTCAAATCCTTCGCACCAAGCGAATCCATCATAGCAACGTGAGTCGACAAATAACCGCTCCAGCACATGCAAATCGCGGTAAACACCGCAATCTCGTTTCCTGTAACGCTGCCCGTCTCAACAAGACCAGGCACCAAACCCATAGCCGCTCCAGCACTGCCAAGCGCAGTAATAGGCACAGCGATACTTGTAGGATTTTGGAAACCAAAGAGAGGATTTAAAATAAACGAAAGCTTCTCGCCAATCCAAGGCAAAAACGCAACCCCCTCATTAGCCGCACCAGTATAACCCTCAGGGCCAACACCGTTGGTAAGTAAAAGCACCAAAGAACAAATCACAACAACACCAGGAATAATGGTAAGACCCATGTCAACCCCGTTGCGACCGCCCTCAAGCAAAGA
>CAMYPV010000025.1 GCA_947293975.1 uncultured Ezakiella sp. | reverse complement strand
ATGGCTCTGGCGAAGGCTATTCTTTGTTTTTCTCCGCCAGATAAGTTGGCGACTGCTGGATTTATTATTGTGTCCACAGTTTTGTTTGCAAAGATCGGGGCAAGGAGTTTTTCATTTTCGATTTTGTTTCTCATTTGCCCCTGCTTGTTTTTATCTATGATTATATTATCCAAGATGCTTGCATTGTAAATCGAAGATTGCTGGCTGAGGTAGATTACCCTTTCTCTTAAGTCCTCGTTGGCAAGGTCCATCATGTCCACGCCGTTGTATTTGATTGATTCGATTGGCCTAAACTTGGTCAGGTATTTTACCAGAGTCGACTTACCAGTTCCGCTGTCGCCCTTGACCCAAACTATGTCGCCTTTGTTGAAAGTTTCGTTGATGCTGACTGTTCTTAAAAATTCTCCAGCGCCAATATGGTCTAGGTCGATTTCCATATTTTTAACTGGGTCCAAAGTCTTTGTGCCATTTGGCTCTGCTAAGCTTTTAACCTCGTCAATAAATCCTGTAGCGACTTTGTAGTCTCTCTTGTTTAAATTTGAAGAGACGATTGACGATACGGCTGAAAAATAAACCGGGATAAGGAATATTACTATCATAATAACCCCTGCTTGGTATTCGCCCTTGGTCGCCATAAAGAGCATGTAGAGCATGATTATAGACCTGACGACCTCGTTAAAGCCGTGGATTATATAGCTGACACTTTGAGCGTAAACATTTACATCTGCCATGGATTTAAAAATCTTGTGAACGTCGTCATCGATTAAATTTTCTATATAGGAAAACTTGGATAGCTGTTTGAAATCATCCACATTGTCTATAAAGGACAAGACCTTTTGCCAGCCGGCGCTCGTCTGTTCTTGCATGACCTTGGATTTTTCAAAGAGCTTTTTGTTTAGGGCCTTATAACCCAAGATATTTATGGGGAGAACCACAGCCATGGCAAGGGCGATGACCCAATTTACCTTAAGTAAAATGGCGAGAGCACCCAAAATTATAATTATATTTGACCAAATATTTATGTAGTCTCCGGTCATAAACGAATAAGTCGAGTTGACGCTCATTATAATTCTTTCAAGGACGTTTAAGGGTCCACGATTGGTGAGTTCATCATATTGCATCTTGTGGGCTTGGTCAAGAGACTTAAAGAAATTATTCTTGTTAAACTCTAGGGCAAATTTTTCTCTAACATAAATCAAAAGCACTCTGAGCAAATATGAGGCCACAATAATTCCTGCCAGAGTGTAGATCATAGCGTTGTCAATGTTGATGTTGTTGGCCTTCCAGTATTGGATAAGAGCCGGCGGCACCAAAGTAATTACCGCACCAATAATTGCAATCAAAAGCATGGTAATAAAAAATTTCTTGTATTTCATGTTTTCCTCCTTTTGTTTTGTTCATTATACCATATATATATCAATTGCGTATAAAAAAGTCATGGAAAATTCCACATCTTTCTATTAATTATAATATTTGGCTTGGGCTTGCCACATTTCCTGATAAATTGTATTTTCTTTTAAGAGGTCTGCGTGGGTGCCAGTTGCAATTATAGTTCCATCTTTGAAGATGACAATTCTATCTGCAAACTTGCAGGCGCTCATCCTGTGCGATACAAAGATTGCGGTTTTATCTGCGGAAACTTTTTTAAAGCTTTCGAAGACTTGCATCTCTGCCTTGGGGTCGAGTTTGGATGTTGGCTCGTCAAAGAGGAGGAGGTCTCCGTCCTTGTAGAGGGCCCTGGCCAGGGCGACTTTTTGAGCCTCGCCACCCGACAAATCAATTCCGCTCTCATAGAGGTCCTTGTAAACATAAGTGGTCAGGTCCATGTACTTGTTAAAGCCGGCTTTGTCTAAGGCCGACTGGGCTTGTCTTCGATCATAATTTTCCCTGCAGGCAATATTTTCTCCCAGCATAAAGGAAAATAAAAATAAATCTTGGCTGACTGTTCCCAATTTGGATTTTTCATCTCTTAAATTTGGCCTCGATCCATTTACATATAAATCGCCAGCGGTCGGCTGGTAGAGGCCAGTCAAGAGATTTATAAAAGTCGTCTTGCCCGATCCATTGGCGCCAACGATTGAAATTTTTTCGCCTTTTTTCACTTGCAGGTTCAGATTTTTTAATTGTAGGTCTTTGCTATCTGGATATGAAAAGCAAATATTTTTTGCATCAATAAGATAATCTGTCGAATTTTCTTGATGGTCTGCAAAAGTATTTTCTTTTGTAGCTTTTAAATTTATTACATCGTAGAGAATATCGATCTTGGGGTCGATGGCCTTTTGGTAGCCGATGGTTTCTATGAGGACCTTGACTCCTCCGACAATTTCTGCAAAGGCGCCCTTGTATATGAGAAGGGCCTCTATGCCAAAGAGTCCGCCCATGGCCTTTACTGCCAAGACCAGCAAGAAGAGGATGTCTACTCCCGTGAGGACCAAATCATTTAAGCCCCTGGAGAGGCCGGTCCTTATATTTATTTTTTTATTATGCTTGAGCCCTTGGTCAATAAAATTTTCCTGGAGCTGGCCCTTAATAAAATCTTTTTCGTCGTAAATTTTTATCTGCTTTAGCCTATCGTAGTCGGAGAAAATTTTCATATAAAAGTCATAGATTTTATATTTGTCCGCGTAGAGGCTGCGGTCGATTTCATTTTTCTCTTCGACATTTTTTCTAATCTTAACCAGAGCCAAGGCCAAGAAAATAAATATTGCGACCACAATCAAGGGAAAATATGCAGAGCCCAAAACTCGTATGTCCACAGCTTTAAAAAGTGTGGGATAAAAAGTGCCCAGGGAAATCAGGCCGATTATAATTGTAAAGATACTGGACGTGAAGTCGCAAAATTGGTAGACCATTTCATAATAAACCCCGCCCATGCCTTCTGTCTCCTGCCTGTGCCTGGAAATTTTCTTTTGATAATCTTTACTAATAAAGTCCTCAAAGGTCAGGTCAAAAATTCCCCTGATGAGAAGATTTTTCTCCTTGCAATTTAAGTAGTCGGTAATCTCCAACTTATAATTTTCGCTCATAGAGCTTAAGAAATAAACAATTGCATAGGTGGCCGCACCAATTAAAGCGAGGGTGAAAATTTCCCTGGCCGACTTGCCTCTAAGCAAACTGTCGACCAGCTTGGATGAAACAAAAATCAATACAAAGGGTTCGATGGCCTTGAGCAAGCAATTTGCAAAGAGTATTGGGAGGATTTTTTTGTCAATCTTGTGGATGTCTTTTAAGACTTGCCTAGTTTTCATGGTCGTCCTCCTTGTAGTAGCTGGCCTGGAGGTCGTACATGGTCTTGTACTTGCCCCCCTTGGCCATGAGTTCCTGGTGGCTGCCGGCCTCGACGATTTGCCCGTTCTCCATATAAATTATTCGGTCGCAAAAACGAGTTGAATTTATCCTATGGGAAATAAAAATCGAAATCTTGTCCTTGGAAATTTTTTCATAATCCTTGTAGAGATTTTCTTCACTAATGGGATCCAAAGCGGCCGTTGGTTCGTCCAAGATTAAAATGTCCCCGTCCTTAGCCAAGGACTTGGCCAGGAGAATCCTCTGCATTTCCCCGCCAGAAAAACCAGTGATCTTGTTATTTTCAAGATCGATAACCTGGCTATCCAGGCCGTCTTCCAAATTATTTATCCTTTTAGCCAGACCCAATTGGTCGATCAGAGCAGAAACTTTTTCTTTGTCCCGGTTTTTGTTATCAATATTGTCGATCAAGCTGCCGGGCAAGAGAAAATAATCTTGAAATAAAATACTCATTCGTCCATAGACCGATTCCGTGGAATAGGTGTCCATGTCCTTGCCATTTACATATAAATTGCCAGCGGTCGGATGGTAGAGGCCGGACAAAACTTTTACCAAAGTGGTCTTGCCTGCTCCATTTTCTCCGACTATTGCCAGTGAATCGCCCATTTTCAAGGACAGATTAATATCCTTTAAAATCTGCCCACCTTCCTTATAGGCGAAAGACAAATCTTTTAATTCAATGGATTCGATTTTTTCGAGTGGCGGTCTATTGTCAACAAGATTTTCCTCGTGAGTGAAGTCCCGATATTTACCACAGGCCAGTGAAATCCTCTTTAAGCTTGAGATGTGTCCTGTAAAATTGTTCAGCCATTCTGAAAAGCCCATTACCAGTGTCAAATAAAAAACAAAATCGCCAATGGAAATTGCCCCAGTCATGGCCGTCTTGGTCAATATAATATATGTAGCCAGGTCTCTTATAAAACCCAAGCTCGCCTCGATCCCGGAAGTCGCGTTGGCCTTCCTGGTATATTTTCTCAAGATCTTGTAATAGGACTGGGAAAATTTATCCAAGTAGGCAAAGATAAGGGCAAGAGCCTTGTTTAATCTAGCTTCCTTTTGGGCCGACTCGTCACCAGCAATCCTATAAAGATAATAGAGCCGCATCTCCTCCAAGGACATTTGATCGGCAGTCGCATCGCCAAACTTAATCAGCCTGTCTTGAATGTAATAGCCTATGGCGGATGTCAAAATTAAAATGGAAATAAGAAGGGGCGAAACTCTAGAAAAAATTACTGAGTAGGTCAAAAAACCTAAAAATGAAGTGAGTAATTTGGAAAATCTAATGGCTGACCAAGCGCCATCAGCCTGGTCACCGTCAAAGGCAAAGGCCTTGGCTCTTTCAAAAAGAGCCCGCTCATCTGCGCCCTCAAAGTCTTCCAAGTCCTTAGCCATTACAGCCCCCATAAGATCCAAGCCGTAGAGCATGGAAACCTTAGATTGAAAATACCAGGTCCTCTCCTCTGCCCAAACGCTAATAAATTTTAAAAGCAAATACAGGGCAAAGATGGCGAAGAGCTTGTATAAAAACTCTCTCATGTAAAGGCCATCCACCAAGGAATCGGCCAGGGTCTTTGTGATCAAAGCCTCGACCATAGGAATGAGGACGACAATAATGGCTGCAAGAAAAACAACCAGGGCCCCCATCCGGTCCTTGGCAAACCAATTTTTTATCAGAAAAAATAAATTGTCAAAAAAATTCGATTTGTGTTTCATTATCTAAGTCTCCCTTTGTTGTTATTGCTTTTATTCTACCATATATATTGGCAAATAATTTTAAAATTTTAATCGGTTTAGACCGATCTGAAATCGACCACTACAAAAACCAATTAAAACATTTCTATCCCCCCTGAACGGTTTTGTTTTTGCCGAACTTATAGATAGCTTGGCAAATAATATACAATATTATAATCCAAATTATTTGAATGACTAATCCCTTGCCGTAATTTTGGTCCATGGCACCTGACAAAATCTTGCTTGGCAGGTAATAGATATAGGCAAAGGGCGAATAGAGGGAAAGTTTTTGTATAAAGGCTGGAAAGAAATCTATTGGCATGAGCGACCCGCCAAGGATTGCAAAGATCTCAAAGATCAAGTCCCTCATGGTGATGGTCTTTTTCACCCAAAAGCTTAAAAGGCCTATTAGCATTTGCAGCAAAAACAAAATTACATAGCCGGCAAGGGCTGATATAATTCCAAAAAATATGTGTCTGATTTCGCCCTTATAAAAAATTGTGTAAATTAAAATATAGGCGGCCATGGGCATGGCTGATGTCGTGATAAAGATGCCCAGCTTTTCAAAAAACTTCATCAATATATAATTGACTGGCCTTGATATCCAGATGATTATCTCCCCTGAGTTTATGCTGGTCCACACTTCATAGCAGATGTACATGGCCGGAGTAAAGACAAGTGTCAATATGGATAGGGACAAAAAATACATCATTATGCTTGATAAAGTAAAGTCACTAGCCAGATGGTCTATGTTTGCAAACCGCCAAAAGTAAAAGCTAATTGCAATTTGTATAGCAATCGAAAGGTAGGAAAATTTGTAATTGTGGGCAAAGGCCTTGCGTTCGAGCTTGCCCATTTTAAAAAGTCTTAAGTATTTTTTCATCTTAATTACCTGCCCCAGAGTATAAACTTATTGCTTTTTTTGCAAAAATTTTAAATAAAATTTTCATGACTACAAATGATAAAAAGCTGACCAGCAAATAGCTTTTGTAATCGACTTTTGCAAAGGCAATCTTGGTTGGAAGTGTGCTCATGAGTGCCAGGGGAATTATATAAATAAAAATCTTGTATAGGCTCTTAGGGAAAATATCCGTAGGATATGTCTTGGCCTTTAAAAATGAAAAGGTTAAGTCCCTGATATAATAAATTTCTCCCAGCTTAAAGGCCAGTAGTGAAAAAGAATTGTACATAAACTGCAAGGCAAGGGTCGCAAAAACCGATGTTGTTAAAGCAACTAAGACCAAGTAGACAGACAAATTATAAGTTATAAACGAATAGATGATAATGGCTAGGCCAAGACCAGCGTTAAGTAAAATATAAATAAAATTCATACGGCTAAGGACCAAAATTGCAAAAGGACTCAGGCCCTTGGTCATCATGACATCAAATTCGCCAGAGACAATCTTGTACTCCAGGTCCCTAAAGCCAAAAAAGATTTCGCTAACAGCCAGCGACACCATATTAAAACCGACCATAAGGCTGATTTCCTCTACTCCCCATCCGACGAATTTAACTCCCATGCCCTTGATTGACAACCAAAAAACCAGGGTCGACATGATGGAAATAAAAAAATCGAAGACGCTTAAAGTCGCATCGCTTTTAAAAACGGTCTTTTCCTTTATATATAAAATGAAATACCTGCGTAAAATTTTTAGCCTATGGCTGATAGTAGTCATACAAAATATCCTCCAGGTCAGGCTTAGAAAAAGTGTAAGAGCCTATATCAAAATTATGAGACAAAAACTCGCCTGCGGCTTTGGCCTCGTCAGCAGGCAAAATATACTTGTATTCGCCTTGAATTTCTTCCACAAAAAAATCTTTTAAATCGTCTAGTTTATTCATTGAAGTCAAAACCATCTTCTCTGCCAACTTTTCCTTGAGCTCGGTCCGTGTCAGGTCGATTAGCTTGTGGCCCCTGTTGATTAAAATAATTTTATCGCAAAGCTTCTCCACATCCGTGAGGTCGTGGGTGGTGATTAAAATCGTCTTGCCCTCGCTCCTAATGCTGGATAAAATTTCTCGGAAAGCGAGCTTTGCTTGGATGTCGAGACCCAGTGTCGGCTCGTCATAAATAAGTAAATCGGGTTCGTGGATCAGGCTGGTCAAAATTTCGATTTTGATTCGCTCGCCCAAAGACATGGTCCTAACTGGCTTATCTAGTAAATCGCCTGCGGATAAAATCTCAACGTACTTATCCAGAGTCCTCTGATAATCTTTGTCGGAAACATTGTAAATGTCCTTCATCAAAAGCAAGGACTCCTTGGCCTTTAGATTAAACCAGAGGGATGACCGGTTGCCAAACATAAGTCCATAGTGCTTTGACAGGTCCTTGATGTCGCGACTGGGTTTATAGCCCATCACGTCCAAGCGGCCAGAGTCCGGCGTAAGAATGCCTGCAATCATCTTTATAATTGTGGACTTGCCAGCCCCATTTGGCCCGATCAGACCAGCGATAGACGCCTGGCCGACGTCAAATGAAATATCCTCCACGCCAAGCTTGCCCTTGTATAATTTTGTAACCCCGTCAAAAGAAATAACCATAAAGCCTCCTTATAGAATCTATTATAACATATGTGGAATGAATGTAAAAATGTTAAATTCGGTTTTAATAATAAATTTGTTCAAAAAATATTTCATCATAATATGAACAAAAATTATCCTCAAAAAAACTTTCTTAATCGTAATTTAAATCACAAAAAATATTCTTATATTTCTTGCATTTTTCGGGCTTTAGTATTAAAATATACTCGAGGTGATATTGATGAAAAAACTATACACTGGTAAAACCAAAGATGTATACGAAATTGACGACAAGACAGTTCTTTTAAAATTTAAAGACGATGTTACAGGTAAGGATGGAGTTTTTGATCCAGGTGAAAATCATGTTGGTTTAACTATGGAAGGCGCTGGTAAGAGTGCTGTATCAATGACGAAGTTTTTCTATGAAAAGTTAAATGCAAAAGGCCTTAACACTCACTTTGTTTCTGCTGATATTGACAAAAACGAAGCTGTTGTTAGAAAGGCAAAAGTTTTCGGACAAGGTGTTGAGGTAATTGTTCGTTATAGAGCTGTTGGTTCATTTATTAGACGCTACGGCAAGTACATTGAATCTGGTACTCCTCTACCAGAATATGTTGAAATCACTCTTAAAGATGATGACAGAAACGATCCTCTTATTACTAAGGACGCTCTTGTTATCTTAAACATAATGACAGCTGACGAATATGAAGAGCTTGTTAAACTTGCAAAAGGCATTGGTTCTTTTGTTAAGGAAGAGCTTGCAAAGAAAGATCTTGAACTATACGATATTAAATTTGAATTTGGTATGATTGATGGTAAGGTTGCTCTTATCGATGAAATCAGCGGTGGCAATATGCGTGCATTCCGCGGTGACGAATATATCGAGCCTCTAAGACTTGAAAAAATTATGTTAGGCTAAGTTTTTTAATATTACATTTTTGTGACGAGCGTTTATTAACGCTCGTTTTCGGTTATATATGTACTGTAAGATACGAGGAGGTATATTATGAAAAGAAAATTAAGTATCATTTTGGTAGCTTTACTTACTGTTTTTGCATTCTCTTTTAGAGTTGATGCTAAAAATGAAATGGTAGACTATCTAGTAGAACAAAAGATTGTTGAAGGTGACGGCAGTGGTGACTTGAAGCTCGAATCTCCTATTGATCGTGCATCTTTTGCAAAAATTGTAGTTTATGCAATTGACGAAGTTGAGCTTGCTGAAAAATTAAAACCAGCTCCTTCAATCTTTAAGGATATGAAGGCTGGCGGTTGGGCTAATGGCTTCGCAAACGTTGCTGCTACAAAGCAAATCGTAAATGGTTATCCTGGAAATCTATTCGCTCCAAAAGATAATGTAACTTATGAACAAGCTATTAAAATGCTTGCTGTTGTTGCAAATGGTGGCGAACTAGAAAAACAAGAAAAAGCTCCTGGCGCTACATGGGCAACTCCATATATTGAAAAGGCAACTGAACTTGGAATTTTAAAACATCTAAATGTTAACGATTACAAGGCTGATGCAAAGCGCGAAGATGTTTTCAATATGCTTTATGAAGTTTTACAACTTAAACATCCTACTGTTAGCTTAAAGATTAGAGGTCTTGTTCAAGAAATTAGCGAAAAAGGCGCTGTAATTAATGTTATTAATCCTGGCGATGCTAAGAATCTTAAAAAAGCTGACATTCAAGCTTTCAAATTTGCAAAATCAATCAATCCTATTGATTATTTAGGTCAAGTTGTTGACTTTAATGTTGATGAAAACAACGAAGTTACAGAGGTTAAACCTGCTAAAGAATATGAATTATTCTCTGGCAATTTCACAATTGGCAAAGACGGCAGTCTTTACATGAACAATGAAAAACGTGGTTATGTAATTGATGAATCTGAAAAATCTGACGATAGACTTTTAAACATCGTTCACAATGGTGTAAATTATTCTCTATCAAAATTCAGAGCTGAAGTTAAGGATAAAGTTGACTTTGCAGTTGTAACTGTTCACAATTCAAAGGTTGTATTTATTCAATCTTTCAACTTTAAAGACGTGCTCCCTGTTGTTGACTTCAAGGGCAACACAGTTTATGTTGTTAAGGACAATGCTCCTGGACAAAAGGCTGTTGCAAATATTAAATCTGCACTTATTTTTGAAAAGGGCAAGTTAAAATCATTCGATCCTAATCGTATTTCTGTAGACAGCGTTCTACATGTTTATGATGATGGAAAAGTTATTGTTACTGAAGAAAAATTAGTAAATGTTAAATTCAAATTGCTAAACGGTGAAATCGTTATTGGCGAACAAAAATATCCTCTTTCAAACATGGATAATTTCAGAGCTGTTTTAAATGTTGGCACTGATCTTTACGATGTAATCGTTCCAACAAAGGCTCAACCAACTCTAATCGAAATGGGTAATCAAAAGAATGTTATTGCTATTGACTTACTTGGCAATGTTCAATTGGTTAGAGGAGATCTTTCACAAAAAGAAGAAGCAATGGTTGTTGATGCAATTACTGCTACTCAAATCCGTTTAAGAGATAAGACAAACAGACTTGTTGAAGTTACTGACAGCTTGAAGATTGACATCAAAGATGGCAACAGAATGGTCAAACTTACAGATCTTAACGTAAATGATTTAGTTTATGTATTCTCAAACAATGACGGCGTAACAAAGATTGCTAAAGTTGCAAGCCCTTCTGAATTTAAAAATGTTGACAAGAAAGATGGCAAATTTGAAATTAATTTAAGACCAACTCGTGGTCGCTATGAACTTATCAAAGTTGACGGCAAAGAATACGAATTGACAGATAAATCAATCGTTCTTGTTAAAAAAGACAGCAAGTTTGAATACACAACACTTGAACAAATTTCAAAATCAAATCCTAAAAAAGATTTGAAGGCATTTGTTATTACAACAAAGGATTTTGAAAAAGTAAATTCTGGTGTTAAACTTCCAGTTTCTGCAAGTGATGATTTAGTATTTGCAATTATGTTTGACAATTACGAAGAAGTTCAAAATGTAAAAGAATACAAGACTGTAAAGATGCTTTATGGTTTTGAACAAGCAATTGACAAAGAAATCGTTGCTACAGATGTTAACGAAGAAAGAAAGACATTCAGCGTTTTCAAAAATGCTACAATTCAAAAATTAAATCCAGGCGAAATCGTTAAGCTTTCAATTGGCGAAGACGGTACAGTTGTTGCAGCAGAAACACAAATTACTTCAGACCAAAGAGTTTATGTAATTAAATCAGTTTTTGTTAAAGACAAAATTACAACACTTGAATTTGAACGTGAAGACACAAAAGAACAATTCAAAAAAGTCTTGGATAGAGATGCTGTTGTATTCGGCGAACTAAAAGAAGGCGCAAGAATGCACATGTTTGTATCATATCTAACTGATGATATTGACACAATTGAAATCTTAAAGTAACTTAAACAAACCCAAGGCTTATCTAGTCTTGGGTTTTTAAGTACAAAAAATTAAAAAGGAGGAAATTATATGCTAAAAAAACTTTCAATAGCTCTGAGTGCGATTATGATTATATCGCTATTTACACCTATTTATGCGGCGAACAATAAAGAAGCCGATAAATTTACTGAGCTAATCACGCTTAGCAAGAAGATTTTTAAAATCTCGAATGATTATGACGACGTTTCAACCGAAACTAGCGAAAGCCGTTATATAATTAGCTGGGGTTTTAAAGATTCATCAAAAAACGAAAGAGTTCGTGCAATTTATAATACAGATGGATATTTATTAAGCTATTCAAAATACGGTAACGAAGCTGAAAACAAAAAATCAAATATATCAGTTAAAGATGCTGAAAAACTTGTTTTATCAACGCTTAATTCTGTATATCCAAAGAGAAAGTATCAATTTTATGTTATAAATTCTAACAGTACTGCACGCATCCACCATTTTAGTATTGGTATTAAATTTGGTGACACTCCAGTTTACAACTGTTTAATCAATGCGGAAGTTGATAAAGTTTCTGCAGAAGTTTCCAATATATTCTTAAACGAAACTGCGATTAAAGCAAACTATGCAAAGGTTGATGGCTTAAAATTTTCAAATGACAAAGACAAGGCTTATCAAGCAATGCTAAAGGCAAATCCACTATATTTGTTCCTAATGAAAAACAATGCTTCTGGTGACGAAAAGCTTTATCCTTATTATGATTTTATGAATAAAAGTCCGCTCATCGATGCTAACAGCTTAAAACTTGTTGATTACGATATTATTGATGCTTATGGCATGGGTAGTACAGATAAATCAGCTTATAAAAATGATGGGATGAGCGAAAGCGAAATCAAAGAAGTGGAAACTGTCAAAAATTTAAAATCCAAAGAACAAGCAACCAAAAAGGCTGTAGAGTTTTTTGGAATCACAACAAAAAAATTAGAATCTTCTAGATTGTACAAAGATAATAGGTCAAACTATTATATTTACAATTTAAGATTCGATTTTAATGATGAATCAAAGTATACAAATGTATCTTTAAGGGCGAATGATCTATTCCCTATCTATTATTCAAAAAATTTCTACAGTGATGAGAAAACTGACAAAAAAACTGACGTAAATAAAGCTGGAAAAATTATTGACAAATTCAACAAAAAACTAGCTTTAAATTATGATATGCTTAATGAAAAAATGAATATGAATGATCTAACAAGAGTCTACTTCAAAAAATACAAAGATTATTATTTAAAAGACGACTGTTATTCACTTTCTGCAAACGACAAGTATTTGACAAGTTACAGTTATCAAGAATCCAAGAATAAAACTCCGCAATTTGCCTCAAAGAAGATTGATCAAAAGAAAGCTGAAGATGATGTTAAGGCCAAGGGCGAATGGCAAAAATTTATTCTTCTTGAATTAAAGCCTACAAAGACCTACAGCGATTTTACAATCGAATCTGTAAAGGCAATTTATGCTTTCGGCAAGAGCATTACAGAATATGACGCTATTAACGGTAAATTCTTTGACCGCGATAACCCAGGCCCAATCTATAAGCCTACTGGCGATACACCGGAAGATCTAATCGACATTGTGGACGCAGGATTTGGTGTTGCGAGCGAAAAATCATTTGACGACAATATGACTTACCGTGATTTAATGTTTAATATTGCAAATTTAAACGACGGTTATATTGCAAGTGAAGATGAAGTTTTAAAGAAATTCCAAGATTTGGATATATTCAAGAAAGAAAATCTCGACAAGGAAATAAATGCTGGTGAATTTTTAAGAGCATATTACAAGGACTTACTTGGAATCAAAAAAGAACTTGATACAAAATACTTTGCAAAATCGTCTGTTGATGCAAAATACTCCGCATATGTTTCGTTAGCACGTGCAAGTAAATTAATTGATGATAAGTTTAAGGCTGATGGCATTTTAAAAGTCAAAGACGCATTAAAAATCTTTTCAAATATATACTTCAAATAAACCATTAAGTCCAGTCAAATGACTGGACTTTTTTTGTGCGTTCTTCAATAAAAAAAGAGGCTCTCGCCTCTATCTTCCATATTTTAAATAAGTTTGATTTAATATCTTACATACTTCCGCTCTTGTAATTGGATTCAATGGATTTAAATTTCCGTTTGAATCTCCGCATATTATTTTGTCGTTTACAAGTCTAATAATTCCTGCACGATTGTCCAAAACCTCTGCATCTTTAAATTCAATCTTGCCTTTTTGATTTGACTGCAGTCCATAAACCCCCGAGATCAATCTAAAAGCTTCTATTCTTGTAATATGTTCTGTCGGCTTAAACTCTCCTATGTTGTTTAACAGCCCGGTGCCTATCACTTTTTCAAGTGCATCCATATACCATGCGTCTGCCGGTACGTCTGTGTAATTTGATGCCACTCGCTCCTCACTTTGCATAAGCTCAGATATAACTTTTATGAATTCTGCATTTGTTATTTCTAACTTAGGCTTGAAGCTGCCGTCATTGTATCCGTTAAAAATTCCACGCGAGCTTGCCCAATTTATATATTCCTCTGCCCATGTGCCTTGAACATCGCTAAAGGCATTTACATTTGTACTTAACAATATTATTGCAATTATAATCAGTATTTTCTTTTTCATTTCATCACCTATATTTTTAAATAAATCAGCCCTCATATAAATACGAGAGCCAATAATTTTTATCTATTAAAATTAAATCCAACTGCATCTGTCACTGGCATTGTGAAGATAACACCTTTTGAAGTTGAGTCAATGTCGAGGCCTTTGTTAATTGCGTCAATGACTTTGTCTTTTTGCTCCAAACTTGTTACAAGCAATATAATATCTTTTTCAGGCTCAATAACCATGTCAAAAATTGCCACGCGTTTTTCAATGCCGCTGCCGCGTCCGTGTAAAACTGTTGCTCCGCTTGCTCCAGCCTTCTCAGCTATATCAATAACATCATCTGCAAGCCCTCTGTCAACTATAACATGAATTGCTACTGCTTCCATTTTATCCCCCTTTTTATAATTTAAATCCGTTGAAAAATATACTCCACTGTGTTCAGTTTCAAAATGATATTTGTTAACCGCAAGTTCTTTAAGCGCATTTGTCTTTTCACGCTCTGCATAACAAACGATTAGCTCCATAGTCTTTTCATCAAGTCCAAGATTTTTTAAAAGCTCACTCCTTGCGGTTCCATTCGCACGTACAACTGTGTATCTGTCAACGCCTTTTTTCCTCATGTCAGCCAAAAATTTTCTCGATTTTTCTTCTCTTATAATAATCTGATTTAAAAACATATCTACCTCTTTTTAGAATACAATAATCCAAGTATCATCAAACTCACAATTGGCGCCATCATTACTGATGCGATTACGCCAAAGCCATCTACTAGCGGATCTGCAACAGGGCTAACCGTTGCAGCACCTTGCATCATTGATAAGGCAAATGCCGTTGTCATAGGTCCTGTCGCAACTCCACCTGCGTCAAAGCTAATGCCAACAAAGAGTGGATCAACTTTTTTAAAAAGCATAATTGCAATTAAAAATCCAGGAATCAAATACATCCATAATTCAAATCCTTCAAAATGCACACGCATTGCTGAAAGCATTACCGCCATACCAACACCAATCGATAGTGCTGCCAAAACTAATTTCTTATTTACAGAACCCCCTGTTACGTCGCTGATCTGACCGATAAGCGACTGAACTGCAGGTTCTGCAAGCACAATCATAAATCCTGTAATTAAACTGAATAATATAAACACACAGGCGCTCTTTTGATAAAGTGCTTCTCCTAAGAATACGCCCATGTCGCTGAAGCCGATATTTACACCGACCAAAAATAAAATCAATCCTATATACGCATACAAAAGTCCAATCATTATCCTTTTAAATTCACGTGCTGGGCATTTTAATTTGATCCAGTTAAAGAATAAAAATATTAGAGTAATTGGAAGCACAGCCATGCTTGCCTCTTTTATCGCCGCAATTATTTTATCCATCGTGCTTAAACTTACTGCGACTTCATTTACCGACTGCGCGTCTCCACCCATAATCGTACCAAGTATCAAGAGTACCACAATAGGCCCCATGCTTGCAACGCCTACAAGTCCAAATGCATCTGCCTCTCCTCGATCAGTACCTTTTAATCTTGCAATCCCGTATGCAAGTGCCATAAAAAATGGAGTTGTAAGTGCGCCTGTACTCGCACCGCTTGAATCGAACGAAAGGTTTTTAATCGTATCATTTTGCGTGAAGAATAGCACAAATAAAACAAGGTACGCAATCGTAAAGTATTTTTTGATGCTGATGTCTTTTAGAATTCTTATAAATCCAAATCCAACCATCAGCCCAATGCCTATACTAATTGAAATGAGCAGTAAATACGAATTTATCCCCACGACTGCCTGAACATTTTGGCTAAAAACCATCAAATTTGGCTC
>CAMYPV010000024.1 GCA_947293975.1 uncultured Ezakiella sp. | reverse complement strand
GTGCTTGACACAATAAAATGTAAGTGATATAATGACAGCAAATAAATGAACGATCACCATATTTTACATAATAAATATGCGTTCAGCTTTTATTTTTTAATTTCAGGGTTACAAAAGTGTAACATATTAATCAAATAGGGGAGGTATTATGAAAGGAAAATTGACAAAAGTTTTAGCTCTGATCATAGCATTTGCAATGTTTCTGCCTGCCGGATTAACGCTGGCAATTGATAACGATGCACCAGATTTAATTGCTAAAACGCAAATTTTAGAAGATGCTCCTGAAGAAAAAAATCTTTTAGAGCTAAGTGAGTTGAATGATGAATTTGACCCAAATGGATTTGAAACGCAAGATGGTTTGGCAGTATCACCGCTTGACATCGAGGTTCAAAAATCTCCATACGCAGTGAGAAGTCACTATCCTTCAAAATTTGACTTAAGAGAATATAATATGGTAACTCCAGTTAGAGATCAAGGACCAAATGGATCTTGCTGGGCGTTTGCAGCTTATGGTTCTATGGAATCAATTCTTTTAAGACAAAAGAAGGGAAAATACGACTTCAGTGAAAAGCACATGAGAAATAAACATGGATTTGATTGGAACTTAGACAAAGGCGGCAACAGAGATATGGCAACAGCTTATCTTGCAAGCGGCAAAGGACCAATTCTAGAAGATGACGATCCATATGATCCAGTTATAAGTGTTTCAAAAGATGGCTTATTAAGAGCAATGGACATCGACAAAGTAATATATCTTCCAGATGTTACATCAAGAGACGAAGTTGACAATTTAAAATGGGCTATTAGTGAATATGGTGGAGTTTATACAACAATAAATTCTACAAAATATTACGAAAACCATAAAAACTACACAATGTACAACCCTGGTTCAGGAAAAGCTGACCACGCAGTTACAATTGTAGGTTGGGACGATAATTTCCCAAACACACTTTTCACACAAAGACCACCGGGACACGGAGCATGGATTTGTAAAAACTCATGGGGCGGAAGCTACATGGATGCTGGTTATTACTATGTATCATATTATGATGGATTTGTAGGAAGAAGCCCAGCAGTATTTATTCCAAAGAAAAAAGACCTAAGAGGAATCATCCACCAATACGATCCACTAGGAGCAACAAGATCAGTTGGTTTTGCTGGAGAAGGTTATATGGCAAATATATTCACAGCAAAATACAAGGAACTTCTACATGAAGTAGGATTATTTAATGTAAGCAACCAATGTGATTACGAAATATACTTAGTTAGAAATATTAAAAGTACATCACAACTAAGTGAACAAAGAATTGAACTTGCAAAAGGAAATTTAATGTACCCAGGTTACTACACAATTAAAGTTGACCCAGTACAATTAGATGAGGGAGAACAATTTGCAATAGTAGTTTATATGAACTCAAAGAGATCAAAAAATAATACTCCTCTTCCAATAGAAAGCAATATCAAAGGATACACTTCAAAGGCAGTCGCAATGCCTGGTCAATCTTATTACTCAAGTAAAGGCGACGGCTGGACAGATCTTACATCAAGCCTTGCAAATGCAAACTTCTGTGTAAAGGCTATTACAACCACAGGAGATCATGTTCCAGAACGTGAACTTGACGAAATTGACGATCACAACAGTGGAATCGAAATTGATGATGGCGTAAAAATTAGAAAATTATATTTTGAAATGGGAAGCCAAGGATATATTTCAACAGACAAAAAAGGATTACTTTCATATAAAGTTGAACCATCAGATGCAAAAGTTGAACTTGAATTTGGATCGATGGACGAAAGCGTAGCAGTATTTAAAGAGGGCGGAATTCTATATCCAGTTCTTCCAGGAAATACAAATGTATATGTAAAGACCAAAGGCGGCGAAATGGTTGCAAGGTTTAATGTACAAGTTGTAAACCCACTTATAAGAGTTCCTGGCAGAAACCCAATACCAACAATTGGCGAAAACGATTATGTTCCACCAGAACCAGAGCCAGATCCAGAACCTGAAGTACCCGATGATTACGTACCAGACCCAATACGTCCAGAACGTGATCCAGATGTTGCATTAACATTATTTATGAAAGTTCAATCAGCTCTAATTCAAGAAGGTGATGTATACGACATTGAAAATAGAGTTGGCGTTTTCCCAGAAACTGCAAAACGTGCATTTGTTTACTATAGTGATAGACCAGACATCGTAGAGGCAAGACCTGACGGAAAACTGGTTGCACTAAAACAAGGTCGCGCAAAAATTACTGTAATGACTGAAAATAAATTGAGTACAACATTTAAGGTAACTGTTGTACCAGATAGAAGTAAGCAAGAAATAAAAATTGAAGAATTCACAAACACAAGAAGAAGAGGCGGAGTATTTAGAGTAAAGGCGAGAGTTACACTAAATGGTCAACCATACAATGGTCCTGGAACAATCACTGTTAGAAGTGATGATAGAGTTAAAAAACAAAGAGTTTACTTTAACGCAGGCTATGCAGAAGTAAAACACACAGGATTTAGTTTCGGCGTTTGGAGAAAAGAATTTGAAGCAACTCTTGAAGTTAGAGACAAAAAAGAGGAAATCAAATTCGGATATTAGTTTATAATTGGGGATACCATTTATAATAAATACAATTTTCAAAAGGAGGAACAGTAATGAAAAGAACAAGAGTAGTATTGTCATTTGTATTGGCATTACTAATGGCGGCAACAGCATTTGCACCGCTATCATCGGTTGTTCTGGCTGAAGAGAACAAGGACAGATATTTATTAGAGATTTCTGATCTTAAGAAAGATGTTCAGTCAGCAGTAAGAAGCGTTCAAGATATTGAACCACAAGACGAAAAAGAAAAAGAGCTAGTTGATAAATTTAACGAAGCTGCACGTGATATTAACAGAGAACTTCAAATTAGTGAAGAACGCGTAATGGACGGTGTAGGAAATTCAGTTTATGATTTAACAACTATCCCAGTAAGAGTTCAATTACTAATTAGAATCGGTCGCGCAATTAGATTTGCAACTACAGAATTATCTAACAAAGTTGTAGCTGCACACACAAAAATTGCAGAATATATCTTAACAGGTATATTATATGTAGTAAATCCATTTGCAAGCGAAGGACAAATCATGGAATACATCGAAAGATTTGAACCACTTGCACAAGAATTACTATCATACCCAGACCTACAACCACATGACATTGCAACAATCTACAAAAAAGCAGCGTTCAGCAGAGAATTATCAGAAGCAAGACGTGCTTTAAGAAGCTTAAACCCAACAACAAGAAAATTCAGAGGAAGACAACTTCAAGAAGCAATTGAAGAAGGTTCAAGAATGTGGTGGAGAATTTCTGTTACATGCGGAGAACTTGACGAGCAAATCGAAAAAGTACACGCAGAAATGGAAAAAGTTATAGGACCAAAAATTAGAGTAGAAAAAATTGAATTTATGGAAGGACATGCTGGATACATTGCTTTAAATAAAAAGACAAGACTAAGACCAGTAATCTTCCCTAACGAAGTTAAAAACAAAGATGTTATCATCTACTCATCAAACCCATACATCGCAAGAGTTAGCGGCGGAGAAATTATCCCAGTACAAACAGGTTCAGTAATAATCACAGCTGTATCAAAAGACAACGGAGTAAAAGCAGAATTTGAATTATACATCGTTGAACCAGGTGGATTTATTGATGCAGTTCCACCACTACAACCAACAGGAAACAACTATCTATTCGAAGTTGGACCAACTCCAGGCGGCGATGATGTACCACCAGTATCAAACGACAAAACACAAGTATCAAGCGTTGATTTTAGCATCAACTACAAAAAGCTAGAAATTGGTGAAACATTCGATTTATCAACAAGAGCATTGGTATTCCCAGTAGAAGCTATCGACAAAAACCTAGAATACAGCTCAGAAAACGACAGAATTGCTCAAGTTGACCAATACACAGGACAAGTTCTTGCACTACAACCAGGCAAAGTTAAAATCTTTGCAAGAAGCCACAACGGCAAAATTGCATCAACAACAATCGAAGTTGTAGCAAAAGAAGAAGAAAAATTTGTTCAAATTACAAACATACAAGAATCTGAAAGAAAAGCAGGAATTTTCACACTAACAGTTGAAGCTGAAAGAGATTTCCAACCATACAGAGGATATGTAACACTTGTATTAAGAAGTGGTGATAGAGAACAAACAAGAAGAGTTTATATGCAAAACGGAAAATCAGAATTTAAATTCAACGGATTCCAATTTGGCGTATGGAGAAAAGACTTCACAGCAACAGTAAAAGCTGGTGGAGTAACTCAAGAATATAACTTCAGCTTTAAATAAGCAAAACAGGAAGAATAAATCAAAATTAATTAGAATCTTACACTTAAAACGATTAGTATAAAACTAACGCTAGTCGTAATCTGTATAAGTGTTTGATAAATAAAAATAGGAGGAAATTATGAAAAGATTATTATCATTAACCCTAGCAGTATTATTGCTATTCGGCGCATTGGTACCAAACTTTGCATTCGCATTGGAAGAAGATGCACCACAAGAAAACCAAGAAATCACAGTTGACGATCTAGAAGTTTACAAAAGAGAAGTAAAAGCAATCAGAGCAGATGTTAACTCAATCGAAACAAAAAACCAACACCAAGTAGAAATGGTTAAAGAAGTTAACGAAAAAACTGACGAACTAGAAGTAAGCATCGAAAAATCAGTAGAAGCACAAGGTGCAAGAATGAGCTTTGGTCAAATCTATGACCTATCATCAATTCCACAAAGATTAATCCTAGTTGGAAGACTATGTGTTGCAATCAGATTTGCTACAACAGCTTTAAGATACAAAGTTGACCAAGCACACGTAGAAATTGCAGAATACGTATTCCAAGGACTTGTAATCGCAGTTAGCCCATTCCACAGCGTTGAAGATATGAAAAACCACATGTTAGAATTTGAAGCTCTAAAAGCTAAATTATTAACATACCCAGACATCACAGCAACAGATACAGCTAACCTATATGTAAGAAGCGACCTAGACGCAAAATTACACAAAGCAAGATTCTTATACAGAAACGATTTAAAAGAAGCTCCAAGCTACGTACTATACGAACTAGACAAAGTAGTTAAAGACGTAACAAGAATCAGACTACAACCACAAGCAACA
The DNA here is from genome assembly GCA_947293975.1 of uncultured Ezakiella sp. GTDB lineage: Bacteria > Bacillota > Clostridia > Tissierellales > Peptoniphilaceae > Ezakiella. The sequence goes on along the minus strand of CAMYPV010000024.1, from coordinate 11,279 downwards.
GTAGCAGAAATCTACGCAGCAGAAGATAGACTAGACGCAGCAGTAGGTAAAGCAATTGCACAAGTCCAAGACGACAAGAGAGCAACGAAAACAGAATACCAAGACCTAAGAGAACACAGAAGACTTGCTAGACAAGCTAGAAGAAGTGGCGACAACAGAAGAGTAGTTGGTGAAGTAATTGACTCAGCAACAAAACTAATCAGAGACTCAAGAGCATCTAGCAGAAAAGTTCAAGAATTAATCGACATGATCAGATTAGTTTTAGAATTAGGACCAAGAGAAAACTAATAATAAACAAACAAAAAGATTAAAAGCTATGTATGAAAACGTACATAGCTTTTTTAATACCAAAATGACAAGGCGGTTTTGAACCGCAAATAAAATCACCGTTTATTCAACGGCGTTGCAGTTCGAAACGTTTTGTATGCATAAAGGTGGATGTCGCACGCGGTGGTCGACCTTACAACATTTTTCATGATATTGCGATATAAAACGGTAAATGTCGCACGCGGTGGTCGACCCTACAACTTTTCAAATGGCGTTGCGATGTATAAAGGTGTATGTCGCTCGTGAGCGTTATTAATTTTATCTATAGTGTTTGTTTTGGTATAAAATTATCTTATATGTATTGATTGCTTGTGGTTTATAATATAAAATTAAATTGGGGGTGATTGATTGGATTTTGTTGGTATCGACATTGGCTCTACTGCGACTAAGGTTGCTGTTAGGGGTGACAATAATTTTGAGTTTATGATTCCTTCTGGTTGGAACAGTAAGGATACTGCGTACTTAGTTAAGGATATGCTTAAGAATGATTACGGCATTGATACTGACAATGCTCGTTTTGTTGCGACTGGTTATGGTCGTGTGAGCGTTCTTTTTGCAAATGAAACTGTAACAGAAATTACATGCCACGCGATGGGTGTAATGGAACATATTGAGGATGGCATTGGTACTACGACTGTTATCGACATTGGTGGTCAAGACACAAAGGTCATTACTCTAAAAGGCGGTATGGTTGATGATTTTATTATGAATGATAAATGTTCAGCCGGTACTGGTAGATTTTTGGAGATTATGGCCAACCGTTTGGGTGTTAATCTTGATGAGATGTTTGAGATGGCAGTTGTTGGCGAACCACTAAAGATTTCTTCTATGTGTACGGTTTTTGCTGAGTCAGAAGTAATTGGTTTGATGGGTCAGGGTGAGCCGCAAAAAAACATTGCTGCCGGCGTTGTGATGAGCGTTGCCGAAAAGGTGGCTGGTCTTGCACGTAGGCACGGTATGGACGGGCGTATTATTTTGACCGGGGGTTTGTCTGTTAATGATAATTTTGTAAAACTCTTGAGCGATCATTTGGGTCGTCAAGTTGAAACATATGATAAAGCTCCATTTGCAGGGGCGATTGGCGCTGCAAGGATTGGAGAAAAACGCTATATGCGTGAAAGGAGACATAATGATTGATATTCAAAAAGATTTGCCTGAAATTTTTGAGGAATTTGCTGAGGCAAGAAGAAATGCTTTTTTAAAGGTTAAAGAAGTTAAGGATAAAAATATTCCTGTTGTTGGTGTATTTTGTACATTTTTCCCACAAGAGCTTGCTCTTGCAGCTGGAGCAACTTCGGTGTCGCTTTGTTCAACAAGTGACGAGACGATTCCAGATGCTGAAAGAGATTTGCCAAAAAACCTTTGTCCATTGATTAAATCGAGCTATGGTTTTGCAATCACAGACAAGTGTCCATTCTTCCACTTCTCGGATTTGATTGTTGGAGAAACTACATGTGATGGTAAGAAGAAAATGTACGAGTACTTAGCAAAGGTAAAGCCAGTTCATGTTATGGAATTACCTAATAAACAATCAGAGCAAGGTCTAAAGCTTTGGTATTCAGAAATAATTAAAATGAAAGAGTACTTAGAAAAATTTCTGGATGTTGAAATTACAGATGAAGGCATTAGAGAAGCAATTAAGGTTAAAAATGCTGAAAGGTCTGCAATCAAAGATTTTTATGGCATTATGAAAGATGAAGAGCTTCCAATAATGGGGCTTGATTTGTGGCATGTTTTAAATGGTGCAACATTTAAGTTTGACAAACGCGCAATACCTGAAGAATTAAAAGCACTTAAGGAAAAAGTTCTTTCAGAACATAAGCACATTAAAGGTAGACCAAGAATTTTGGTTACAGGTTGTCCAATCGGTGGTGCGACAGAGAAGGTTATTTCTGCAATCGAAGATAATGGCGGCATTGTTGTTGCTTATGAAAATTGTGGCGGTGCAAAGGCAATTGACAGAAATGTTGAAGAAGGCACAGATGATCCTTACATGGCAATTGCTGAAAAATATTTGAACATTGGCTGTGCATGTATGAGTCCAAATCCTAATAGACGTGAACTATTGTCAAGAATGATTGACGAATACAAGGTTGATGGCGTTGTTGATATGCATCTGCAAACATGTACACCTTTCCAAGTTGAAAGTCTTGAAATTAAAAATTTCTGCAATGATGAGAAGAAAATTCCATATATTGCAGTCGAAACAGATTATTCAAAGAGCGACGTAGGTCAATTGAACACAAGATTGGCAGCATTTGTCGAAATGATTTAAAATTTTACAGGGAGTTTTATGAGAAGATTGATTTTGGCTGGTGGTGGCCATGGGCATATAAATATTTTAAAGGAGCTTATCAAAAATCCAATTCACGACATCGAGGTGATTTTGATTACGGATTTTAGGCGACAATATTATTCGGGAATGCTCGCTGGATTTATTGAGGGCATTTATTCAGAAGATGCTATTTCTTTTGATGTAAAATCACTTTGTGCGCGTGCTGGCGTTAAATATATCGAAGAGTCGATTGTTTCGATTGATAAGGATGAAAAGCTCGTTTTAACAAAGAATGATAAATACCACTACGACATTATATCAATCAATCTTGGCTCCTTGTCTAATATCAATTTTAATATAGAAAGCGATGATGTTTGTCTTGTTAAACCTATAAATAGAGTTGTTCGTGCAAAGATGGAAATTCAAAGTCGATTGGATGATCCAAATTTTAAGAAGCTGGTCTTTATAGGTGGAGGTGCGTCTGGCATAGAGCTTGCACTTGCATTTAAATCTGCATTTAAGAGTCTCGACGTGTATATAATTACTTCAGATGATATCTTGGTTAATTTTAATGCGAAAACTCGACAAAAGATCAAGAATATTCTTATTGACAAGGATATAAATATAATTACTGGTAAGAATGTAAAAGAAATCAGGGACAAGCAAATTTTTACAGATGATGGAGTTATTGACTTTGATTATGCATTTATAACAACAGGCTTTAGAGGCCCAGATGTATGTTTTGATAATTTTGAAACTACAGAGAAAAATTACATCTTGGTTAGTGACAAGCTTGTTGCAGCACAGAACTCTGTTGTAATGGGCGACACGGCAACTCTCACATGTCATTTGGATTTGCCAAAGGCAGGCGTGTTTGCAATTAGAGAGGCGCCGATATTGTATCATAATTTATTGAAGATTATTGATGGTGACAATCAGTTAAAATCATACAGTCCACAGCTGAAATATTTGCAGATAATTAATTGTGGAGATAAAAAAGCGATTGCAAATTATGGTGGCATTTCGTTTTACGGCAAAATTGCTTGGAAGATAAAAGACAAAATCGATCGTGATTATATGAAAGTTTAAGAGAAGCGTTCAGTAATGGGCGCTTTTTTATTTGCAAAAATTTTGCGGGTGATTTTATTTTGTGCCGTGCTTTTTATTAACATTAATTTTAATATGTGGTATAATAATTGATGGACTGTAAAAGGTCTATTATTAATAGTAGGAGAATTTATGAGATTTTATGTAATTGGTATAAATCATCACGATACACCAATAGAAATCAGAGAGAAATTAGCTTTTAGAGATACAGATATAATAGATTTTACTGAAAAATTTCAGACTGAAAATGATGAGATAATGATTTTATCAACTTGCAATCGCTCAGAGATATATGTATATGAGGAACGTATTGACGAAAGTGCGTTGTGGAATTATATTGAGGAACATTTTGGGGTGAAAATTCCAGAGTCGTCGAGATTTTTCAAGCAAGATGACGATGCGCTTAGACATATTTTTTATGTTGCAATTGGTCTTGAGTCGATGGTTGTTGGCGAAGATCAAATACAAGGGCAAGTTGTATCGGCACTTGAAACTGCACAACAACTTGGCGGAGCAAAAAAGTTTTTAAATAAGATTGTAAGAGAGGCAATTAGTTTTTCAAAATATGTAAAGACAAGTTCAAGCGTTTCTGATACGCCGACGTCGACAGCTTATTTGGGCATAAAACTTTTGGAGAAAAATGTTTATTTAAAGAATAAAAAGGCAATGATTGTGGGCATCGGCAAGATGGGTAAGCTTGCAAGCGTATATCTTGAGGAGCGTGGAGCTGAGCTTTACATTTCAAACAGGACTTATAATAATTCGATTAAATTTCGCGAGGAAAATCCTGATGTAAAAATTATTCCTTACGACGAGATGAGGAGCTTTTTGCCAGATGTGGATATATTGATTGTTTCGACTGCGTCTCCACATACGATACTTCATTTTAGAGATTTTTTAAATAGAGATAAAGAAATTTATATATTAGACCTTTCGTTGCCACGTGGTGTGGATGAAAAAGTTATGGAAATAAGCGGCGTATTTTTATATGACATCGATTCGCTCACAACGATTTCAAAGGACAATTTGAATAGAAAAAAAGAAATATTACTTAATTTTGTGTCGGAAATCGAGGATAAGGTTCAAGAATTAAAAAGATGGGAAGAAGCTTCACGCTTTGATGATGTCTTTTGTTCGGTTAAGGGTTATATTGACGAGGTAATTGATGACACAATGGCATTTATCGAGTCAAAGACAACTCTTAGTAAGCACGAGCTTAGAAAGGTGCAAAAAATTGTTTCGTTTTCTATAAACAAGGTTTACAGAGAGCCTTTGATTTATGCAAAATCGATGGAACCGTCGTTATTAAAGGACGATGTGATAAAGTTTTTTGAGGAGTTTTACGATGAGGATAAAAATAGGAACAAGAGCTAGCAATCTTGCGATGACACAGACAATAATGGTAAAAGATGCGCTAGAGGAGAAAAATCCTGGTCTTGTTTGTGAAATTGTTACTATAAATACAAAAGGTGATATCGATCTTAAAAGTCCTATACACAAGGTTGGCAAGGGAGTTTTTGTTAGAGAAATAGAAGACGCACTTTTGAACGGTGAGATTGACCTTGCAGTTCATTCAATGAAGGATATGCCAAGCGCACTTACTCCTGGGCTAATGTTTTTTGATCCGCCAAAGTCAAGTGACCCACGTGATGTGCTTGTAATGGATAAAAAAATTAACTCTATTAATGAGTTGAAGCCTGGCATTATTGCGACGGGATCTTTGAGGCGAAGTCTTCAAATCAAAAGTCTAAGAAGTGATATCGATACTGTTGGCATCAGGGGAAATATCGAGACTCGTATGTCAAAAGTTGGCAGCGATAATATAATGGCGGTTATGCTTGCGTATGCTGGGCTGTTGAGGGCTGGCTATGAAGATAGAGTTAGTTATGTTTTTAGTATTGACGAGGTTATACCGTCACCATGCCAAGGCATACTTGCAATCCAAGGTAGAGCAGATGATGATTTTGTGCGATCTCTTGTACTTTCGATTAGAGATGAGGACACATCAAAGCGTATGAAGATTGAGCGGGAGTTTCAGCGTGTGCTTGATGCGGGTTGCCACAGCCCTATGGGATTTTATGCTGAGCTTAATGGCGACAAGGCAATTTTAAGAGGCGTGTTTGGAGACAATGCAAGAAATTTGATTATAAAGAAGAAGCGCATTGTTGATTATAAGGAGGCAGTTGATGCTGCGGCTGAAATGGCGATGGAGCTTAAGAGTGAAGTCGAACAATAGAAAAATAGTCATAACAAGATCGGGGTCGGGCAATTCAAAATTAAAAAGTCTTTTGACGGATTTTGATGTAGTTGAAGTGCCTACCATTGAAATTTTACCGATAAATATTGATAAGCTTCAGAAAATTATAGAAGATTTTCGCTTCACGCATCTGGTATTTCATTCACAAAATGCAATAAGAATATTTTTTGACGAATTTTTAAAATACAATAATATAGAAGATTTAAACAGAGTAAAGATTTATGTTGTAGGCAAGGCGACAAAAGAAGCGCTGGATAATTATGGACTTAAGTCTTTTTATCCAAAAAATAAATTTACAGGTACAGAGCTTGTAAAGTTGATTGGTGAAGATGATTATAAAGACAGGGTGATTTTTTTGCCGCACTCAGACTTGACCGATCAAAAGCTTATTGATTCGTACAGAGAATTGGGCGAGTTTTATGAGCTTGCAGTTTACAAAAGCGTGATCCCTGAGCGCACAAAATTAGATGATGATTTTACAGACATAACATTTACAGCGTCATCTACATTTAAAAATTTTGTAAAGATGTATGGAATGGATATATTAAAAGGCAAGAGAATTTATTCGATTGGGCCAGTTACAACAAATGTTATTAAGTCAAGTGGCATCGACATCTATAAAGAGTCAGAGTTTTCGACAATTGAGTCACTTGTAAAGGCAATAAAGGAGAGTTAATTATGAGGATGAGAAGAATTAGAAATAATAAAGTTTTAAGAGAAATGACACAAGAAGCAATAGTTGAAGTGAAGGATTTTATCTATCCACTTTTTGTCGTGGAAGGCAAAAATATAAAGCGTGAAATTCCATCGCTTGTAGATCAATATCAATATTCTGTTGACATGCTTGATGACGAAATTAAAGAGTTAAAAGAACTTGGCATCAGGGCGGTAATTTTATTTGGCATTCCTGATCATAAGGATTCGTGTGCAACAAGTGCGTTCGAAGACGATGGCATCATCCAAAGAGCGACAAGAGAAATCAAGAAGCATCACCCAGATTTTATTGTAATTACAGATGTATGTATGTGTGAGTACACAGACCACGGTCACTGCGGAATTTTAACAGAGACTGGAGAGGTTAATAACGACGAGACTATTAAATATATTGCAAAGATTGCACTTAGCCAAGCACGCGCAGGCGCTGATGTGGTTGCGCCTTCTGATATGATGGACTTTAGAGTGCGTGCAATTAGAGAAGAACTTGACAACAATGGTTTTAAAAATATTCCGATTATGAGCTATGCTGCAAAATACGCGTCATCATATTACGGACCTTTTAGAGATGCTGCAGGCTCTGCACCTAGCTTTGGTGATCGCAAGGGTTATCAAATGGATTTTCACAATTCAGACGAGGCAATGAAAGAGGTTGAACTTGATTTGGACGAGGACGCAGATTTTATAATTGTAAAGCCAGCGCTTGCATATCTTGATATTGTGAGACGCGTTAAGGAGAACTTTAACACAAATCTCGTTGTGTACAATGTAAGTGGAGAGTATGCGATGATTAAAGAGGCTGTAAAGCGTGGTATTTTGAGTGAAAATATTATATATGAAAATATGATTGCGATGAAAAGAGCCGGCGCAAAATTAATTATCTCGTATCATGCAAAGGAAATGGCAAAGTTATTAAAGGAGCAAAGATAATGAATTTATATGAAAGAGCAAAGAAAGTTATACCTGGCGGCGTAAATTCTCCTGTAAGGGCATTTGGTTCTGTTGATATGGATCCAATATTTTTTGAAAAGGCTGATGGCCCATATATTTATGATGTTGACGGAAATAAATACATCGACTTTATCGATTCGTGGGGGCCAATGATTTTGGGTCATCGCCCAAAAGAAATTGTTGAGAAGGCTAAGACATATCTTGACGAGGCAATTACATTTGGACTCCCGACAGAGGTTGAAGTTGAGATGGCGGAGCTTTTTACAAAATATACTGGCACAGAAATGGTAAGAATGGTAAACTCAGGCACAGAGGCAACCATGAGTGCAATCAGACTTGCACGTGGATACACGGGTAGAAATAAATTTATAAAATTCGAAGGTTGCTATCACGGCCACAGCGATGGACTATTAGTAAAGTCAGGATCAGGCACTTTAACATACAATGCTCCGTCATCACTCGGCGTGCCAAGCGGTGTTACAGAATATACAATTGTCTGCGAATACAATAATATTGACGACGTGAAAGAGAAAATCAATAAATATGGCGAGGATATTGCGTGCGTAATTATTGAACCAATCGCCGGTAACATGGGCGTAGTTGTACCTGACAAAGAGTTTATGAAGGAACTGCGCAAAGTTACTGAAGAAAACGGAATACTTTTGATATTTGACGAAGTAATAACAGGATTTAGAACACAATTTGGTTCGATATCCAGTGATTTTGATGTAAAGCCAGATTTGTTTTGCTTTGGCAAAATTATCGGCGGTGGCTTGCCTGTTGGCGCGTTTGCAGGGCCAAGAAAAATTATGGAAAAGCTTTCGCCAATTGGCGGAGTGTATCAAGCAGGGACTCTATCGGGCAATCCTCTTGCAATGAAGATGGGTAGAGACACTTTAAAAACGCTTGAAGCACACAAAGACATCTATGATCGCCTAGAAAAAATGGCACAAAAACTCGAACAAGGCTTTAAGGAAAATCTAAAGACAACTGGTATTCCTGGAAAAGTCACAAGATATAAGTCGATGATGAGTTTGTTCTTCGGTGAGTTTGATCAAATAAAATCATACGAAGATGTAAAGCGTGCAGACACAAAGATGTATGCAAAATATTTTAAAGAGATGATTAAGCAAGGATTTATATTTGCTCCTGCACAATTTGAAGCGATATTTTTCCAAGCTGCGCATACAGATGAAATTATTGATATGACAATCGAAGCAAACTTAAAGGCATTGAAAAATTTATAATATGTAACAAAAATCCCGATTGCAATTGCAATCGGGATATTTTTATGCCTGTGGTTTTGTCCAGCCGATTACGCGATCAACTGGCATTACAAACATCAGTCCAACACCTGGCTGACTCATGTCACCTAAACTTTCTTCGACAGATTTTATAGCCGCCTCAAGCGTCTCGTCATCTTCGATAACTGTAAATATAATTTTGTTAAATGGTCTATTGTTGTCAAGCACTGATCTTAATAGTCCGCCAAACATTGGAATATTACTCTCTGCAAGTGCAGAACCCATGCCTTGTGAATCGACAACAGTTGCACCTTTTAATCCTACCTCTACAAAACCTTCTAATATATCGTTTAATTTTTCAGTCTTGTTTAATATTAAAAATAAAGCCTTCATTATTTATCAAACTCCTTTATTCGATCAAGTCCATTTACTTCGCCTGCTTTTGTGATTGAAATCTTTGCAAGTATTGGCCCTGAAATTTCAAACACCAATACAGAAAACAATATTACTGTAATTATTTCAGAGCTGTAATCTGGAAGCTCTCTTGCAACTATCATCGAAAGACCGATGGATATTCCGCCTTGTGGCAACAGTGCAAGCCCTAGCCATTTTACTATTGTGTCCTTCGCCTTAACCATTTTTGCTCCTGCTGTTGCGCCCAAGATCTTACCAAATGCTCTTGAAAATGCGTATACAACACCAAGACCTCCGATGCTTGCAAGCACAGATAAATCTAGGCTCGCACCTGCAAATGTAAAGAATAATAAATTTATTGGCGGAGCAAATTCGTTAATAGTTTCAAAAACTCTGTTTGCTTTGTTGTGCAAGTTTACAAGCATTGTACCAATCATCATATTGCTTAATAGAGCAGATAAGCCCAAGTAATTTGCAATGCCAATTGATGCAAGTATTGTAAAAATTATCAAACATAGCAATTCTTCTTTTGATTTGATATGCTTAACGATAAATGTAAATATAAAACCAATTACTGCACCTAATGCAATTGAACCGATGATCTCAGATGCTGGCTCCCAAAACATTTTAAACACAGAAACATCTGCGCTTCCAATAGATAGTTTCGCAAGGCTCATTGCAATTCCAAAAGCCATAATGCCAAGCACATCGTCAAGAGCTGCCACTGGAAGTATGGTTTTTGTAAGCGGCCCATAGGCTCTGTACTGTCTGATTACCATTACAGTTCCAGCAGGAGCTGTTGCAGCTGACATTGATGCAATTATGATTGAAAATACAAATGATTGGCCCAATAAATAATACATTGCGCAAAATACCACAAGCAAAACGCCAAGCACTTCCATAATAGTAATTACAAACACATCTTTGCCTAGCTTTTTTAAATCTGGCAAGAAAAACTCTCCGCCAATTGCAAACGCAATTATCCCAAGTGCAAATTCGTTTACAAATGAAATTATTGGTGCGTGATCTGCTGTAACTATATGAAGAAATGATGGGCCCAAAAATAATCCTGCGATTATATAGCCTGTGACATTTGGTAAATTTAAGCGCCTTGCAATTTTACCGCCAATCACTCCAAACAAAACAACCAAACTTATTTTAATGAAAATATTCAATTAATCCCTCCTACCACCCGTGTACTTTAATCTAGTATATCATAAATAAAGGTAAATAGCAAAGAAAGGCGGTAAATCTTTATAGATATTGTAGGAAATTTGTGGTATAATTTTTGTAATGTAATAAATAAGGAGGAAGATATGAAGCTTGATTATAAAAATTGTTTTAAAGTCGGCATAAGTGCATTTATTTTATTTTTATGCATACATTATTGGACTAGATTTGCCGGACTTGTGAAGATTTTTTTTGTTGCTGCAATGCCACTTATCATAGGCGGAGCAATTGCGTATGTGATAAATATTTTGATGCGATTTTATGAGAAGCATTATTTTAAAAATAGCAAGAGTAAGTTTATTGAAAAAAGCAGAAGACCCGTATGTTTATTGTTGTCATTCTTGACATTATTTGCGTTGGTGTTTTTGTTAATAAGACTTGTTGTGCCACAGCTTATCGAGAGTATTACACTTATTGTAAATGAAGCGCCAAATACTTTTAAAAGCATTGTAAAGAAAGCAGAGAAGTTTGAATGGGTTGATACAAATTGGTTGAAATCGCTAGATACTTTTGATTGGAAGAGTAAGATTGATAAAGTTGTTTCGACAGTTACAAAAGGTTTTGGCAATGCAGTTGGAGTTGTTTTTGGAGTATTATCAACTGTGTTCTCGAGTGTAGTGACATTTTTGCTGGCGGTGATTTTTTCTATATATTTATTGACCGACAAAGAAAAAATCGGTTCACAGCTTCACAGGCTGATGAGGCGATATATGTCAGAGAGCGTTTATAAAAAAGTAAATTATGTGCTTGATGTTATGGA